>NZ_PSRR01000131.1 GCF_004296405.1 Bradyrhizobium sp. Leo170
CGGCGGCGCGCCCAATGGCAGCGACGTCGGCGGCGGCATTTCACCCGCCGGCAATCAGGCCTCCGGCAACGGCGAGGCCGGTCCGGCGCAGGCGCTGGCCTTCGCGCGGCAACATCTCGGCGAAGATGAAATCCGCGATCAGACCAAACTGAGCGGTTTCTTCCGCGAGAACGGCATCAAGGTTAATCCGGCAACCACGGCGTGGTGCGCGGCATTCGTCAATTCCAATCTTGCGAAGGCCGGCATGAAGGGCTCCGGCTCGCTGGTTGCAACGAGTTTTCTAAATTACGGCTCGGCGGTCAAACCGGGAAACGTGCAGCCGGGCGACATCGGCATATTGGCGCGGGGCCGCAGCGCCGGCCAGACCGGCGGGCATGTCGGTTTTCTTACCGGTTCAACGCGAAAGAATCCGCGAACCGGTGAACTGGAGTACGAAATGCTCGGCGGCAACCAAGGCGGCACCGCGTCCGGACAAGGCGGCGTGTCGACGCAATGGCGTTCAGCCTCGCAAATTACAGCGCGCCGTCCGGATTGGGATCGCAGCCAAGTCGCCAACAACGGTCAGACCGCAGGCCCGGGCGGAGGCCAACGCGCGGGCGATACGCCAGCCGGGGGCAAGGGTGGCGGCGGATACCTGCAAGAGCAGCGCGCGCCGTTGATGGCCGAGCTGAACGATCCGGCAGTCAAGGCCAAGCTGTCGCAACTGCAGGCCTATGAGGGCGGCGGCGCCGCCACGGTCGAGGCGCTGTACAACCGGGTCTCGATGATCCGGCAAAAAGTGCCCGGCTACACCCTCAAGGATGAACTGAACAGCCGCTTCTACGCGATGAACAAGCCGGGCATGGGCGCCAAATCGATCAGCCCGGCGCAGCAGCGAGAATTCGACAAACAGGTGGCGGCGGTCGGCGGTGGCAGCAACCTGATCCAAGGCCGCACCAACCAAGGCATGGAGGGCGATCCCGGCACCCATCTGCCCGGTCGCGTCGCGGTGCCAGGATCGAGCGAGGTTTACAACTATTGGGAAGGCCGGCGGCGCGGCGTTGAATTTTCGACCGGTGCGAGCGCGGCCTTCGCGGCACGTAATCAGCAGGCCATCGCCGATCGCGCCCAAGTCGATCGCGCACAGGCCAACGCCACCAAGGTCGAGGGCACCGGCAAGATCAGCGTCGACGTCAACGCGCCGAAGGGCACCAAAGTCGGCGCCGAGGGCGGCGGCCTGTTCAAGGAAGTCGAGGTCAACCGGCAGACCCAGATGGAGCCGGCCAAGCGCTCGGCGACCAACGAAGAACCGATGAACATCTAGGAATGATCGATGGCGACGATCTTCGATCTGCCAACGGCGTGGCGCAACCGCTATATGCCGGCGTCATTCCGCAACGCGCGTTTCCATTGCGAGGTCAACAGCCGGGAAGGCGGCCGCAGCATCGTCGAACACGTGTTTCCGAAAAAGGAATTGCCCTACGCCGAGGACATGGGCCGCGTCGCGCGCACGTTTTCGATCCGCGCCTATTGCATCGTCTATCCCTATGACGACGCCGCCAACGACATCCTGTATCGCCGCGACTATCAGCTGGCGCGCAACCGCCTGATCGCGGCGCTGGAGGAGGAAGGCCCGGGCCGGCTGCGCTTGCCGACCTTGGGCGACCAGATCGTGGTGTGCCCGCGCTATCGGATTACGGAGGAAGAAAAGCTCGGCGGCTATTGCGTGTTCGATATCACGTTTCAAGAGCAAGGCCTCGATCCGCAGACCTGGACGCCAGCCATCGATACCGCTGGCAAATTGATGAATGAGAGCCAAAACCTGCGCAACCAGGCGCAGCGCGTGCTGGCTAATCCGCCGGCCGGGGTCAACGCATGAAGCGGCAGGACGCCATCGAAGCCGCCGGCATCGTCGACCGCATGCTGGCCAACCTGATCGCGACCGTGCCGCCGAAGGGCCGCGCCGGCTCGCAGGCCCGCACCACGATCGGCGACACCCGCGCCAATGCCTTGAAGCTGTTGATCCATGACGACATCGGGCCATCGCTCGATGCCTGCTTTGACGACGCCCGGCTCGCCGGGTCCACGCTGCAGCAGATCGAGAGCGTGCGGCGCCAGCTTGATGCCGAGACCACCGCGACGTTGGGCGGCATCCTGGTCAAGAACGCCAGTGTGCGGTTTTGCCTCGCCACCGAGGCCGCGATCATCGCCCGGATGGAGTTCGTCAGCCGGCAGAGCGTCGCGCTGATCAAGAACGAGATGGCGCAGCCCTTCGCCGAGGCCGAGGAGATCGCGGCCGACGATATGGATTCGATGACCTATCAGGCGTTGATCCGGCTGCAGGCGGCGATCACCAATCATCTGGTCGAGACCGCGCGCCCGTTGCCGCGCATGCTGCGCTACCAGTTCGCCGCGGTGCTGCCATCGCTGATGCTGTCCTATCGGCTCTATGACGACGCCTCGCGCGCCGATGAAGTGCGGCAGGAAAACAAGATCGTGCATCCGGCGTTCTGCCCGACCGAGGGCTTGGCGCTGTCGCAATGAGCGAACCTTAAGGAGATCACATGCCGCGACCCCAGGAAGTCGCGCAGCTGGTGGTCGCCGGCTTGATCTTCGAAGATTGGGAGACCGTCGAGGTTTCGAGCGATTGGGCGGAAGCCTTCAGCCATTTCAAGTTCACCGCGGCCGAGCGCGACACCGAGGTGACGACGGCGCGCGGCAGGGTGCCGCTGTGGCAGAAATTGCAGTTCAAGCCGGATGATCAGTGCACCATCCTGCTCGCCGGCCAGCTCGCGATCACCGGTTTCATCGAAGTGCGTCAGGTGGCCTATGACGCCACCCAGCACGGCGTGATGCTGATCGGCAAGAGCCTGACCGCCAACGCGGCGAAATCCAGCGTCGACACCAAGACCGGGAATTTCGACGACAAGAACGTGGTCCAGGTCGCGCAGGAAGTGGTCGCGCCCTACGGCGTCGGCATCAAGGTAGTCGGGTCGCCGGACCTGACGCCATTCCCGAAATTGCAGAACAATCCCGGCGAATTGGTCTGGGATTTCCTCGAGCGCATCGCGCGCCCGCGCGGCGTGGTGATGGGCTCGGATGCGCACGGCAGCTTCCTTTTGATCGGCGAGCACACCGGCACCATCGTCAGCGAGCTGATCGAGGGCATCAACATCAAGTCGTGCCAATGCGTGATCAGCCATGAGCACGTCTATACCGAGCACAAGGTGATCGGCCAGCACGCCGCCAGCGACGACAATTCCGGCACCGCGGCCAGCGAGCTGAAATGCAGCGTCACCGGCATGTCGGGCTCGATGTTCTCCAAATTGATCACGCCGGCCGAGCAGCCGGTGAAGACGCAGCCGGAAGTCTGCAACCGCGCCAAGTATGAAGCGATCTGGCACAACGGCACCAACGTCACCGCAACCATCGTAGTGTACGGCTGGCTGCGCGACGGCCGATCGTTGTGGCAGCCCGGCGATGACGTTCACGTCTATTCGCCGATGGCGATGCTGGACATGCCGATGAAGATCCAGCGCGTCACCTTCACCCAGGATCGCAACACCGGCACCCTGACCAAGCTCGATGTGGTGGCGCCGTGGCTGCTGCGCGACAGCATGGGCTGGGATGTCCGCCACCCCAACCAGCCCGGCGGGCAGACCATCGGCGATCCGGCACCGACACCGCCAGCGCCGGAGACACCGGCCGCACCGACAGCATCCACATAGAGAGAGCATTGCAATGCATCGCGCCACGCCGCTCAACACGTCGTTCCTCGGCTACGTCTCCGGCGGCGCCCGCAGCGTCGTGGAAGGCGTCGACGACAGCAAGGCGATGCAGGAATCCAGCAGCCATTTCATGGCCAACGAATCCAGGAAGGCGATCGAGGCGCCGCAGAATTACGGCTTCACCAGCGTGGTGATGGACGCCACCAAGGACAAGAACGGCAACATCACCGCCAGCGCCGAAACTTTCGTCAGCTTCATGGGCGGCAATCGCTCATTTCCGGTGGTCGGCAATATGGACGATCGGCGCTACCGGCTGAAAGAGCTGGAGAAGGGCGACGTCGCGATGTTCGACCATTTCCAGCACCAAATCCACATGAACAAGGATGGTGTGTTCATCACCGGCCGCACCGACAAGAAACTGAAGTTCCAACTTGGCGAGCCGCCGCAGGATGATCAGCAGCAATCGAGCGGCAGGAACGTCGAGGCGAGGGCCGGTGGCGGCAGCGAAAGCGGCGGCCAGAGCAGCCAGAAGCCGAAGGGCCAGAAGAAACGCTACGACAAGGGCGGCAAGCAATATCTGGAGGTCACCAAAGACACCACCAATCTGGTGCATGATCAGACCATCAACTACAAGACCGGCACGCACACCTTCTCCGCACAGCCCGGTGCCGCGTTGCGCGAGGACGGCACGCCGATGGCCGGCGGGCCGCTGGTCAAGATCATGGGCGACAAGTTCACCCAAGGCTTCGGCGAATTCACCAAGCAGGTGACTGCCGCGCCGGCCACCGCGGCGCAGCACCTTGCCACCAAGGGCCAGCTCGATACCGCGGTCAACGCGGTGATGAGCTACATCAATTCCATCATCCCGCACGTCAGCAAGACGGAAGACGGCCGGTTGGTGATCGATGGGGACTTGGTTGTGAACGGCGACCTGATCGTCAACGGCGTGGTGCGTGCCCATGCCTTCGAACGGGTCGGATGAGCCATGTCGAACGAGATCAACGTTCCCGACATCCGGCTGGTCCAGAACAACGTCTTTCCGAAATATTCGGTCACGGTCGACTGGTCATTGCTGGATAACGGCACGCTCGACGACACCCAGGCCTTGGCCACCGCCGTGATTGTCGCGCTCGGCACCGACGCGCTCGCCGACAAAGACGACATTCTGCCGGACCCGGATTCGACCGACCGCGCCGGTTGGTGGGGCAACATGGATGCCGAGCTGTTGTGGAATGGCTGGCCGATCGGATCGAAGCTGTGGCTGCTGCGGCGCTCCAAGATCGATTCCCCGGCCTCCCGTAACGGTGCCACCGTGGTGCTGGTCGAGCAGTACATCCGCGACGCCATCCAGCCGTTCGTCGATCGGCGCATCTGCACCGGCTTCGATGTCTGGGTGTCGCGGATCGACAAGCAGCGGATCGATGCCTTGATCCGGATTTACCGCGGGCCGGAGCGCGAGATCGAGCTGCGCTACGCCGTGCTCTGGGACGCATTAGCGGGGTCATAGATGCCTTGGCAAACGCCAGCCTTGCGCGAGGTGCGGAGCCTCGTGCGCGACAGCCTGCGCGCCTCGCTGCCGGGCGCCGACGCCAACGTGCCCAACAGCGTGCTGCGCGTGCTCTCCGACAACCAGGGCGCGCTGTGTCATCTGACGCTGCAATATATCGACTGGCTGGCGCTGCAGCTGCTGCCCGACACCGCGGAGACCGAATGGCTCGATCGCCACGGCCAGATCTGGCTGGTCAATGCCGACGGCTCGAAAGGCCGCAAGCTGGCCACCTTGGCGTATGGCACCGCGAGCTTCACCGCCACCATCGACGGCACCGTGATTCCGGCCCACACCCAGCTGCAGAGCGGCGTCGCCATGCCGCCCGGCTCAACATCGCCCTATAACGCGGTGACGTTCGAGACCCTTGAGGATATCACCACATCGGCCGGCTCTCCGGTGACCGGGCCAATCCGCGCGCTCGATCCCGGCGCGTTCGGCAATCTGCCGGCCGACAGCGCGTTGTCGATCTATCCGCCAGTGCCCGGCGTCGACACCATGGCCACCGTGGTGACGATGACCCGCGGCACCGACGACGAAACAGATGAGCAGCTGCGCGACCGCATTCTGCGCCGGATACAGCAACCGCCGATGGGCGGCGCGGCCTATGATTATGAGCATTGGGCGCTGGCGGTGCCCGGCGTCACCCGGGCGTGGGCGGCGCCGCAGGAAATGGGCATCGGCACCATGACGGTGCGGTTTCTGATGGATGACCTGCGCGCCGCCAATGACGGCTGGCCCGAGGTCCAGGACATCGAGGCGGTCGCGGCCTACATCGACAAGATGCGGCCGGTGACGGTCAAGGACTGCTTCGTGGTCGCGCCGATCAAACAGTTCATCGATATCGGCATCGCCGAGCTGCCCAACACCGACGAGACCAAGGCCGAGATCGAAGCCAGCCTGCGCGAGATGCTGCATCAGATGGCGGCGCCAGGGGCGACGATTTATGCGGCCTGGGTGTCCTACGCGATCATGAATGCGCCGAGCGTACAGTCGTTCAGGCTGGTCAGCGACGACGATTATGTGATGCCCTCGCCGGGCCACATGGCCGTGCTCGGCAACATCGTCTATGACGTGCCATGAGCGATCGGCATCTGCGCAGATCGGGCGACGACTACCGCGATGCCTTTCTTGAGCTGTTGCCGCAGGGCCAGGCGTGGCCGAAGCACACCATGGACAGCGTGCTGTGGCAGGTCTGCGATGGATTGTGCGATTATTGGGGCTTCGTCGATAGCCGCGCCGCCGATCTGTTAGAGCAGGAAAGCGCTCCGCGCATCACGCAGGAGCTGCTGCCGGACTGGGAGCGCAACTGGGGTCTGCCCGATCCCTGCTACTCCGCGCCGCAAACCATCGGCGAGCGGCAGCGCGCGCTGGTCATGCGGATGACGTTGCTCGGCGCGCAGTCGCGCCAGTTCTATATCGATGTTGCGGCTGAGATCGGCTACTCGATCACCATCAGCGAATATCGCCCGTTCATGGTTGGGCTGGACCGCTGCGGCGACAATCGCGTCTATGGCGACGGCTCGGTGCCGATGTTCAGCCCAACCTGGTTTTGGCCCTATGCGCCGATCGTCAACCCGAACGGCGAACCGGTCGGTGATGGTGAATTGTCGGAATGGCCGAACTACGGTCTCGGGCCGCCGGAGAACCGCTTCTATTGGACCGTGCACGTCCACAAGACCAGCCTGACCTGGTTTCGGGTCGGTGCGGGCGGCGGCCAGACCGGTATCGATCCGCATCTGCGCATCGGTCACGCCGAAGACCTTGAATGCATCCTGCAGCGCTGGAAGCCGGCGCACACCGAAATCATCTTCGATTACTCCGGCCTGACACCCGACGACCCGATGGCCGGGACACCTTAGCAAACCGACCCTCTTTCTGACCTGAACCAACAGCAGCTCTCGCGAGCCGCTGCGAGAGGACGCGCGCATGCAATACAACCAGCCTTATGGCGTGAGCGATCCCAACGCCCCGTACCTCAACGGAAACCCAGCCACCGGTCAGGCTGGAAGCATCCCGCCCGCGGCATCGATTGAGTATCCGCAGCGCGAGATCGTCGCACTGATCAATAAGAACGGCATCACGCCCGCCAATTCCGATCTGACCCAGCTTGCGCAAAGCGTGCAGCAGCAGAAGCCGAATTACGGGGTCGATGCCGGAACGGCGAACGCCTATCAGGTGACGCTCGATCCGGCTCCAACAGCGTACCGCGATGGGCTGACGGTTCGGATGCTGGTCACGCATTCGCCGACCGGGCCATCGGTGCTCAATGTCAACGCGCTGGGGCCAAAGCCGATCAAGAAGCGCAGCGGCAAGGACATTCAGGCCGGTGAGTTCTGGGCCGGTGACGTTATTGAACTGGTCTATGATGGCAGCGTCTTCTTTGTGATCGGCGCGAATGCCGTTTCGATGTTGTCGGCCTCGCTGGATTACTATGTGGCGACCACGGGCAGTGACACGTTGAATGATGGCCTGACACCCGGCACGCCATTTGCGACCGTCCAGCACGCCATCAACGTGACGATGAGCTTCAATCTTAACGGCTATCAGGTCACCATTCATGTCGCCAACGGCGTCTATAATGGTCAGATTTCCTTGCCGCTGATGAACGGTTCTGGTGCCGTGAAGATCACAGGCAATCCTGGCTCACCTGGGTCGGTTCAATTCACGCATAATCTCGGTACGACGATCCTTTGCGCAGGTCCGGGTTATTGGTTGGAGGGTTGCAAGATCAGTTGCACGGCCGGCAATCCTGCGGTCGGTGACAACGGCAATTGTCTCTGGTCGCATGGCAACAATGGCGGCATCACCGTGAACAACATCGAGTGGGGTGTTGCGGCCTATGGTCAGATCGTGGCGACCGATGGCGGCACCGTCGGTCTTACCGGAAGTCACACGATCAGCGGCAGCGCGACGTATCACTTCTGGTGTCAGGTCAATTCGCTGATCATCCTCAATCCGGTCACCAGGCCGACGTGGAATATCCCGGCACCTGCAAGCTTCTCCGGTGCGTTCTGCTACACGTCGATGCTCGGTGTGTGGGTCAATCCGATGGGCACGACGACCGGTTATGGCAACGTGACCGGCAAGAAATATCAGGCCGACATGAACAGCACCATCGTCACCGGACAGGGCGTCAACCATTTCCCCGGCAACGTGGCTGGAGCGACGTCGACCGGCGGTCAGTATATGTGAGGAGGGAGAGCATGACATTCGACGTTCGCAATTGGTATTGGATCGCCGATGACGGCCGCGTCTTTGGTAGCGTCCAGCGGATGGTCGTGACCGAGGACGATCCTGATTACGTCGCCTGGGTTGGGAAAATCGGGGAGCGAGCTTACCCGTGGCCGCGCGATGTCGATGGCAACCAGACCGAGGCGGCGTTGCTTGACATGCTCGGTCAATTCAATGTTCAGATCAAGACGGCATGATGCATGGTTGCCACCGTCAACATCTCGACCGAAAGCGACGCCGACTTCCGGCGCGTGTTTGTCTATCAGACGGTGTCGGGTGTGCCGATCGATCTGACCGGCTCGGCGTTTCACATGATGCTTCGGGCGCGCGCTGAAGACGCCACCGTCGCGATGGAGCTGACAACGGAGAACGGCCGGATTGTCGTGCTCGATGCCGTGAACGGCAAGTTCGAGCTGATTATCGAACAGGAGGATCTCGAAAGGCTCACTGCAGGCGAATACGATCAATCGCTGATCCGGTCGAGAGATGGCGCGCAGAGCCGCGTCTGGCGTGGCACCTTCACGCTTGGTGTAGGGCCATCGCGATGATCGAAGTTGTTGTGATCAACAACGATGACGAGGTCGCGATCAGTCAGGACCCGCCGGACGATGTGGAGGTCATCTCCGGCGATGAGGTTTCGATCATCCAGACCTTGGAGGAAGGGCCGCCTGGTCCGAAAGGAGACAAGGGCGACAAAGGCGATTCAGGCCCGCCGGGCGAGCCAGGCCCGAAGGGTGATCAGGGTGATCAGGGCGAACAGGGTCCCGAAGGTGAGCAAGGCCCGCAAGGCGAGCAAGGCCCCCAAGGCCCCCAGGGTGATCCAGGACCGCCGGGGCCAACTGGTCCGCCCGGCCCCGCCGGCACCGCCACGGTCATCGTCTCCGACACGCCGCCGGTTGGCGTCGCCGACAGCACGCTGTGGTGGGAGAGCGACACCGGCATTCTCTACTTCAGGTACAATGACGGCACCTCGACGCAGTGGGTGATCGCCTGCCCGCAGCCCGATCTCGGCTCGTTCCTCCTCAAGACCTACAATCTGTTCGACGTGCCCGACAAGGCGCAGGCCCGCGCCAATCTGGGCGTGCAACCCTATAACGAAAGTTACAACTACGTCGTCAACGGCGCGATGATGATCAGCCAGGAGAACGGCCAGACCGACAGCATTGCTTCGGGTTGGTATCCGGTCGATATGTTTTCCTACGTCGGCGGTGGCATCTCCGGCGCGGCATCGGTGCAGCAACTCAGCAAGGCGACGCCGGGAGGGTCGCCCTATCGCATCCGCGCCACGGTGACGAGTGCGCAGCCATCGATCGCGGCCGGCGGCTTTCTGCAATTTTACCACGCGCTGGAAGGCTTCGATGTCGCCGATCTGTTGTTCGGAACGTCTGCCGCTAAAACCGTTACGCTGCGCTTCGGCGTCAACGCTCCGGCCGGCACTTGGAGCGCGACGTTCGATGGTCCGCCGGCTGCCGGCCGCTCCTACACCGCGGAATACACCATCTCCGCGGCCGAGGCCGGCAAGGATGTCGTGAGATACATCACTGTCCCGGGCGACGTGAGCGGTGCATGGGCCAAGGACAACATGAGAGGGCTACTTGTCCATTGGGCCTTAGTGAGCGGCGCGAACTACCAGCAAGCGCCGGGATCATGGACGGCCGGCGGGTTCTGCGGCTCGCCCAACCAGTTCAATTTCCTGGGCACGGTCGGCAACGTGTTCGAATTGTTCGACGTTGCGCTCTATCAGGGTTCGTCGGCACCCGCTTATAAAGTGCCGAACTATCAGCAAGAGCTGCTGAAGTGCCAGCGGCAGGCTTGGATATGGAGTACGACGGCTGCAGTGATCAGGCTGGCAATTTCTTACAATGACACGGCTGCTGGCACCCAATTCGTTATTCCTTTGCCGACGATGATGCGTGCGACGCCGACCTTGATTGTCAGCGGTTTGACCTCGAACGGAGGTGCTATTTCGTCCGCCAGTGCCAGCATGGTTGGCAACATTATGGCGGTTGCCGCGGCAGGGAGCGGCTTTGCGGTCGGGGCATCGCAGATTTACAGTCAAGGTGCCGGCGGCGGTGGTTTTCTCAAGGCTCTGGCGAGGTTGTGATGGCGCTCGATTTCCCCAGCTCGCCGACGCTTGGCCAGGTCTACCCGCCGAGCCCGATCGTCGGCATCCCGAACTATCGCTGGGATGGCGAGAAGTGGACCACGGTCGGAATGCAGATCGGCACCGCTCCGCTGCTCTATGCCGATGGCTCGGTGCCGATGACCGGGCAGCTCACATTGGTGGCGCCACCGGTTGCGAACAGCGACGCCGCGGCCAAGAGCTACGTCGACGGCAAGTCCGCCGGCATGGTGGCCAAGGCCGGCGACACCATGACCGGACAATTGGTGGTCGCGGCTCCAGATAGCGTCGTGATCAATGCACCTGCTGGTAGTTACGCCCGGTTTGGTTCGAACGTGGCTGGTGCGCGGTGGTGGTCGTGGGGCACCGGGACCGATGCGCGGTGTCGCATCACCGACGAGACCGGGGCCAATGTCGTGCTCACGCTCAGCTACGACAACAATCACGGATTGACCGGCCATTTCTCAGTGAGCGGCAATCTGAACGTCGGTGGCGTGGCGGCGGTGGCCGGTCAAGTGATTTCGAATGCCGGCGATGGTTTCAAATGCAATGCGCCGGCTGGTGGCTTTGCACGGTTGCTGACAAACGTCGCCGGCTCGCGATCCTATTCCACCGGTTGCTGGAACGACGGCAAGTATCGCATCACCGACGAATCGGCCGCCAACCCATTGCTGGTCCTGGATTACTCGACGACGCACCATCAATTGACCGGCACGCTCTATCATACCGGCGGCGCCGCCTATAAGCCCGGCGGCGGCACGTGGACCGACAGCTCCGATGCGCGGATCAAGACCGTGCGCGGTCACTATGAGCACGGTCTGGATGAAATCCTGCAACTGCAGCCGGTGTGGTACACGTTCAAGGGCAATGACACCCATGAGCCGCCGCCGCCCGGCAAGGCTGCACAGTCGCCGTATGCGGAGAGCTTCCACTATGCGATGGCCGAGGCCCGCACCAAACTTGTCGGTCTGGTGGCGCAAGACGCTGAACGCCCGATGCCCGAAATGGTGGATCAAGTCGAAGGCTATATCGACGGCAAGCCGGTCAGCGACCTGCGCACGCTGGACACCACGCCGCTGATCTACGCGCTGGTGAATGCGGTCAAGACCCTGAGCGCGCGCGTCGACGCTTTATCAGGGTCGTCCCATGGCTGATTATCGCCTCACCGCAACCGACGCCGTCATCCGCACCACGGACAATGCCGGCATCCCAAATGATCCCGCCAACCACGACTGGATCGCATATCAAGGCTGGCTCGCCGCTGGCGGGGTGCCCGATCCGTACCAGCCGCCGATTAATCCCGAGCTGGACAGTTTTGCCGGAAAGACCATTGCGCAAGTTCTGGGAGTCTAGTAGTCCATGTCCGCGCACGATCTGATCGCGACGGCGTCCAATGCAGACTTCGCCGGTCGCGTCATGATGCTGATGTTCAAGACGGCGCAGAACGTTGCCAGCGAGGACCCGGCCACGCCCGATCATGACGTGCGGATCGACTATGCGGGTCGCGTCATTCGCGGTGACGAGCAGCCGCAGCTCGTCGCAGCGCACGTCATCTCATCGAACCCGACGATCGCCGCGACCATCGAAAGTGATCCGGAACAGTACGGCGCCAACGTGCCGGACGGTGACATCGAATTTGCGCTGGCCTCGATCTGGACGGCGCGCTCGCTGGCTTTTGCGGCGGTGTGACCATGGGCGTCGCTGAGGAAGGCGGCAAGGTCGCGACCGCGACGGTCGAGAGCCTGAAGAGCCAGCCCCTGGCGCTGGCGCTTGTCGTCGTCAACGTGCTGTTCTTGCTCGGCGGCGGCTACATCCTGCACGACATCGCCCAGAACCTGAAGGGACAGCAGGAACGAAAAGACATGCTGCTCGCCGACCTGGCGCGGCGATGCATTACAGCTTCACCGCAGAAGCAGGAATAACCGCGCGTCCCAAAAAGACCGATCTCCCGAACTGCCCCGCTCCGGCGGGGCTTTTTCTTGGCCTGATAGGAGGACACGATGTGCTTTTCTCTTGTATGGGTTCAACAGCTTATCATCTGGCTGATCGTCATCGGCGCGGTGGTCGCGATCATCAAGCTCCTGATCCCGTTTCTCGACAGCCTGACCGGCATGCCGATCATCGGCCGCATTCTCATGATCGTGCTGTGGGCGTTCGTCGCCATCGCCGTCGTGGTGATCATCTTCGGGCTGCTGTCCTGCCTGCTCGGAGGTAGCGGCACCCTGGGCTTTCCCCCCATCAGGTAGCCGGGTCGAAGACCTGCCACCCTATCCGCCCGCGCCGCCGTCCATCTGCAAAGGCTGCTAGCCGCCTTGATCGTCTTTACTGCTCATGTGCCCCGCCTTCGGGCGGGGCTTTTTTTGTTGCGCGGATGATGCATCGCACGTTGTCCTCGGCAAGATCCAGTTCAACAGCGATCTTCTGGAGCCGTGCCCGATCCATCTCCCGGTCGGCTTCCTGCTGCCGCGACAAAATCTTTTGGGCTTTCGCCCGCGAAATTTCGAGCAACTGATACAGGATGATCAGTTCGCTTAGCTCATAGTTGGTACGCTCTGCCATGCCCCGTCCCTTCCGGCGTTTAAAGTTTCATTCGTATGCGCGCCCTAAGCTTCGCCAGCGAATGATCGGTTTCGGCGCATGGGCTTCGGTACATCTTTTCGCCTTGTAACCAATTCGAGGTTCAGCTTGCGGCGGCATCGGCCTTTCGAGGTTTCCAGCACCCCCTTGCGTTGCAAATAGTAGAGCTTGCGATGGGCGATCTTGATCGGGATATCGGCGGCTTTGGCGATGGCTTCGATCGAATTCCAGCCGTCGGACATGCAGGAAACAATATCGACGCCACGGAATGGCTGTTGCTTCTTCGCGGGCGCTTCGACAGCCGGCGGCGCGGGTTCGACTGCTGGCGCTGCTACCGGTGCTCCTGGCGTCGCAACCAGTTGATCGAGCCGCATGGTGAGATGAAGTACGAGGTCGGTGAGGTCGGCGATATCGGTGCGTAGCGACCTAAGCAGTTCGCGGTCGGTCTCTACCGGCTGCGGGATTTGCAGCGCCTTCTCCAGCTTGCCGACCGGTTGCGGGATTTGCACCGGCTGCGGCTGCTTCTTAACCTCCTCCTTGAGGGTAAGGCCGTCCTGCCGGAATAATTGCCGGATGCGAGCGCGCTCATTCAAAAACCACCGATGGTCGCTCGGCGTTTTGGCCACGATGTGAGACCGTACAGGCTTGTACGGCGATACCTGCCAGCGGATCTCAATGTGGCCGCTGCCTCGAAAGCGGTGTTCAAATTTGACGCCCCACAAATCAAATTCAGAGGACATCATTCGAAGCGGATCGTCAGCCATGCGTTTCCTCGCTGCTATGCGTTGTTCCCGAACGTGCTGCGCTCGTCTCGCCACCGCGTTCGCCTCGGTCAGGCGGGGTCTGGCCATGCGTTGCCAGCCAGGTTATGTCGCGGTGTCGATCTGCGGCGAAACAATCGTCGCAGATAAAAAATCGGCGAACTTCGGGGTGGCGCCAGATACCGCGACCCCGCCGGCACAGCACGCAATCGTTCTTGTAGGAGGTTGAGCGCGCCTCAAATCGCGTCATATGCTCTGCTCCGTTTCATCGAGGTTGGTCCTCCGGCCCGCCGCCCGCTGGGGCTGGGGGCAGCGGTTCGGGCGACGGGCCTTCGGACCACTGCAACCGGTTTTTTGGATGGGACACACCCCGGTCGCAGCGTATTGTTTCAGCCGATGTTCTTGTCCCTCATTGCTTGCGTGCTCTGACCTGGAGCCATGCCTCGGCCGTGAGCTGGCAAAGTTTGTTGCGGCGGATCTGCCGCGCCTCCGCAGGCGTCGGTTCACGCAAGCCATCGATGGTATTGGCTGCGAAGATTCCCCAACTGCCGCAGGACACGCAGAGCGTGGAATCGCCATCGCTCGGCACCGGCTCCGGTCCGATCACGGAGCCCTCGGCGATGGCGCTGGCCGCTGTATGCACGGCGCCACACAGCCAGCATCGCGTGATCATCTCCGTCGTCACGGCTACAGCCTGCCGTGGCGCGCGAGCAGAGCGGCGCGGCGGTTGATGCCGCACCACAGCTCGGGCGAACTGATCCCGAGCTTCCCCCCGAGCAGCTCGTCGATTTGCCGGTGCGCGCCGACAAGTTCATTGAGCAGTTCCTCGCGGATGGTCATTGCGTCGGCGAGAATGGCGGTCGCCTTGTTGCGCGCGATGCGTTGCCGCTGCATCATTGGCTGTTTCTCTCGAAACGCGAACTGGTCGATGATTCGCGCGGCGCGGTCGATCAGGCCTTGGTCCTCCATGGGCCTGGGCAGGTTTTCGGCTGGCTCATCTATCATCTGACAAAGCCTCCCTCGAAAAAACGTCGATCGCCCGAACCACGGCACGCAGCAGCCTTGCATCCTCTCTGAGCCGCATGACGGCCTCGAACAAGTCGTGACCTTCCTTGGTCGCGAGGAATTGGTCGATTGCTGACGGCAGATTTCGACCGGTCTCGGCGAGGAGAACTGCGACCTCGGTCTCAAGCTGGTTGGCGATCTGCTGCAGCCGGATCGCACCGACGCGGTTGATGCCTTTCTCGTACTTCTGGATTTGCTGGAAGCTGACCCCCAGCGCGGCGCCGAGCTGCGTCTGGCTGAGATTCTTCTCCAGTCGGCGCCGCCGAATCCGCTGACCGACCAGGAGGTCACTGTCAGTCGGCCCGCGCGGCTTAAGACCGGCGAGCGGCGGTTTACGCTGTCCCATTTCTTATTTGCTCCCGCCATGTCCGTTTTGTCTTGGCCTTGGCTTTGCGTTTCTTGGTTTTGGCGAGCGTGGCGCGGTAGGCCTTGAATTCCTCCCGTGCTTTCGGCAATTCGGTCTCGTAGTCGGGCTTGGCGTCGCGGACTAGGTCGTATTTGTAGCCGAGCGCTCCGGCCATCTTGGCGAATGTGGTGTGCTGTGGTCGGCGCGTCTTGCCGCCGAACATGTTGGACACCGTCGACGCCGACAGGCCAGCCAGTATCGCGAGATCGCGATCCTTGAGCCGGTCCTTCCGGTGCAGCGTCTCGAAGCGCTCGATTTCCGGATCTCGATCTTGCGAATTGTAGGTGCGGCTGAGCCAGAGGCTGCCAGAATTGTGTCCTAGTTTACGCATTGGTCGTCTCCCCAGCCGGCGACCCGCTGCCATTCAGGCGTGATGCCGTTGTTCGTTCTGCAGCCGACTTCTTCGGCTTGGTTGGCGTCTTCTTTCGCGTCACTGCGGCGTACTCGCCCGCACCGATTCGCTTGATGGTCTTCGCGCCGAGCAGTTTGACGATGATCGGGCTGACGGATTTCCCTTTGCGCTCCTGCTGGCGAAACAGCTCGCGGAGCTGCGCCACCGTGAAGCTCTTGCGGTTGCGGATGAAGCGCTCGATTTCCTCACGGCCGGTGCGCTCGTGCTTGACCGTCTTGGATGCTGCCTTGTGTGGCTTCGGCGATTCCAGCGCCTTGACGTCCGCGCGCGCGTAGTTGCCCGAGGACAGCTTCTTGAGCGTGCCCTTCTCGACCATGGTCCGCAGCGCGGTGTAGCAGGCGCCGTTAGTCCGCCCGTCGGCGCGAAAGTGACGCACCGCATCGATGGCCTTGAAGGTCGGATGGTCCGCGATCCAGGCGGTGAGGAAATCCTCCGCCTTGATGTCATGCGCGGTTTTGCTCGCGAACGCAGGGATGTCCGTTCTCAGCTCATAGCCGATGTTCCTGACCCCCATCCGGGTCAGCATGGCGATGATCGGCCCCACTTCGTGGGCCTGCGCCTCACAGTGGATGAAAAAGTGGTCAACCTCCGGCGGTTTCTCTCTCTTGGTCATGGCGCGTCCTTTCAGTCATTGGCGCTTCCGCGAGCGCTTTGAGGACCTCTCCGAACGTATGCGTTCGGGGGTCCGAAGTGCCGTCCATCTCGTGCCAATCTCCATCGGCAGCGAAGGGCGGCGCGAACAGCGCGAGGGCCTCGCGGCTGTTAAATCGGATCAGGGCAGCGAATCCTTTCTCGGCACGGCGATACAGCCATCGCCGCAACGCGGCGTCGCGGTGTGCATCGCGGTGACGAGGGTCGACCCAGATCTGAACGACTTGGATGTTGGTCAGCTCGCCAGTCGTGTTATCGCGTAGCGAGATGTAGTCCGGCATCATGTCGATGACGTAGTGCGAGCGATCGGGCCGCGATAGATCAGCGGCGTCATCGTCGACCAGCCAACGGCAGGACCACAGTTGGCATTCCGGTGGCATCGATGCCCGGCGATAGACAGTGCAGCCCTTCAGGAATTTTTGATAATCGCACGTTTTGCCTGCCGGTTTTCCCAACGGCGGGACCGGTAGCAATTTGCAGCAAAGCGAGCAGCTGCCGCATTGACGATTCATCGTGGTCCTTTGGCGTTTCGTTTTTTTGTTCGTCACGGTTGTGTGACTTGTATCAATTGAACTGTGGCGAAAACGCGCTCGCAACTTTTGTCTAAGTTGCTAACCTCGGCGTGCATTCTGTCGTGTGGTTGTTGTCAGGCGTTGCGCGCTCGCGCGTCTTATGCGCTGTAAAAAACGGGATAAAGTAGCACCCTATATGTCAGGCTGGCGTACCATCGATGCAACCTGCACGTTGGCACGATCCGCATAGGTCGCTGTCGCGGTTGCGCCTGCTATGCAAGCAACTCCTGAGCGCTCTCTTTTTTTGGCAGGTCAATACGTAAGTTGCGTCATCAATCTTCACTGCGATTGTGAGGAATTGTTAGTTTAAGAATCGGCAATGGGCGCGCTACCAACGTGCATGGTAGCGGTCACGGTACGACGGACGCCATTTTCCGATTTCGAAATGCTGCGCGATGCAGTGCAGGATGCGCCTACGGAAATCGTGCAGCTTGAGCACGGCAAGATGGTGGGCGAGCTGACGCACCTGACGCTTGGCCGTCTCGGCGCGTCTAGCGGCATCTTCTCGCGCGGTCTGCGCTCACGCGGCATCTTGAGCGAAGGCCGATTGATGCTCGGCATGATGCTCGATGGTGCACCGGCCTTGTTCCAAAACGTTGAAGCGCAACCCGGCGACCTCATCATCATCCAGCCTCGATATGAGCTGTATGCGCGCTATTTCGGCATCAATGTTTATGCATCGATCTTCGTCGAACCCGAGGAGCTGTTTGCGTTTCTCGGCACCGAGCCTGCCGTGCAGGATGCTGCCGTATGGCGCCAGCCGTTCACGGTGCTGACGGCTGATACAGCCGTCGCTCGCGCCCGCGCCGCAGGATTGCGGATGCTGCTGACGGCGATCGGGCGTGAAGGGCTGACCATGTCGGCCGAGACCGCCGAGTATTACAGGCGCCGCATTCTGGAATTGATGACCGCCCCGGTGATCGATCGCTGGCGCTATCGCCCTATTCCGGTGCGGTCTGCTCTGGCGCTGGTGCGCGACGTCGACCGCTTCTTGATCGAGACCGGTTCAAAGCGGGCGCACCTCTCCGACCTGGCCCACCAGTTCGGCGTGTCTCCTCGCGCCCTGCAGCGCGCTTTTGCTGACGTCCTCGACGTGCCACCGATGGAATTCTTTCGCCGCACGCGACTGGGCCATGCGCACACCGCGCTGCTGACGGCGGCGCCCGGCGATACGGTCACGGGGATTGCGGTCGATCACGGCTTCGCCGATGTCGGCCGGTTCGCGCGGGACTATCAAGCGCTATTCGACGAGCTGCCGTCCGAGACCTTGCGGCGGCGCAATGTCATTGTGCGTCGCGAAGCTTGACGACACATTCGGCTAATTTGTGAGCGACCTCACTTACCCGACCTGCGTTCGAGGTCAGTATGTCGGTGTCAATGCTGGCTTAGGAAAAACGGAACCAAGGAGAAAGACTGTGCGCAACACCATGTGCCTTCGCATTGCTGCGGTGTTCGTCTTTTCACTCACTGCGGCGATGCCGGCGTTCGCGACCAAGACGGGCACGGCTCTCGGAATCTGTATCTCTCGCGGGACAGATTGCACCGTCGCGAACAAGGGCGACAACTACGAGATTTGCGTCAAAAACACGAATGGCACCCAATGCGTGAGCTGCGGCAATCTCGCTCAACCAAGCGATAAGCAGACTTGCTCGGTGCAACGAAGCGCAAAACCGGGGGGACGTCCGTATGATGTCGGCCCCGCCGGACTCCTGGCGGACGAGTAAGTATTAGGCAGCGAGCTTGATGACCTGCGCGCCGTCGCGCATCGCGTCGACCTTGTCGGCCCAGAACTGCATCAGGTCCGCGCGCTCCGTCAGTCGGCCGCCGCGATTATAGATCGCGCGCGTCGACGCGTCGTCATGATCGAGCTGGACCTCGATCAACGCGCCTTGCTCCGGCCAGCGTACGCTCTGGTGTCCGTTGATGGTGACGCGTTCGGCGTTGAGCATGGTCGACGCCGACGAGCGGAAGCCGTGCGCGCAATGGATGCCCTGATAGCCAAGCTCGACCAGCGCATCGTTGAGCCGACCGGTGGGCATCCCGATTTCCTTTTCGGGGTCGTCCTTGCTGACGCCGGGGAACAGGTACCGGCTGTTGCCGGTCAGCTTGCGCAAATCCATCAGCACCGCCACGGCCTGACGCGACAGCGGCACGACCAAGTCGCGCGCGGCGCTGTCCTTCTTTGCCTTCCGGCGCTGGCTGAACATCTTGAGCTTTGCCGCCGGGATGGTCCACTGGTTGACCTCGCCGCCGTATTCGATCTCCGACCATTCGGCCTGCTCGACGTTGCCGGGGCGGACGAACGTCAGCGCCAAGAGCTTCAGACCGATCAGCTCGTGACGATGCCGCGTCGTCTTGAGCTTGTCGGCGCGGTGGCTATCGATTTTGCGCAGCAGCTCGCCGAACGGCTTCGGCTCGATGATCGCCGGGCGGTTCTCGGTGGCATGGTCCGCGAAACCTTTCGACGCGCTCAGGCGATCGAACGGGGCGTAGTCTTCCGGCCACATGCCGCGCGGTACCGCATAATCGATAATGTCGCGTGCGGCCGGAAGCAGGCGGCGGCGGGTCTCGTATTCGTTCTCGAACGCGACGAGGATCGGCGAGAGGTGGCTGCCCTTGACCAGATCGGTGGTGATGTGACCGAACCCAGGCACCTTGATGCCGTCGCGCTCCACGCCCTCGCAGAGATAGCGAACCATGTTCTCGGCGCGGTTCTTCGTCTTGTACGATTTGCCCTCAAGCGTGGTCAGCCATCCGTTCGCGACCTTGGCGAAACGGGGAAAGCCGTTCGCCTCCGGCGCCAGCTCGCCGAGCTGCTTAGCCGCCAGCGGGTCGATGCCGGCCTTGAGCTGCTTGCGCGCCGCCGTCAGTTTCTCCATCGCCTCCGCGACCTTGATCTCCGAGAGGAGGCCGAACGTGATGGTCTTGCGGATCGGCTCGCCGATGTGCTTGCCCTCGGTGTAGGTGCCGAACGCATAGTCCCAACGAAAGATCTTGGTACCGTTCGGCTTGACCAGGAGATAAAGCCCAGAGCCGATGCCGTGGCGATATTGCGCCTTGCGCGGCGCGAGCTTGGCTAGCGCGTCGTCGGTGATGCCCTTGCGTTTGGTCGGTGTCCTGTTAGGCATTTGCGGTTATTCCCCTCTTGCTTCGAGTCTGCATTTGAGTCTGAAATCCGCCCCAACAATCGCGAACGAGGGCGAACGGTTACTGAGGGGAAAATAGGCAAAAGATTAGAGAAAACAAGGGGTTCGCGGTTTAGCCGGAGGCTGGCGGACAGCTGGAAACAACAAAAAACGGACATGG
>NZ_PSRR01000132.1 GCF_004296405.1 Bradyrhizobium sp. Leo170
GCATTTCGAACGCCGTCAGCCGCTTGCCGCCGGTGAGCTTGCCGGATTGGCCGATGTCGCGGTTGTCGAAGCGGATCACGCGAAAGCCGCGCGCGGCAAGCTGTTCGCAGAATTCGTCGTCCCAATGGATCATCTGGGCGCCGAGCCCCATGATCAGCAGCATCGGTTCGGCGCTTTCGTCGCCGAAGATCTCGTAGCAGATGTCGATGCCATTGGCGCGGATCATCTGCGGCGGCCGGTGGGCGAGGGTGGTCAAGGGGCGTCCTCGGCTGGGTTCTCGAGTAACCACTCTATGCCACGCTTTGCCGCGGCGCAGAAGCTTTCTGGCGCGGCGTTCAATGTCAACTTGGGTTGACCGGCTGCCTGCAACGGTGTGGTATGGAGAGCAAAGAGAAGCGTGGCAAGCGCTCGTAACCATTTGGGAGAGCGCCAATGGCCGACAAGGGCAACGATCCCGCTGTCATCTGGCAGAGGATGATCGGCGAGTTGGAGAAGGGATTCAATTCCTTCGCCAACCAGGCAATGGGGACGCCGGAATTCAGCCGGCTGATGAACCAGGCCGGCGGCGTCGCGGCCGGTGCGCAGAAGCAGTTCGTCGAGCTCATGGAGAAATATCTCGTGAGCATGAACCTGCCGAGCCGAGCGCAGCTCGTCGGCATGGCCGAGCGCCTGCAATCGATCGAAGGCCAGCTCAATGAGATCAAGGCGCTGCTCAACCAGATGAACCGCAGCGCAGGCAATGCGGAAAGCGCGACAGCCAGCAAGCCGCGGCCGCCGCGTACCAAACGGCCGCCTGCAGAGAAAGCGCAAAAATGAACTCGCCCTCAATGGATGCGTCCTTGGGAATCGATGCAGCGTCGATCGCGGAGCGCATTCAGTCCGAGGTCCAGCGCGCGATCCAACGCAGCATCAAGGGCGTCGAATATCTGTCGACCTCCGGCCCTGCGCTCGGCTCCACGCCAAAGGACGTGCTGGCCAGCCGCGGCACCATGCAGCTCTACCACTACCGACCGCTGGCGGACGAAATCTACCGCGTGCCGGTCCTGATCGTGATGGCCACCACCAATCGCGGCTATATCCTCGACATGGTGCCCGGACAGAGCTTCATCGAATTCCTGCTCAAGCGCGGCTACGACGTCTACATGCTCGACTGGACCGCGCCGAAACCGGAAGAGAAGAACCTCAGGATGGAGGACTACGTCCTCGACTTCATTCCAGACTGTGTCCGCCGGGTGCAGCAGGATTCCGGCGAGACGGATGTCTCCGTCATCGGTTATTGCTTCGGCGGCGTGCTGTCGCTGCTCTATGGCTCGATCTTCCACGACGGGCCGATGAAGAATTTGATCTGCTTCACCACGCCGATCGACTTCCGCGAGATGACGCTGTTCTCGAATTTCGCCGACCGTCGCTACTTCGACGTCGACCGTCTGATCGATAGCGTCGGGAACATGCCGCCCGAAATGATCCTGTCGTCGTTCGAGATGCTGCGGCCGGCCTCGCGCGCGGCAAGCCAGGTGCAGCTCTGGGACAACATCTGGAACGACGAGTTCGTGAAGTCGTACCGGATGTTCGACCGCTGGGCGACCGACACGCTGCCGCTCGCCGGTGACTATTTCCGGACCATCACCAAGGACCTGATGTGGGACAACAAGCTCTATAACGACGCCATGTCGGTCGGCGGGTGCGCGGCGAAGCTTGCGAACGTCAAGGTGCCGATCCTGCACGCGGTCGCCGAGCATGATCACATCGTGCCTTATGAGGCGGCGCGACACCTGATCGCGAAAGTCGGCTCGACCGACAAGGAGGAGGTGGTCCTCAAAGGTGGCCATGTCAGCCTCGTTGCCGGCGCCAATGCGATCAAGCGGCTGTGGCCGAAACTGGATTCCTGGCTGGGGATGCGATCGACATGAGTGAGACACGTTCCTATCCACAGCGCCTCAAGACCGAGGCCGGCGAGATCGAATTCCGCCTGATGTCGCGCGCCGATGAAGCCGCGGTGCTGGCTTTCGCGCAAAAGCTGCCGACGCATGATCTGCTGTTCCTGCCGCGCAACATCAGCGAGCCGAAAGTGCTATCGGCGTGGCTCAACGAGATCGACCGCGGCGACATCGTGAGCTTGCTCGCGCTGCGGGATGGCGTCGTGGTCGGTTGCGGCACGCTGGTGCGCGACCGCCACTCCTGGTCGCCCCATGTCGGTGAGATCCGGATGGTGGTGTCCTTGGACGTCCGCGGGCAGGGTGTGGGGCGGGCGCTGTCGCAGGAGACTTTTGCCATTGCGCTCAGCGCTGGCCTCGAGAAGCTCTCGGTACAGATGACGGTCGACCAACGGGGCGCGATTGCCCTGTTCGAGGGCCTCGGCTTCCGGGCCGAGGCGCTGCTGCGCGACCATGTCCGAGATGCCGCCGGCGGGACCCACGACATCGTGGTGCTCGGGCACAATGTGGCGCAGGTTCGGGCACAGATGGAGGCCTACGGCCTGCCGGGGGCGGTCGAGCCGCAGGTTTGACCAGCCTGCCGCCCGCCGGACGGGCAGATCGCCTGATATTTTCACTGTTCACGGATTTGTGATATTGCGTTGCAACATATATATTGCGATGCACCATTAACCATGGCATAAGGATGACGCCCTGGGCCAGATTTGGACGGGGTGAGCCCATAGCTCTAACCGAGGATGGAGAGACCCTATGACTACTGAGACCAATTCCGTTTTTGATAGCGTCAAGCAGGCCTTTGCGCCTGTGACTGAAGCTTTTAGCAAGCTGCAGAACCTGGAAGTGCCGGAAGCCGCGCGTGAGTTCGTGAAGAAGCAGGCCGAGACCGCCAAGGTTCGCGCCGCCGACCTGCACGCCGGCTCGGAGAAGGTGACCGCCGTGATCGAATCCGCCGTTGCCGGTTCGGTTTCCGAGGCCGCCAAGATCAGCCGCAATATCCAGGAGGCGTTCTATCAGGACGCGGAAGCGTTCTTCAACGGTATCGACAAGCTGGCTTCCGCCAAGTCGCTGAACGAAGCGGTGCAGATCCAGTCGGACCTGGTGCGTGCGCGCGGCGAAGTGTTCGTCTCGCGGACCAAGGCTGCGACCGAATATGTCGGCAAGCTCGTCACCGAAGGTGCGAAGTCCGCGCAGGACAATTTCGCCAAGGTCTACACCAAGACCGCCTGATTGCGTCAAGCCTACCAACTTTGGTTTTCCGAAGGGCCCGCCGGTTGCGGGCCTTCTTTTTTGAGTTCCGTTTCCATACATCGTCGATGTTGCGCTCTCCGTCATTGCGAGGAGCGGTAGCGACGAAGCAATCCATCTCTCCCGCGTTGAGACATGGATTGCTTCGCTTCGCTCGCAATGACGGCTACTGTGTCTCGACATGAATCTTTGCGCGAAAGCGTCATGACCCTTCCCGCCACCTTCACCATCGCCACTCCCGCCGACGCGATCCGCGCGGCGGAGTTGCGGCGCGTGAAGTGGCTGGCGACCGGGGTGTTAGCTGCGACGTTCGTGCTGTTCCTCGTCGCGAAAGCGCTGTTGCCCGTGCATCCCGTCTTCGGCTTCATCGCGGCGTTTGCAGAGGCTGCCACGATCGGCGGGCTCGCCGACTGGTATGCGGTGGTCGCCTTGTTCAAGCGTCCCCTGGGATTGCCGATCCCGCACACCGCGATCATCCAGAGCAATCAGGGCCGCATCGCCGAGAAGCTCGGCGAATTCATCGAGAAGAATTTCCTCGAAGCAGGGCCGGTGGAGGCCAAGCTGCGCGAGATCGATTTCGGCGCCTTCATCGCCGACTGGCTGCGCGACCGCAAGCGCTCGACCGATCTCGCCCGCTTCGTGCTGGGCCTTTTGCCGGAGGCGTTTTCGGCGACGGAGAATTCGGGGTTGATGAAGTTCGTCAGCCGCCGTGTCACCGCGCAACTGCTGGCGATCGATCTGGCGCCGCTTGCCGCCGGCACGCTACGCGGCTTTGTGCAGGAGGGAAAGCACGAGGGCCTGCTCGACGACATCCTGCGCGTCCTGCACCAGACGCTGACGACGAAGGAGACCATGGCTGTCATCCGCGACAAGGTCCGCGCGGAAATGCCGACGCTCTTGAGACTCTACCGCGCCGACAAATTTGTCGTGAACCGGATCATCGCGTCCGCGACGAAATTCTTCGAGGAGGTCCGCGACGATCCGAAGCATCCGTTCCGCGGCGAGTTCGACCGCATGCTGCTGTCGTTCGTCGAGCGGCTCGGCAGCGATCGCGCTTTTGCCGATCGCATCAACCGATTGAAGCGCGATCTGCTGGCGCGGCCGGAGCTGGAAGGCCTCGCGCGCAACATCTGGTCGAACCTGAAGGACTTCATCGAGCGCAGCGCCTCGGGAGAGACGCAGGTGCTGCAGCAGTATCTCGCCAGGATGTTCGTGGAGGCGGGCGAGGCGCTGGCCGGCGACGCCGAGTTGCGCGCCGAGATCAACGAGGGATTGGTCGCGATCCTCCGGACGGTGGTCGCCGACCAGAAGAGCGGCGTTTCGACCTTCATCGCCGATCAGATGAAGGCCTGGGACATGCAGCAATTGATCTCTCTGCTCGAGATCAATGTCGGCAGGGACCTGCAATATATCCGCTTCAACGGCTCGCTGATCGGCGGCCTTGCCGGATTGATCCTGTACACCATCGAATACCTGCTGCGGCTCGTGTGACAGATCGGGCACGCGGGCGTTTTTGTTGTGATCTGTGTGATCTGGTTCGCTTGAAAGAAGAAGGCCGTTTCCCTAGCTTTAATTGCCCGTTGATCCATTGGCCGGCTGCTGCAACGCGAAGGCCGGCGCGAAGGAGATAGCATGTCCCTTGCCGCAGAGACGCTTCGCCCGCCGTCCAGGACGCTGATGCTGTTGGAAGGGCGCGCCATCCATGAACTCGGCGCCTTCCTCGGCGCCCTGCCGCTGTTGAGCCTCGCGCCGCGCGGCGATGGTCATCCGGTGCTGGTGCTGCCGGGACTGGTCGCATCGGATCTCTCGACACGGCCATTGCGCGAGTTCCTGAGCAGCAAGGGTTATGCGGTGAGCGGCTGGCGCCAGGGCCGCAATCTCGGCCTGCGTACGGGCGTGCAGCAGGGGATGGTCGATCTCGTGCAGGAGATGAACGACAGCCATGGCCGCAAGGTCTCGCTCGTCGGCTGGAGCCTTGGCGGCCTCTATGCGCGCCAGCTCGCCAAGATGATGCCCGAGCGCGTGCGCCAGGTGATCACGCTCGGCAGCCCATTCGCCGCCGGGCCGAAATCGACCAACGCCTGGCGCGTCTACGAGATCGCGAGCGGCCGCCGCGCCGAAGAAGAGGATCCACGCTTCGGCGGATCGCTGGCCGGCGCGCCTCCGGTGCCGACCTCGGCGATCTTCAGCCGCACCGATGGCATCTGCGCCTGGCAGGGCTGCCGCGAACAGGCCTCGGCGATGTCGGAAAGCATCGAGGTCGAAAGCAGCCATTGCGGCATGGGCCACCATCCCGCCGCCGTCTACGCCGTCGCCGATCGTCTGGCGCAGCGCGAAGGGGAGTGGGCGCCGTTCGATCGGAGCGGCTGGCGCGCCATGGTTTATCCTGATCCGAACCGGTAGATTCCGGGCCTCATGGTTCTCAAGGCGATGCGAAGCATCGTCCGGAGACGCGCGTTCCGCGCTCCTCACCATGAGGGGCTGACAGCTTGCGCCTTTGCCAGACCTCATCCCGAGGAGGCCGCGTAGCGGCCGTCTCGAAGGATGAAGCCCCGCCGCCCACCACAAGCGACGTTGTCGCACGCGCGCAAAACGCGGTATGCGTGGACGCATGCCGCAGCCGCTTGACCGCATCATCGACCAGTTGAAGCGCGAACCGTCGCGCACCGGCTCCATCGTCATCACCGTGTTCGGCGACGCCATCGTCCCGCGCGGCGGCTGCGTGTGGCTCGGCACGCTCCTGGATTTCTTTGCCTTCCTCGACATCGATGGCGGCGTGGTGCGAACCGCGATGTCGCGGCTCGCCGCCGACGGCTGGCTCGAGCGCAACAAGGTCGGCCGCAACAGCTTCTACCGACTGAATGAGAAAGGGCGGCAAACCTTCGACACCGCGACCAGGCATATCTATGACCCGCCGCCGTCGGACTGGACCGGGCGTTTCGAATTGCTGCTGATCGGCAATGGCGAGGATCGCGACGCCGCGCGCGAGGCGCTGAAGAACGCCGGCTTCGGCAGTCCGCTGCCGGGCGTGTGGGTCGCGCCGTCGGGCGTGCCAATCCCAGAGGAGGCCTCTAGCGCCATCCGTCTGGAAGTCTCGGCCGAAGATGAAAACGGGCGGCGACTGCTCAGCGAGAGCTGGCCGCTCGATCGCACCGCGGATGCCTATCAGAAATTCATCAGGACGTTCGAGCCGCTGCGCGGCTGGCTTGCGCGCGGCGAGGAACTCACGGATGCCGACGCTTTCACCGCCCGCATCCTCCTGATCCATTACTACCGCCGCGTGGTGCTGCGCGATCCGCTGCTGCCGACCGCGCTGTTGCCAAGGGATTGGCCGGGGAGTGCAGCGCGAAAGCTCTGCGGCGAAATCTATCGCGGCGTGCTTGCCTTGTCCGAACAATGGCTTGACCGGCATGCGACCACTGAGAATGGGCCGTTGCCGAAGCCCAGCATGGAACTTTCGCGGCGGTTTGACGATGCGTGAATATGTTACAAAAATACTTGCAAGAATTGGAATTTTGATATAGATCAAGGACAATAAAATTCGGGAGGTCGGCCATGTACACGCAGGCGCTGAATACGTCTGACGCAGATGACCGCAATGTCGAGGACGCCACACGCGCCGCCGCGTTTCAGGCGCGCATCGATGCCGACGATCGCATCGAGCCGAACGACTGGATGCCCGCGGCCTATCGCAAGACGCTGACGCGGCAGATTTCCCAGCACGCGCATTCCGAAATCGTCGGCATGCTGCCTGAGGGCAACTGGATCACGCGCGCGCCGACACTGCGCCGCAAGGCTGCGCTATTGGCAAAAGTACAGGACGAATGCGGCCACGGGCTCTACCTCTACGCCGCCGCCGAGACGCTCGGCACCTCGCGCGAAGAGCTCGTCGACGCGATGCTGACGGGCAAGGCCAAGTATTCCTCGATCTTCAACTATCCGACGCTGACCTGGGCCGACATCGGCACCATCGGCTGGCTGGTCGACGGCGCGGCGATCATGAACCAGATCCCGCTGTGCCGCTGCTCCTACGGCCCTTACGCGCGGGCGATGATCCGCGTCTGCAAGGAGGAATCCTTCCATCAGCGCCAGGGCTTCGAGATCATGCTGACGCTGTGCCGGGGCACCGACGAGCAGAAGGCGATGGCGCAGGATGCGCTGAACCGGTGGTGGTGGCCGGTCCTGATGATGTTCGGTCCGCCCGACAAGGTGAGCCAGCACAGCGACACCTCGACCAAATGGAAGATCAAGCGTTTCTCCAACGACGAGTTGCGGCAGAAATTCGTCGATGCGACCGTGCCGCAGGCGCAGTTCCTGGGCCTCACCATTCCCGATCCCAAGATGAAGCAGGACGAGGCCGGCCATTGGGTGCCGGGCCCGATCGACTGGGACGAATTTAAGCAGGTGCTCGCGGGCAACGGCCCCTGCAACCGTGATCGTCTCGCGGCGCGCCGCAAGGCGCATGACGCGGGCGCCTGGGTGCGCGAGGCGGCGGCTGCTTACGCCGAGAAGCGCAAGCGCAGGCAGTTCGCACAGGCAGCCGAATAAAGGAGGCCGAGATGGCCACGCCGAATAGTCCGCTATGGGAAGTCTTCATCCGCAGCCGCAACGGCCTTGCGCACAAGCATGTCGGCTCGCTGCATGCCGCCGACGCCACGCTGGCGCTGCAGGCCGCGCGCGACATCTACACCCGCCGCGGCGAGGGCCTCTCGATCTGGGTGGTGCCGTCGAGCGCGATCACTGCCTCCGACCCGGCCGAGAAGGGCATGATGTTCGAGCCGGCGGAGTCGAAGATTTACAGGCACCCGACGTTTTACGACGTGCCCGACGAAGTCGGACATATGTAGCCGTCATTGCGAGCGAAGCGAAGCAATCCATGTTGCCACTTGCCGAGACGTGGATTGCTTCGTCGCTTCGCTCCTCGCAATGACGAGTGAACAAGCAGGTGGATCGCCATGGCCGTTGCAAATGTTGAAATCTCCGAAACGCCGCTCGTGCTTTACACGTTGCGGCGCGCCGACGATGCGCTGATCCTCGGCCACCGCCTGTCGGAATGGTGCGGACACGCGCCAACGCTGGAAGAGGACATGGCGCTTGCCAATATGGGGCTCGATCTGCTCGGACAGGCGCGCGAGCTCTATACTTACGCCGCCAGGGTCGAGGGCAAGGACAACGACGAGGACAAGCTCGCCTATCTGCGCGACGTCAGGCAGTACCGCAATCTCCTCCTGGTCGAGCAGCCGAACGGCGATTTCGCACGCACCATGGTGCGGCAGTTCTTCCATGCCGCCTTCGCCGATCTCTACTGGCGTGCGATGATGCAGTCGAAGGATGCGACACTCGCGGCGATCGCGGCGAAATCCGAGAAGGAGAGCGCCTATCATGTCAGGCATTCGTCGGAATGGATCATCCGGCTCGGCGACGGCACCGAGGAAAGCCATCACCGCGCGCAGACCGCGATTGATGATCTCTGGTCCTTCACCGGCGAGATGTTTTCCGTCGATGGCTCCGAGCACGGCCTGATCGATGCTGGCATCGCTGTCGACCCGGTGTCGCTGTATCCGCAATGGCTGAAGACGATTACTGCCGTCGTGAATGAGGCCACGCTCGCATTACCCGCGAGCAACTGGATGCAGCAGGGCGGCCGCGGTGGCCGGCACAGCGAGCATCTCGGCCATCTTCTCAGCGAATTGCAGTCGCTGCAGCGAACCTTTCCGGGGGCGACATGGTGACCGCTGTCATCAGCGACGCCGATCTGCGCCGGCGCGCGTGGGAGGCGGCTGCGCAGGTGGTTGACCCCGAAATTCCCGTGCTGACCATCGCCGATCTCGGTGTGCTGCGCGATGTCGCCGTTCTTGATGGGCAGGTCGAGGTCGAGATCACGCCGACCTATTCCGGCTGCCCCGCCATGAACATGATCGCGCTCGAGATCGAGCTGGCGCTGGAGCGCGAGGGCATTCGCAGCCCGAAAATCCGCACCGTGCTGTCACCGGCCTGGACCACCGACTGGATGAGCAAGGACGGCCGCCGCAAGCTGAAGGAGTACGGCATTGCGCCGCCGCTGCCCGGCAGCTCGCGCCGCGCGCTGTTCGGCCAGCAGCACGTAGCGTGCCCGCAATGCGGCTCCGAAGACACCGAACTCCTGTCCGAATTCGGCTCGACCTCCTGCAAGGCGCTGTGGCGCTGCAGGAGCTGCCGCGAACCGTTCGACTACTTCAAGTGTCATTGACCATGTCGCTCGCGCCCCGCTTCCATCGCCTTGCCGTCCACGACCTGCGCCGCGAGACCGCGGACGCGATATCGATGACGTTTGCGATCCCGAAGGAGCTCGCAAGCGATTACAGCTTTGCGCCCGGCCAATACCTGACCTTGCGCACGATGCTGGACGGCGAGGAAGTGCGCCGATCCTATTCGATCTGTTCCGGCCCCGATGATGGCGAGCTGCGCATCGCCGTGAAAAAGGTCGATGGCGGCGCGTTTTCGAACTGGGCCGCCGAAGACCTCAAAACGGGCGACGAGCTCGACGTGATGACGCCGACCGGCCGCTTCGGCGTTGCGCCGGCACCGGAGGAGGCGCGGATCTATGTCGGCTTTGCCGCGGGAAGCGGCATCACGCCGATCCTGTCGATCATCAAGGGCGTGCTGGCGCGCGAGCCGCAAAGCCGCTTCTTCCTGTTCTACGGCAATCGCTCGACCTCAGGCATGCTGTTCCTCGAAGAGCTGGAGGAATTGAAGGATCGCTTCATGCAGCGGTTTTCGCTGTTCCACGTGATCTCAGGCGAGGAGCAGGACATCCCGATCCTGCATGGCCGGCTCGATGGCGAGAAGGTGAGGGTGCTGTTGCGCTCGCTGGTGCCGGCCGCAAGTGTCGATCACGTCTTCATCTGCGGCCCGATCGGGATGAGCGAAGAGATCGAGGTAACCTGCCGTGAACTTGGCCTCGGCGATGACAAGATCCACGTCGAGCGCTTCGTCTCCGAGTTCGGTGGCAAGCCGCGGCCGAAAAAGATCGTGGAGCCGGGCGCGCCGCCGAAGGCGATGGCCGCGCTGATCATCGACGGCAAGCGGCGCGAAGTGCCGGTAGCGGATGGTGAGGCCATCCTCGACGCGGCGCTGCGCGCGGGCATCGACCTGCCCTTCGCCTGCAAGGGCGGCATGTGCTCGACCTGCCGCGCCAAGCTCGTCGAGGGCAAGGCGGAGATGGAGCTGAATTATTCGCTGGAGCCCTGGGAATTGCAGGCGGGCTTCATCCTGACCTGCCAGGCCCGGCCATGCTCGGACAAGGTCGTCGTAGATTACGACCACGTATAGAGCTTTAAGTCGCGTTGACACGCAGGGCAGTGCGTCTCACAAATAATGCCAAGAGGTCCATTCAACGGGCCCGAAGACAGGGGAGTTGAACGTGAACGTCAAGGCCACGCTTTCGTCCGAAGACCTTGCGCGCGCCTGCGCCGAGGCGATGTGGAAGGAGGACGACGCCAGCAAGGGCCTCGGCATGGAGATCGTTGAGATCAAGCCGGGGCAGGCGACGCTTGCGATGACGATTGCGCCGCACATGGTCAACGGCCAGCGTATCGCTCATGGCGGCTTCATCTTCACGCTGGCCGATTCCGCGTTCGCCTTTGCCTGCAACAGCCACAATGAACGCGTCGTCGCCGCGCAAGGCAGCATCACTTTCATCAGGCCCGGCAGGCTCGGCGACCGCCTGATCGCCACCGCGCGCGAGATCTCGCGCAGCGGGCGATCCGGAATCTATGACGTCCGCGTCACCGCAGGCGATGATGTGATCGCCGAATTCCGCGGCCATTCGCGTGTGATCAGCGGCACCTGGCTGCCGACAGCGGACAACGAGACCAAGCAAAAATAGACGATCGAAGGAAACGCGCCATGGCCATGCCAAAGCTCAAGTCGACGGGAAGTGGTTACAGCGCTGAGATGGACGAGGCCGAAAGCGCCTCGCGCGATGCGATCATGTCGCTGCAGACCAAGCGGCTGGCCTGGTCGCTGCAGCATGTCTATGACAACGTCGCGCATTACAAGCGCGCCTTCGATGCGGCCGGCGTGCATCCGTCCGATTTCCGCGAGCTTTCCGATCTCGCGAAATTCCCATTCACGGCCAAGACCGACCTGCGCGACAATTATCCGTTCAATATGTTCGCGGTGCCGCGCGAAAAACTGGTGCGCGTGCATGCCTCCTCCGGCACGACCGGCAAGCCGATCGTGGTCGGCTACACGCAAGCCGATATCGACATCTGGTCGGAGGTGATGGCGCGCTCGATCCGTGCTGCCGGCGGTCGCCGCGGCATGATCATCCACAATGCCTACGGCTATGGCCTGTTCACCGGCGGGCTCGGCGTGCATTACGGAGCCGAGCAGCTCGGCTGCACCGTGGTGCCGGTCTCCGGCGGCATGACCGAACGGCAGGTGCAACTCATCAACGACTTCCGCCCCGACATCATCACGGTGACGCCGAGCTATATGCTAGCGATCCTGGACGAGTTCAGGCGGCAGCGGCTCGAGCCGCGACAATCGTCGCTGAAGTTCGGCGTCTTCGGCGCCGAACCCTGGACCAACGCGATGCGCGCCGAGATCGAGCACGCCTTCGACATGGACGCGACCGACATCTACGGCCTGTCCGAGGTGATCGGCCCCGGCGTCGCGCAGGAATGTGTGGAGAGCAAGGATGGCTTGCACATCTGGGAGGATCATTTCTATCCTGAAGTGATCGATCCCGAGACCGGACAAGTGCTGCCCGACGGCGAGAAGGGCGAACTGGTCTTCACTTCGCTCACCAAGGAAGCCTTTCCCGTGATCCGCTACCGCACCCGCGACCTGACGCGCCTGCTGCCGGGCACCGCGCGGCCGGGCATGCGGCGGATGGAGAAGGTCACGGGACGCTCAGACGACATGATCATCCTGCGCGGCGTCAACGTATTCCCCACTCAGATCGAGGAGGCGCTGCTCGCGACTGACTGGTGCGGCGGCCATTTCATCATCGAACTCTCGCGCGAAGGCCGCATGGACGAGATGACAGTGCTCGCCGAAGCCCGCCCCGAAAGCTGGGACGGCAGCGGCCTTGCCGCGCATGCCGAGAAAGTCTCGATCTTCATCAAGAACACAATCGGCATCACCGCACGCGTTCAAGCCGTCGCCCCCGAAACCCTCGAGCGCTCGCTCGGCAAGGCCAAACGGGTTTACGACAAGCGGCCGAGGGGGTAGCCGTCACCCCTCATGGTGAGGAGGCGCGCAAGCGCCGTCTCGAACCATGAGGCCCGGTCGGTGGCCACATCCTTCGAGACGCGCGTTCCGCGCTCCTCAGGATGAGGGGCTAAAGGTTCGCTTGCGGCGGCAAGGCGAGTGCTCGACAGGCGCAAGCCACGCGCGTAACTTTCTCCCCTCATGGTGAGGAGGCGCGCAAGCGCCGTCTCGAACCATGAGGCCCGGTTGGTGGCCACATCCTTCGAGACGCCGCTTTGCGGCTCCTCAGGATGAGGGGTGAGAGTGGGGATTGGGGAGATGGAATATGGCTGAGGGCGCGTTTCTCTATATTCTCCGATGTGCCGATGGGAGTTTCTACATCGGGATCACGCGGACCGCGCTCGAGATCAGAGTAGCGCAGCATAATTCCGGAACGGTTGGCGGCTATACCGCGACGCGCCGACCGGTGACGCTGGTCTATTCGCAATGGTTCGATCGCATCACCGACGCGATCGAGAATGAGCGCAAGCTCAAGAAATGGAGCAGGGCCAAGAAGGAGGCGTTTATACGCGGCGATTATGCGGCTCTGCGCCAGCTATCGGCACGAAGATCGCCGCACTCGTCCACCCAACCCGCCTAACGGACCGACACCTCAATGCCGACACCCTGCACCCAAACAGTCCAAGCCCGCTGCGTTCGCCTGCTAGCCAAAGCCGATAACCCCGCCGCGCTTGCGCCGACCGTGGAAACGCATGCGCTGTCACGCGCGGCGAACGAGGTGCTGATCGAGATCAAGGCTGCCGCCGTCAATCCATCTGACGTGAAGGCCGCGACCGGACTGATGCCTTACGCGGTGTTTCCGCGCACGCCGGGCCGTGACTATGCCGGCGTCGTGATCGACGGGCCCGAGGGGTGGGTCGGGCGTGAGGTGTTCGGCTCGTCCGGCGATCTCGGCATTCGCCGCGACGGCACGCATGCCACGCATCTCGCGGTCGAGTCCGAGGCGGTGGTGGAGAAGCCGAAGGGCATTTCGTGGGAGGAGGCCGCGGGCATCGGCGTGCCGTTCGTCACTGCGATCGAGGGCTTTCGCCGCGCCGGCCTGCCGAAGCCAAGCGAGACCGTGCTGGTGATGGGCGTCAACGGCAAGGTCGGGCAGGCAGCGGTGCAGATCGCGACCTGGCAAGGCGCGCGTGTCATCGGCGTGGCGCGCAAGAGCGAGCCCTATGAAGGGCACAGCAACGCGAAGGTCGAGATGATCGATGCCTCAAGCACCGATGTAGCGGCGCGCGTGCGCGAGCTCACCGGTGGCAAGGGCGCCGACATCGTCTTCAACACGGTTGGCGATCCCTATTTCCAGGCCGCGCACAAATCGCTGGCGCTGCGCGGACGGCAGATCCTGATCGCGGCTGTCGACCGCATCGTGCAGTTCAATATCCTCGAATTCTATCGCGGCCAGCACACCTATGTCGGCATCGACACGCTGGGCCTGTCGTCGATCGCAACCGGCGCGGTGCTGCGCGAACTCGGCCCGGGATTTGCGAGCGGGCACCTGAAGCCGTTTCCGATCAAGGCGAGCGCGATCTATCCGCTGGAGCAGGCGAAAGCCGCGTTCCTTGCCGTGGCCGGCTCGTCGCGCGACAGGGTCATACTGCGGCCCTGATGATTGATGCCGTCATTGCGAGGAGCGCAAGCGACGAAGCAATCCATGCCTCAGCAAGTGGAGGCATGGATTGCTTCGCTTCGCTCGCAATGACGCCAATGTAGATTCTCAATCCACCGCCTTCGTCACGATCCGCACCTCCGACGTCAGCGTGCGGTGCACCGGGCACTTGTCGGCGATCTCCATCAGCCGCTTGCGCTGGTCGTCGTCGAGCGATGGTCCGTCGATCTTGATGACACGGTCGATCTGGTCGAGCATGCCTTCGCGCGTCTCGCACTCCTCGCAATCCTTGGCGTAGATCTTGCTGTGCGTCAGCGTCACCGTGACGCGATCGAGCGGCAGCGCCTTGCGGTCGGCGTACAGGCGCATCGTCATCGAGGTGCAGGCGCCAAGTCCCGCGAGCACGAGATCGTAAGGGCCGGGGCCTGAGTCCTCGCCGCCGACGGCGGCCGGTTCGTCCGCCAGCAATCGGTGCGGGCCGACGGTGATGGTCTGCTGGAATTTGCTGTTGCGCGTCTCGCGCACCACGACACGGCGCGGCGCTTCGGCGAGATCGGCGGCCGCCCCGAGCGCCGTTGGCCCGACATAGCGCTCGGACCAGGCCGCGATAACGTCGGCGGCGTAGGTCGTGTCGCGCTTGTCGGTGAGGAGATGATCGGCGTCGGCGAGCGAGACGAAGCTCTTGGGATGCTTGGCCGCGATGAACAGCTTGGTGGCGTTCTCGATGCCGACGGTATCGTCGGTCGGTGCGTGCATAACCAAGAGCGCCTTGTGCAGCTTCGCGACCTGCGCCAGCAGATTCTGCTCGGCGATGTCGTCGAGGAATTCGCGCTTGATGCGGAACGGCCGGCGGCGAGCGAGACCTCGACTTCGCCTTGCTCGCGGATGTCCTCGACGCGGTCCTTGAGCAAATGGGTGACGTGGGCGGGATCGGAGGGCGCGGCGATGGTGACGATGGCCTTCGCCTCAGGGATCTGCGCGGCAGCGGCGAGGATCGCAGCGCCGCCGAGGCTGTGGCCGATCAGGAGATCGGGCGCTTTGCGGGTTTCGCGCAAATGATGGGCGGCACGAACGAGATCGACGACGTTGGAGGAGAAGGTCGAATTGGCGAAATCGCCTTCGCTGGAGCCGAGCCCCGTAAAATCGAAGCGCAGCACCGCGATGCCTTTGGCGGCAAGCGCGACCGCAATGCGCTTGGCCGCCAGCACGTCCTTGCCGCACGTGAAGCAATGCGCAAACAGCGCGTAAGCGTTGATCTCGCCGTCAGGCGTATCCAGCGCGGCGGCGAGCTGGTGTCCTTCCGAGCTTGCGAATTGGAAGCGTTCAGTCGGCACGGCTACCCTCCATCGCTTTTTTCCTTCACCTCTCCCTGCGGGAGAGGCGAGGAATGGCGCCATCAATGGCTAATCACCCGAGTAACGTTCTTCCTTCCACGGATCGCCGCGGTTGTGATAGCCGCGGACCTCCCAATAGCCCGGCGCATCCCGCGTGAGGAATTCGATCCCCTGCAGCCATTTGGCGCTTTTCCAGAAATAGAGATGCGGCACCACGAGCCGCACCGGGCCGCCATGCTCCTCGGTCAGCGGTTTGCCTGACCAGCTATGGGCGAGCAGCGCGTCCTCGGCGGCAAAATCCTCCAGTGCGAGATTGGTGGTGTAGCCGTCATAGCAATGCAGCACCACGAAAAGCGCATCCTCATGCGGCTCGCAGGCGGCCAAGAGATCGCGGGTCGCAAGGCCCTGCCACTGATTGTCGAAGCGTGACCAGGTGGTGACGCAATGGATGTCGGAGACGAATTGCGACTGCGGCTGCGCGGTGAACTGCGTCCAATCCCAGAACACCGGATGTTCCACGGCGCCATAGACGTCGAGCCGCCAGCGCTCGCGCGCAATCTCCGGCGTCAGTCCGAGATCGAGCGTCGGCCAGTCGCGGGTGAGATGCTGGCCGGGCGGCAGGCGCTGCTCCTCGGGACGCGAGATCCTGCCGGTGAGGAAGCGGCCCTCGCGTGCCCAGCGCTCCTTGCTACGCGTCAGCTTGCTTTCCGGCGGCGGCTCCTGGTCATCAGCCATTGGTCAATCTTTGGCGTCACTCGTGGCGATGCATCGCCGATTCATGCTTGGTGTCACGCATGGTTGCATAGATCAGAAGCGAGAGGAAGATCATGCCGCTGAGGTAATAATAGAACCATTGTTCGTGCCCGAGGCTCTTGAAATAGAGCGCGATCGCCGGTGCCGTACCGCCGAACAGCGACACCGTGATCGCATAGGGCAGGCCGACGCCGAGCGCGCGGACGTTGGTCGGAAACAGTTCGGCCTTCACCACGGCGTTGATCGACGTGTAGCCGGCGGTGAAGATCCAGGCGGCGCAGATCAACAGGAACGCGATAAACGGCGTCTTGGCGTCCTTCAGCGCGGTCAGGATCGGCACGGTCGCGAGCGTGCCGACCACGCCGAAGAAGATCAGGAGCGGCTTGCGGCCGATGCGGTCGGACAGCGCGCCGTAGAGCGGCTGCAGAATGGTCGCGAAGATCAGCGAACCGAAGATCACGAACGTGGTCTGGTCCTCGGTGAGGCCCACCGACAATTTGACGAAGGTCTGCATATAGGTGGTGAAGGTGTAGAACGCCGCGGTGCCGCCCGCGGTCAGCCCGACCACCAGCAGCAGTTCGCGCGGGTAGTTCAGGAGTTTTGTGATCGAGCCGGTCGGCTTGCTCACCTTCTTTGCTTCCTCGAAGGCGTCGGTCTCCTGCAGGCTGCGCCGCATCACCGCTGCGATCACGGCAAGCGCCGCGCCGATCGCGAAGGGAATTCGCCAGCCCCAGTCCTTTAGCTGTTCCGGCGTCAAGAACACCTTCTGCAGCAAGAGCAGCACGATGATCGCGGTGAGCTGGCCGCCGATCAAGGTGACGTATTGGAAGCTCGAATAGAAGCCGCGATTCTTGGCGTCGGCGACCTCGCTGAGATAGGTGGCGCTCGCGCCATATTCGCCGCCGAGGCTAAGGCCCTCGATCACGCGCGCCAATGCGAGGATCGCGGGCGCGGCAAAGCCGATCGTGGCGTAGGTCGGCGTCACCGCGATGATCAGCGAGCCGAAACACATGCAGACCACGGAAACCGTGAGCGACAGCCGCCGCCCATAGCGGTCGGCGATGAAGCCGAACAGCCAGCCGCCGAGCGGCCGCATCAGGAAAGTCGCGGCGAATATCACGGCTGCGTTGAACTGCTGCACCACCGGATCGTTGCCGGGAAAGAACGCCGGCGCGAAATACAGCGCGAAAGCGGTGTAGGCGTAGAAGTCGTACCACTCGACGAGATTGCCGACCGAGCCGATGAAGATCGCCTTGATGCGACGTTCGACGTCACGAATGTCGAGGGGCTCGTCGGCGATCCCAGCGGCCTGATCTGTCATATTGGAACTCCACGCACGGCAATTTGATCATCCGGCCCGACACTTCTCACGGCATCAGGAGCGGCTGCGGCCCGCGTAGCATGTCGAATATCGTCGGCGCAATTGCCGATGGGCGCTTCTCTCCTCTCGATAACCCTCATCCTGAGGAGCCTGCGGAGCAGGCGTCTCGAAGGATGGCCCCGGGTGAGATAGGGGCCTCATGGTTCGAGACGGCGCTGCGCCTCCTCACCATGAGGGGAGATATCCTTATCTCGCCGCCCTTGGATCGATCGGCGTAGTACCGCGCACGCCCAAAATATCCTCCAGCGCCTTGGCGCCGGCGAGCAGGTTGGCCTCGCCGCGCGGCGGCGCCACCATCTGCAGTCCGACCGGCAGGCCGGAGGTGGTGAAGCCGCAGGGCAGGGACAGCGCCGGACAACACGCAAGTGTGATCGCATAGACGATGCCGAGCCACTCCACGTAATTGTCGAACGTCTTGCCGTCGCATTCGGCGACATAGCGGTTCTCGATCGGGAACGGCGCGACGATGGTCGCAGGCGTCAGCAACAGGTCGTAGGTCCCGAAGAATTCGAGGGTGCGTGCCGTCATGGCGACGCGCTGGGCCTCGGCGCGTTCGATCTGCTCGACCGTCAACTTCAGGCCTTCCTCGATGTTCCAGATCACCTCCGGCTTAAGCAGGTCGCGTTTGGTGCGAAGCAGCGCCGCCTTGGTGACGGCGAAGTCGAAAGCGCGCAGCACGTGGAAACATTCATGGGCTTCGCTGAGGTCGGGATGTGCTTCCTCGACGATGGCGCCTGCTTCGGCAAAGCGTTCCGCTGCCTTCCGCGTGACCGCCCTGACTTCTGGATCGACCGGGGTGATGCCGAGGTCGGGCGAATAGGCGATGCGTTTCGGTTTCTTGCGGGAGCGCGCCGCTGAGAGGAACGACGTCGTCGGCGCCGGCAGCGACAGCGGGTCGGCGGCGTACTCGCCGCTCATGGCGTCGAGCAACAGCGCGAGATCCTCGACGTTGCGCGCCATCGGGCCGTGAACGGTCAGGTTGCGATCGATCATGCCGCTTGGCGTGTGGGCGACGCGGCCGATGCTGGGCCGCATTCCGACGATGCCGCAGAAACTGGCTGGATTGCGCAGCGATCCACCCATGTCGGTGCCGTGGGCAAGCCACGCCATTCCGGTCGCAAGCGCGACCGCCGCTCCGCCGGAAGAGCCGGATGCCGAGCGCGACGTATCCCAAGGGTTCAATGTCGCGCCGAACACTTCATTGAAGGTGTTGGCGCCGGCGCCGAATTCTGGCGTGTTCGATTTGGCGTAGACCACACTGCCATTCGTTTCCAGATGTGCCACGACGATGTCGGACCTGGTGGCGACGGTATCCTTGAAGATCGGCGATCCCTGCGTGTTCAGCACGCCCTCGACGTTGAAGAGATCCTTGATCGGTACCGGCAGGCCCGCGAGCAGGCCGCGCTCGGCAGCCGGCTTCTGCATCAGCGCTTCGGCGTGCCTCCGCGCGCGGTCGAAGCACAGGATCGGAAGCGCGTTGACCTTGTCGTCGACCTCGGCGATCCGTTTTTCCAGGACGTCGAGCAGGTCGAGCGGTGTGACCTCGCCCGCCCGCAACTTGTCGACGACTGTGCAGGCGCTCTCCCGCACCAGGCCTTGATCCGTCACTTGCATCTCCATTGATTGCAGTTCGTAACAGCGGAGGGAGCTAGTGCTCTAGACCATTTTCCGGCAAAGTGGAAACGTGCTGGGGGAATGGCCGGAACCGGAGACCTGCTGATGACGACACCCTTCTCTGCGCTCGATTGGCGCGCCATGAGCCAGGAGGAGCGTGACCGCGGTTTGAACAACGGTGCCGCAGTTGTAGGCAGCGGTGATATTGTCGGAGGGTGGGGGGAGCGTTCTGCGGAGTTGCGCAAGCGCTATCCCAATCACATCGATCTCCGCTACGGCCCGCGCGAGCGCAACCGCATCGATTTCCTGAAAGCGGGCGAGCGCGCGCCGACGCTGCTGTTCATCCATGGCGGCTACTGGCAGATGCGGTCGAAGGAGTTCTTCACGGTGATGGCCGAAGGACCGATGGCGCATGGCATCAATGTCGCGCTGATCGGCTACACGCTCGCGCCGGAGGCGACGCTCGACGAGATCGTCGCCGAGATCCACGCCGGCACCGACTTCCTCGCCAAGCAGTTGCCGGCGCTGGGAGCGGCCGAAAATGGCATCGTCGTCTCCGGCTGGTCGGCCGGCGGTCATCTGACCGCAATGGCGCTGTCGCATCAGCATGTCCGGGGCGGGGTCGCGATCAGTGGCATCTACGACCTCGAGCCGATCCGGATGAGCTATCTCAACGTCAAGCTCGGGCTCGACGAGGCGGCCTCCCACCGCAATTCACCAATGCGACAGGCCGGCGGGCCGCTCAAGCCGTTGTCGCTGGTGGTCGGCAGCGGCGAACTGCCGCTCTTGCGCAAGCAGACCGCCGATTTCGCCGGGCACCGCGCCGATTATGGTTTGCCGGTGACGTATGAGGAGATTCCCGGCGCCGATCATTTTTCAATCATGGACGAGATGATGTCGCCGAACGGGCGGATCACAGCGCTGATCCGGCGGTTGTGCGAGGCTCCATAGGCGTCATCGCGAATTGGCCGTAGCCCGGGTGGAGCGAAGCGTAACCCGGGGTGCTCGTAATCGCAGACGCAGGTGTCCCGGGTTGCGCTGCC
>NZ_PSRR01000133.1 GCF_004296405.1 Bradyrhizobium sp. Leo170
GCCTTCGCCGGCCGCGTGCTCGGCACCCTCAGCGCCGCGCTGATCGTGGCTTCCGTCTTGATCGGCTTCCTGATGCCGCTGGTGATCGCGGCGCTCGCGCCGGGATTTGTCGGCCGCGAAACGCTGGAGCTCGCCGTCAACAATGCGCGGCTGATGCTGCCTTATCTTGCCTTCGCAGGACCAGTCACGGTCATGATGGGGCTAATGAACGCGCAAGCACGTTTTGCGCTCACCGCATTCTCGCCGCTCCTGTTCAACATCGCGCTGATCGCGGTGATGGCGATGCTGCTGGTATGCCGGGGGGACGCGGCGCATGCCGCGATGGTCGTAGCTGCGACCGTTGGCATTGCGGGACTTCTGCAATTGTCGATCCTCGTGCTGCGCGGCGGCCGCGCGGCGACCCCGCTCCGCATCTCCTTCGACAAGGACATGCGCGGCTTTCTCGGCAAGGCCGTCCCCGGCATGATCGCAAGCAGCGCGCCGCAATGGCTGATGGTGGCGGGCGCCGTGATCGCTTCCGAATCGCCATCGGCGGTCTCCTGGCTATATTTCGCCAATCGCCTGATCGAACTGCCGCTCGGCATCGTCGGCGTCGCCATGGGCACGGTGCTGATCCCGGAAATGACCCGCGCGCTGCACAGCGATGACCGAAGCGCCATCGCGCGAGTGGAATCGCGCGGCCTAGAATTGGCGGTCGGACTCGCCTTGCCGGCGACGCTTGGCCTCATCGTCTTGAGCGAGCCGGTCGTGCGGATCCTGTTCGAGCACGGCGCGTTTGCCGCGCACGATGCCACGGCCACCGCGCACGCGCTGACCTGGCTTGCGCTCGGCCTGCCCGCGCATGTGCTGGTGAAAGCGCTGTCGCCGGCCTTCTTCGCCCGCGAGGATACCCGCACGCCGCTTTTCGGGGCGCTGACCGCCATCGTGGTGGCGATCGTCGCAGCGTTCCTGCTTCGCCACTCTTTCGGCACGCGCGGCATCGCCGCCGGCATCACGCTCGGAGCCTGGAGCAACGCGTTCTATTTGATCCGGAAGGGGGGCGCGACGTTCGGCTTCTCGATCGATCCCGAGGCCCGCGATCGGCTGCCGCGCATCTGCCTGGCGGCGCTCGCCATGGGCGCGCTGCTGTGGCTTGTCGAGGAGCTGGCGCCGCTGGCCGCCGGATCGCGCGGACTGGGGCAGGCCGTGCTGCTGTTCGCGGTGATTTTAGCTGCGATGGCGAGCTACGGCCTGTTCCTGAAGCTGTTCGGCGTGATCGGCTGGTGCCAGGCGGTCGCCGCGATCAGGCAAAACCGTGCCGCCTGACTTGCGCGGATAGCCCCAAAATGGCAAACGACCCCGCCAAAGCGGCATTTTCCGGGAATTGAGACCATGGCGTTCGTGGAACGGGTTTTTTCAGGCGTCCAGCCGACGGGCAATCTGCACCTCGGCAATTACCTCGGCGCCATCGTCAACTTCGTCAAGCTGCAGGAGACGCACAACTGCATCTACTGTGTCGTCGACATGCACGCGATCACGCAGGGCGTGGACGTCTGGGGCGGCCCGGCGGAGCTGACGCGCAACACCCGCGAGGTGACCGCGGCGTTCATCGCCAGCGGCATCGACCCGAAAAAGCACATCGTCTTCAACCAAAGCCAGATCGCAGAGCATGCCGAGCTTGCCTGGATCTTCAATTGCATCGCGCGCATCGGCTGGCTGAACCGGATGACGCAGTTCAAGGAGAAGGCCGGCAAGGACCGCGAGAACGCGTCGGTCGGTCTCTACGACTATCCGGTGCTGATGGCCGCCGACATCCTGCTCTATCGCGCGACCCATGTGCCTGTGGGCGAGGACCAGAAGCAGCATCTGGAACTGTCACGCGACATCGCGCAGAAGTTCAACAACGACTTCGGCGACTCGATCCGCGGCCACGGCTTTGCCGACGGCCTGTTCTTCCCGCTGCCCGAGCCGCTGATCACCGGACCGGCGACGCGCGTGATGAGCCTGCGCGACGGCACCAAGAAAATGTCGAAGTCAGAGCCCTCGGACAATTCGCGCATCAACCTCACCGACGATGCCGATACCATCGCGCAGAAGATCCGCAAGGCGAAGACCGATCCCGAGCCGTTGCCATCAGAGGAAAAGGGACTGGAGGCGCGGCCCGAAGCCGACAATCTCGTAGGCATCTACGCAGCGCTCGCCGGCGTCAGCAAGCAGGCCGTGCTGAAGGATTTCGGCGGCGGCCAGTTCTCCAGCTTCAAGAACGCGCTGGTGGACGTTTGCGTTGCGAAACTGTCGCCAATCGCGGCCGAAATGAAGCGGCTGGTCGCCGATCCCGGCCATGTCGATCAGATCCTGGTCGACGGCGCCAACCGGGCCCGCGCGATCGCCGATGAAACCATGCGAGCCGCGAAAGACGTCGTCGGGTTCATCCGGCAGCGATAGGCGATCAACATCGATTGCTCTCACACCCTCTCCCAAAAGCAGAGGGGGTGTGGCAGCATGGGTCTGCTTGGCAATAATGCACCGGGACATGCATGACCACCCAGCGACGAAGCTACGAATCTGGTCACAAGCCAAAATGCCTTGTCATCGTTGACGACAGCGCCGAATGGGACCGCGCCGTCTACTACGCCAGCCGCTGGGCGATCCGGGTCGGCGGCGGCGTCGTGATGCTGCGCGTCATCGAGACCGAGGACCAGAACCAGCAATGGCTCGGGGTGGCCGACATCATGCGCGCGGAAGCCGAGGAAGCGGCGAACGAGGCGCTCGACCGCGCCGCCGGGCGCGCCAACGGCATTGCCGCGATCACGCCCGAGCGGGTGATTCGCGAGGGCGACCCGACCGAGCAGGTCCTCGACGTCATCGACAAGGACGAGGACATCTCGATCCTGGTGCTGGCGGCCAATCCGGGGCCGGAGGGCCCGGGTCCGCTTATCACCACCATGGCGAAGATCATGGGTGCGTTCCCGATTCCCGTCACCATCGTGCCCGGCGGCCTGACCGACGAAGAGATCGATTCGCTGTCGTAAGCCCTTGATTAGCCGTCGGAACCGACGGTTCCCGCCTTGATCCGTGCGTTCGCCGTCGCCATCTGCTAAGGGAACCCCACGCGCCGGCCTTGAACCGGCGACGCCGGAGAAAACAAATGTTCATCCAGACCGAAGCTACCCCCAATCCCGCCACCCTGAAGTTCATTCCGGGCCGCACCGTACTCGCGAGCGGCACCATGGAATTTGCGACACCTGAAGCTGCCACCCGCTCCCCGCTCGCCGAACGGCTGTTCGCCGTGCCTGGCGTCACCGGCGTGTTCTATGGCTCCGACTTCGTCACAGTGACCAAGGCCGACGGCGACTGGCAGCATCTGAAGCCCGCGATCCTCGGCGCGATCATGGAGCACTACATGTCCGGCGCGCCGCTGCTCGCCGACGGCAGTGTCGATGGCGACGATTCGCTCGATGAGGAAGACGAATTCTTCAATGACGAAGACGCCGACACCGTCGCGCAGATCAAGGACCTGATCGAGACGCGGGTGCGGCCGGCGGTCGCCAATGACGGCGGCGACATCACCTTCCGCGGCTTCAAGGATGGCGTCGTCTATCTCAACATGAAGGGCGCCTGCTCCGGCTGCCCGTCATCGACGGCGACGCTGCAGCACGGCATCCAGAACCTGCTGCGGCACTTCGTCCCCGATGTGGTCGAAGTCCGCCCGATGTAAGGAGAGCGAATAGTGAGTGGCGAATGGCGAATAGGGATCGCGCCTGACCATCCATTCGCCATTCGCCATTTGCCATTCGCTCCATGATCATTCTCGCCATCGATACGGCGCTCGACGCCTGCTCCGCCGCCGTGCTCGACACCGCCGCGAGCAAGACAATTGCGCTGGAATCGCAACCGATGAAGCGCGGGCATGCCGAAGCGCTGATGCCGCTGATCGTGCGGGTGATGAAGGAGAGCGGCATCGCCTTCACCGCGCTTGATCGCATCGCCGTCACCACCGGTCCCGGCAGCTTCACCGGACTACGCGTTGGCCTGTCGGCGGCGCGCGGCATCGCGTTAGCGGCCAACAAACCCGTCGTCGGCGTCACCACGCTGACCGCTTATGCCGCGCCTGTCGTCGCCGAGAACGGCGAGCATCCAATCATCTCCGCGATCGATGCGCGGCATGACCATGTCTATTTCCAGGTGGTGAGCGGCGACGGCAGCCCGCTGGTCAAGCCGAAGGTGGCGCCGATCGCCGAGGCGATCGAGGCGGCGCAGCTTGGCACACCGCATCTGGTCGGCAACGCCGCAAAAATTCTCGCCGACCGCTGGCCGGCGGAGACGGCGCCACCGTTCAAGGCCGATACCCAGGCCTCGCCTGACATCACCTGGGTCGCCTGGGTCGGCGCGGCCGTCAGCCCCGAAGCGGCGCCGGCACGGCCGTTCTATCTGCGCGCGCCGGACGCAAAGCCGCCGGCCAATCCGCTGCTCGACGTCGCGCAACCGACAGCGTCATGATGGCCTGGCTTTCCGAATGGTTTGGCCGCGGCACGCCGGCGGTCGAAGCCGCGACTGTGCGCGACGCACCGCGTCTGGCGCAGTTGCATGGCGCCTCGTTTCATCGCGGCTGGGGCGAAGGCGAATTCGAGGCGATGCTCGCCGAGCGCAATACGCTGGTGCATCGGCTGCGGCTCGGGCACAAGATCATCGGCTTTGCGGTGTCGCGGATGGGAGCAGATGAAGCGGAGATCCTGTCATCGCGATCGATTCCAGCCAGCGCGGCCGCGGCCTGTCGCGCAATTTGTTGCTGACGCATCTAGGCCATCTTGCCGGCCGCGGCGTGCGCACCGTTTTCCTCGAGGTGGAGGAAAATAACCAGCCGGCGCGACGGCTCTATGAACGGGCCGGATTTGCCGTCGTCGGTCGCCGTGAACGCTATTACAAGCAGCCCGGTGGGGAACATTTGAATGCGCTTCTGATGCGCCGTGACTTGTCGTAACATGCGGGCAGTGGCAGAACAGTCCTGCCCTGCCCCTCCAGGCTGAAGAAACATGGCTCCGCTGAAAACCTCGTCTGCGATGAAGAACACTGGAATCGAGGCGCGCTGCGCCGCGACCGGCATGCGCATGACCGAGCAGCGCCGCGTCATCGCGCGCGTGCTGGCCGAATCCGTGGATCATCCTGACGTCGAGGAACTCTATCGGCGCTGCGTCGCGGTCGACGACAAGATCTCGATCTCGACCGTCTACCGCACCGTAAAACTGTTCGAGGACGCCGGCATCATCGAGCGCCACGACTTTCGCGAGGGCCGCGCGCGCTATGAGCAGATGCCCGACAGCCATCACGACCACCTGATCAATTTGCGCGACGGCAAGGTGATCGAATTCACGTCCGAAGAGATCGAGAAACTGCAGGCGGAGATCGCCCGCAAGCTCGGCTACAAGCTGGTCGACCACCGGCTCGAACTGTATTGCGTCCCGCTGGACGAAGATAAGTCCTGACATAGCGTTTTCGAGCGAAGTGGATACCGGTTCGCGTGAAGAAGACGCGTCAACAAGAGATTCCCGATCTTATCATCTTCGACTGCGACGGCGTGCTGGTCGACAGCGAAGTCATTTCATGCCGCGCGCATGCCGAGATCCTGACGCGTCACGGCTATCCGATCACGTCGGAACAGGTGTTCGATCGTTTCCTCGGTCGCTCGACACGACAGGCGAATCTCGAAATCGAGGCCGAACTCGGCCGCAGCCTTCCAGATGATTTTCATACGCAATTGCAGGACGAGCTGTTCCGTTCCTTTGAGGCCGATCTGCAAGCGGTGCCGCACATTCACGCCGCGCTCGACCGGATCGCGCAGCCCGTTTGCGTGGCGTCCAGCGGCTCACCGCAACGCATGCGCGTCAGCCTTGGCCGCACTGCCCTCCACGAACGATTTGCGCCGAACATCTTTTCGGCCCTGCAGGTCAAGAACGGCAAGCCGGCGCCCGATCTCTTCCTGTTCGCGGCTGGGCAGATGAAGGTGGCGCCCGAACGCTGTCTCGTGGTCGAGGACAGCCTCCCCGGCATCACAGCCGCCCGCGCCGCCGGAATGACGGTGCTCGGCTTCTGCGGCGGTAGCCATTGCGGACCCGGCCATGCCGAGGCGCTGCGCGCCGCCGGCGCCACGATGACCTTTGCGGACATGCGGGAACTGGCCGGGCTGATTGAAAACGGCGCAATCGTCGCAAAAACCTGAAACCTGAGCCGTCATTCCGGGATGGTCCGAAGGACCAGACCCGGAATCTCGAGATTCCGGGTTCGATGCTGACGCATCGCCCCGGAATGACGCCCTCCAACGCTGGATTTTGCTCCCTTTAGGCTATATTTGAGCCCTGCGCCTTGAAGGCGCTCCTTTCCACCCCAAGCAGGTTCCATGACGTCGCCGCGCAAGCTGCACATCAAATCCTATGGCTGCCAGATGAATGTCTACGATGCGCAGCGCATGGTGGATACGCTGGCCGGCGAAGGCTTTGTCGAGACGGCAAACGCCGATGAAGCGGATCTGGTGATCCTCAACACCTGCCATATCCGCGAGAAGGCCTCGGAAAAGGTCTATTCCGAGCTCGGGCGGCTGCGCGTAATGAAGGACGACGCCGCGCGGCAGGGGCGCGACGTGAAAATTGCCGTCGCAGGCTGCGTTGCGCAAGCCGAAGGCGAGGAGATCATTCGCCGCGCGCCGACCGTCGACGTCGTGGTCGGTCCGCAGAGCTACCACCATCTGCCGCAACTGCTGAAGCAGGCGAAAGCGGAAGGCCGCGCACTGGAAACCGAATTCCCCATCGAGGACAAGTTCGGATTCTTAGCCCCGCCGAAGCCCGATGCGATCCGCTCGCGCGGCATTTCCGCTTTTGTCACCGTGCAGGAAGGCTGCGACAAGTTCTGTACCTTCTGCGTCGTGCCTTACACGCGTGGCGCGGAAGTCTCGCGTCCCGTGACAAGGATCATCGAGGATGTGACGCGGCTTGCCGACAACGGCGTGCGCGAGATCACCCTGATCGGGCAGAACGTCAACGCCTATCACGGCGAAGGGCCGGATGGACGGAGCTGGCCGCTCGGCAAATTGCTTGAGCGGCTCGCCGCAATCCCCGGCGTGCTGCGCCTGCGCTATTCGACCAGCCATCCCCGCGATGTCGAGGATAGCCTGATCGAGGCGCATCGGGACCTGCCGGCGCTGATGCCGTTCGTGCACCTGCCGGTGCAGTCAGGTTCGGACCGAATCTTGGCAGCCATGAACCGCAAACATACCGCCGATGACTACCGCCGCGTCATCGACCGATTTCGCACGGCGCGCCAAAACATTGCTTTTTCTTCGGATTTCATTGTCGGCTTCCCCGGCGAAACAGAGGAAGATTTTTCTGCGACCCTCGCGCTTGTCACGCAAATAGGGTACGCTGCAGCTTATTCGTTCAAATATTCGCCGCGGCCCGGCACGCCGGCGGCGGACATGCGGGAGATGGTGCCAGCGGTAACGATGGACGAGCGATTGGAGCGCCTCCAGAACTTGATCGACAGCCAGCAATCGGCCTTCAACAAGGCTACGATCGGCACCACGGTCGATGTGCTGTTCGAACGCGCCGGGCGCAATCCCGGCCAGATCGTCGGCCGCACTGCCTATCTGCAGCCCGCGCATGTGATGGCATCATTGGACATCGTCGGAAAAGTCCTGCCGGTCAGGATCGACAGCCTCGAGCGCTACAGCCTGCTCGGCGAGCTCGCCCCGCGTCATGCGCGGCCTCAGTCATCAGCTCTTTCCCAGACGACCATTGGAGCCTGAACCCTTGCCAAAAAGCGCATCGGATTCACCATCGCTTGCTCCCAGCCGCAAACCTGACCGCGACATGCAGATTCCGCCAGAGACCCAGGTCGTCATCGACTTCGACGACAACCGCGCCGCTTCCGCGCTGGTCGGCCCTTACGGGCAGAATCTGGCGCAGGTCGAACGCCGGCTCGGCGTCGTCGTCGATTCTCGCGGCAACCAGATCACCATCGCCGGCTCCCGCGACGGCTGCGACGCCGCACGACGCGTGCTGGAGACGCTTTATGGCCAGGCAACGCAGGGGCATGATCTTTCACAGGGCGACGTCGAAGGCGCGATCCGCGCCGTGATCGCGCAGGGCTCGCTATTCGAATTCGATGCCAAGACCGCAAAGCCCTCGTTCGAGACCATCAATTTGCGCAAGCGCCCGGTGCGGGCACGCACCGCCGCGCAGGATTCCTACATCCGCGCGCTGAAGCGGCACGAGTTGGTGTTCGGCATCGGGCCTGCCGGTACCGGCAAGACCTGGCTTGCGGTCGCCTATGCCGCGCAATTGTTCGAGCGCAAGGAAGTCGATCGCATCATCCTGTCGCGGCCCGCGGTCGAGGCCGGTGAACGGCTCGGCTTTCTGCCCGGCGATCTTCGCGAGAAGGTCGACCCCTATCTGCGGCCGATCTATGACGCGCTCTATGACCTGATGGATGCGCGCGTCGTCGAGCGCGCACTGCAGGGCGGCGAAATCGAGATCGCGCCGCTTGCCTTCATGCGCGGCCGCACGCTGACCAATGCCGTTATCATCCTGGATGAAGCGCAAAACACCACCTCGATGCAGATGAAGATGTTCCTGACGCGGCTCGGCGAGAACAGCCGCATGATCGTCACCGGCGACCCCTCGCAGGTCGACTTGCCGCACGGCCAGGCCTCCGGGCTGGCAGAGGCAGTGAGCCTGCTGGAAGGCGTCGAGGGCATCGCGCAGGTGCGCTTCACCGCGGAGGACGTGATCCGTCACGAATTGGTGGCACGGATCGTCGCGGCCTATGAGGGATTGCCACAACGGCAAGTCGCCGCCAAATCTTGATGTCATCAGCCGGCCTCACGGACCTGCCGCAAGCGGGTTCCGGCCGCAACCCGAACGCCTAGAAACAACAACTTTTTGGAACGACAGTGTCTTCCGCTCTCCCCGCTACCGAGGTTCTGGTCACAGCCGATTGCTGGCAGCCCGAGCCTGATGCTGAAGCGGTGATCCATCGCGCCATCGAGGCCGCCGCCGAGATCACTGAGGCCGATGTCGGCGAGGCCGAACTGGCAGTGATGCTGACGGATGATTCCGGAATCCGGACGCTGAACAACAATTGGCGCGGCATCGACAAGCCGACCAACGTGCTGTCGTTTCCGGCGTTGCAGCCAAAGGGCGCTCAGGAGCCGGACGACGCCCCGCGCATGCTCGGCGATATCGCAATCGCCTATGAGACGACGCGCAGGGAGGCGGACGAGGAGCAGAAGCCGTTCGACCATCATTTAAGCCACCTCGCGGTGCACGGTTTCCTGCATCTGATCGGCTACGACCACGAAAACGACGACGACGCCGAGCAAATGGAAAATCTCGAGCGCGAAATCCTCGCGCAACTCGGCATTCCCGATCCGTATGCGGACCGGGAGCGGATGGACTGAAATGGCGGACTCCGAACCTACCCACGACAATCCGCGCGATGTGCGCAACCTGCCGGCCGTGGTGACGGAGGAGGCACAGCGTCCCGCGGCGGAGAGCTGGCTGCTGCGCGCGATCCGCACCTTGTTCGGCTGGAAGGCAGGATCGGTTCGCGACGACCTGCAGGTGGTGCTCGATGCGTCGACGCCTGATGACGTGAACTTTTCCGCCGTCGAGCGCACCATGCTGCGCAACATCCTCAATCTGCATGAGCGGCGTATCGCCGACGTGATGGTGCATCGCGCCGACATCGTCGCCGTAAAACGCGACATCCCGCTCGGCGAATTGATGAGCCAGTTCGAAAGCGCCGCGCATTCGCGCCTCGTGGTCTACGACGAAACCCTCGATGATCCCGAGGGCATGGTTCACATCCGCGACCTGCTCGCCTTCATGACCGCAAGGGCGCGCGTCAGCGACACCGGCAAGACGCGGCGCAAGAAGCCGCTGCCCGCCGGCCTCGACCTGCGCGCGGTCGATCTCGCGCTGCCGCTTCACGAAGCGAGCATCATCCGAAAACTTCTTTATGTGCCGCCGTCGATGCGCGCGATCGACCTGCTGGTGCAGATGCAGGCCACCCGTATTCACCTGGCGCTGGTGGTCGACGAATATGGCGGCACCGACGGGCTGGTGACGATCGAGGACCTCGTCGAGGAAATCGTCGGCGAGATCGACGACGAGCACGATAGCGACGAGCCGCCGTCGATCGTTCGCCAGCCGGATAACTCGTTCATCGCCGACGCGCGGGCGAGCCTCGATGATGTCCGCTCGGTGATCGGCGAAGACTTCGTCACGGGCGAAGCTGGCGAGGAAGTCGAGACGCTCGGCGGCTATCTGGTGTCGTTTGTCGGCCGCGTGCCGGTGCGCGGCGAGTTGATTTCCGGACCCGGCAATTTCGAGGTCGAAGTGCTCGACGCCGATCCGCGGCGGGTGAAGCGCGTGCGGATCGCGACGCGCAAGGAACGCAACGTCCCGCGCAAGGAGCGCGAGAGCCGTCGCCGCAGCGAGGCCGCGCCCGATTCCAGCCCTCAGGCCGATGCCAGCCCGCAGGCCAACGACACCGCGCCTCCGCCCTCCGGCGACGGAGCCGCCCCGCAGTGAGGGTTTCCGATCAACTCCGCACGGTCGGGCTTTCGATCATCCTGACCTGGGGATGGAGGCGCGCCGTCATCGCACTCGTCGCCGGCGCCCTGTCCTCGCTCGCGATGGCGCCGTTCAACGCCTGGCCGATCCTGTTCCTGACCTTCCCGGTCGCGGTCTGGCTGATCGACGGCGCAGGCGCCGGAAAGTGGCGCGGCATCCCGGCGGCGGCAATCTCCGGCTATTGGTTCGGGCTCGGCTACTTCGTGCCGGGGCTTTATTGGATCGGCTATGCCTTTCTGGTCGATGCGCAGACCTTCGCCTGGCTGCTGCCGTTTGCGATACTCGGCCTGCCCGCCTATCTGGCACTGTTTCCCGCGCTCGGCTTTGCGCTGGCGCGCCTGCTCTGGACCCCCGACGGCTTCCGCGTGCTGGCGCTGACAGCGAGCTTGACCATCGCCGAATGGCTGCGCGGCCATGTGCTATCAGGATTTCCCTGGAACGCCTTCGGCTATGCGCTGTCAGAGCCACTGGCGCTGGCGCAGACCGCATCGCTGATCGGGCTCTGGGGCATGACGTTCCTTGCCGTCGCAATCTTCGCAAGTCCGGCCGTCCTGATCGATGGCAAATCGTCCAACCGAAAGCTGTGGCGGGTGCCGGCCATAGCGCTGATCGTTCTCGCGGCCATGCTGGTTTTCGGCGCGGTGCGGCTGTCGCGGCTGCCGACCACCATGGTCGCCAATGTCAAGCTGCGCATCATGCAGCCCAACCTGCAGCAGGACGTCAAATTCAACTACGCCGCCAAAGCGGAAGTGATGAGGAAATATCTGACGCTCTCCGATCGCGCTTCCGGCCCGCACTCCACGGGCGTGCGCGACGCCAGCATCCTGATCTGGCCGGAATCGGCGTTTCCGTTTTTCCTGACGCGCGAGGCCGACGCGATGGCAGAGATCGCCGAGCTCCTGCCTCAAGGCACCGTGCTGATCACCGGCTCGGTGCGCGCCCCAGATCTGCCGCCGGGCGTCCGCATCACACGCGCCTACAATTCGATCTATGTCATCGACCATGACGGCAGCGTGCTGTCAGTTTACGACAAGCTGCACCTGGTGCCGTTCGGCGAGTATCTGCCATTTCAGGAACTGATGGAAAAGCTCGGCTTCGTGCAGCTCACCAAGGTCCATGGCGGATTCATCGCCGGCCAGCGGCGTCATGCGCTTGACATCCCGAATGCGCCGCGCGCACTGCCGCTGATCTGCTACGAGGCGATTTTCCCTGGCGACATTGACATTCACGACGACCGGCCAAGCTGGATCATCAACGTCACCAATGACGGGTGGTTTGGAATCTCGACCGGCCCCTACCAGCATCTGCAGCAGGCGCGGCTGCGCGCGATCGAGGAGGGCCTGCCCGTTGTTCGCGCAGCGAACACCGGCATCTCCGCGGTCATCGATCCGGCGGGACGGATTGTCGCAGAACTCGGCCTCGGCATCGAAGGCGTGCTCGATGCCAGGTTGCCGGCTGCCATCCCGCCGACGCTATATGCACGTTTCAATGACATGCCCGCTGCGATCATTCTGCTCGTCGCATTGTTGCTTGTGGTCGGACGGCGTGTTGCCCGGCGCAATTCTTGACGCCTGCGCGCCCTCGATGGTTGCCCGCGCAAGGAAAAATTCCGCTGGTGTGATTCCACCAGTTGACAGAACGACCGCGTCATTCGCATTCTACAATTCCAAGCCGAACTGAAATCCTGCCAGCACAGTAGCTCAAATTGTCCGCATTCGTCCTCGATCCTCCCGCAGGATTTTGACGATACCGGCGCCTGGGGCATACTCCATACCCGTTTTGCCTCATTCGCCGGGCGCGTAGTCCTTCCAGGAGAGTCCGAAGATGTCTACCAAAGCGCCCAATCCTGTTGACAAATATGTCGGCAGCCGTGTCCGCATGCGGCGGATCATGTTGGGCATGAGCCAGGAAAAGCTGGGAGAAAAGCTCGGCCTCACCTTCCAGCAGATTCAGAAATACGAGAAGGGCACCAACCGCGTCGGCGCCAGCCGGCTGCAGCAGATTTCCGAGATCCTGCAGGTGCCGGTCTCGTTCCTGTTCGACGGCGGACCGAGCGGCTCGACAACCGCAGAAGGCTTCAGCGAAGGCGCCTCGCCCAGTTACGTTTCCGACTTTCTCGCAACCTCCGAGGGGCTGGCGCTGACGCGCGCCTTCACGCGCATCGCCGACGCCAAACTCCGCCGCAGCATCGTCGAACTGGTCGAGCAGATCGCCGCCCGCGAAGGCCCCGACAAGCGCTGATCGGCGTCGTCATTCCTGCGACATGGCGATTGACGCGCCCGCCGGTGCGGGCGCATGACGTTGGTTCAATCGTTCTGAGATCATGATCCGATTAGACGGAATCGGATCATGATCTCACCTCTTTGTTTGAGCATGATCTCCGCGCAAACGCTTCGCGTTTGTCGCGAGGGAAAACCGGTTTCCACTTTTCCGGATCATGCTCCAGATGCCGGCGCACCAATGACAACGACATCCTTTAATCCTGCGGAGATTCTCGACGGCATCCGCCGCTGGGTGGAGATCGAGACGCCGACAGAAGCGCCCGAACAGGTCAACAAGCTCGCCGATCTCGTCGCCGAAGGCTATCGCAGCCTGCCGGCCACCCTGGAGCGGATCGCCGGCCAGAACGGATGCGGCGATCATCTCGTCGCGCGGTCGGCCTGGGGCCAGGACGCACCGGGAATCGTGGTGCTGAGCCATCTCGACACCGTGCACCCCCTCGGATTCATCCAGCGCCTGCCATTTTGTATCGACGGCGACAGCGCCTTCGGTCCCGGCATCTATGACATGAAGGGCGGCGCCTATCTCGCCTACCACGCCTTCAGGGAAATTTGCGCCAATGGCGCGCGCCCGCCGCTCGGCGTGACCCAGCTCTACGTTTCCGATGAGGAGATCGGCAGCCCGACCTCGCGGGCGCTGATCGAAGCCGAAGGCCGCAAAGCCAAATATGTGCTGGTGACCGAGCCGGCGCGCGACGGCGGCAAGATCGTCACCGGGCGCAAGGGCGTCGCCCGCTTCGAGATCTTCGTCAAGGGCGTGCCCTCGCACGCCGGTACGCGGCCCGAGGACGGCCGCAGCGCGATCCGCGAGCTCGGCAACATCATCCAGACGCTGGAGGCGATGAACGATCTGGCGCGCGGCGTCACCGTCAATGTCGGCGTGGTCAAAGGCGGCACCAAGCCGAACGTGATCGCGGAAGAGGCCTATGCCGAGGTCGACATGCGCGTGCCGACCACCGCCGATGCCGAAGAGCTGGTACCGAAAATACTCAATCTGAAATCGCGGACTGACGGCGTCAGCGTGCATGTGGTCGGCGAATTGAACCGGCCGCCTTATGAGAAGACCAACGCCGGCGCGGCGCTCTACGAACACGCCAAGGGGCTCGCAACCGAGATCGGCTTCGACCTCGTGGACACCTCGACCGGCGGCGGCTCCGACGGCAATTTCACGGCGCTGCATACGGCGACGCTCGATGGCCTCGGCGTCGACGGCAAGGGCGCGCATACCCATTACGAGCAGATGTATATCTCATCGATCGAGCCGCGCGCGCGGCTGCTCTATCGGCTGTATCAGACGCTGCGATGATGACGCCTTCCCGCGATCAGGAGCGCGACGCCCATGCGCATGGCTCATTCTTCGGACGGCGCAAGGGCCACAAGCTGCGCGCGCATCAGGCCGACCTGATCGAGCATCTGCTACCGCATCTCGCGCTCGACATCGCAAGCCCCGCGCCGGCCAGCCTCATCGAACTGTTCGATGACAACATCGAGGATGTCAGGCTCGAGATCGGATTTGGCGGCGGCGAACATCTCGCCGCCGAGGCCCGCGCGTTTCCGAATATCGGCTTCGTCGGCTGCGAGCCCTATGTCAACGGGATGGCCAAGATCCTGACCCAGATCGAGGCACACAATATCGGCAACATCCGCCTGTTCGCAGGCGACGCCGCCGAGCTGCTCGCCTGGGCGCCGTCGCAATCGATGCGGCGCATCGACCTGATCCATCCCGATCCCTGGCCGAAGCGACGGCACTGGAAGCGCCGCTTTGTCCAAGATGCCACCGTTGCCGCAATGGCGCGCATTCTCAAAGCGGGTGGCGAATTCCGCTTCGTCAGCGACATCGACGATTACTGCGCCTGGACTCTATGGCACCTGATGCGCTCGTCCGATTTCACCTGGCTGGCCGAGCGCGCCTCCGACTGGCAGGCTCCCTGGCCCGACTACACGATGACGCGCTACGGCGCCAAAGCCGAGCGCGAGGGACGCAGGGCGACGTATCTGCGGTTTCGCAGAATTTGACGCTTGTCATTCCGGGGCGCGCGTAGCGCGAGCCCGGAATCCATCGGGCCACACACACGCGGCGAAATGGATTCCGGGCTCACGCTACGCGTGCCCCGGAATGACGGCGTGGTTTGCACCTGGCATTCAAATCTGAGCGTCCGTCATTGCGAGCGCAGCGAAGCCACGGCACCACAAGCGCAATGACGATGAGAGAGAGACTACCGCGTCTTCCAGAAGTCCACGACGCGCTGGGCGGTGGAGGGCATCAGGCGCGTGAAGTTCAGCCGCGCGTTCTCGATGTCGGCGGGTGACGGCACGCGGTTGGGGCCGAGCCGAAGCAGGATCAGCGCGCGTACGGTGGCCCATTCGAGGCCGATGGTCTTGCCGGCGATCAGAATGGGATCGTAGCGCTCGCCGGTGATCAGGCGATCGAGCGTCGCGATCTTGACACCGGTCATCGCGGCCAGCGCGCACACCGATTCCTCGTATTTGAACGACTTGGCGAAATCGAGCAGCGCGATTTCGTTCAATTGATTGGCGTGATGCAACGCGAGGATCGTGCGCTGGGCCGGCGCGAAATCGCGCGCGCTGTCGACCTTCTCTCCCATGCCGTTGATCTCGCGGATCGCCTGCTTGATCGCGGCCTGCCGCTCCGGCTTGACCACGTCGAACAGGCGGCGGCGGACGATCTCGACGGAGCCTGCCACCAGCGTCTTCAACTGTTCGGGCGACAGATCCGCGCGCTGACCGACGGCGAGCGTCAGCACGCTGTCCTGGCTGGCACGCCGGATCAGCGTCGAATAGCCGCTCGTCGAGAATTCGGCACCGGCATTGCCGGCTGCGCGCCTGACAACGTCGCGATCGCCGCGGCGGACGATGACGTCGGTCAGATCGGTCGAGAGCTTCGGCCGCTCCGCCATCGCAAGCAGATGCTCCTGCCCCTTCGCGCGCGCGATTTCGACCAGGACCTGCTCGTCGATGACAGGCGACCGACGGAGCAGCGGCCCCGCGACAGCGATCTCGTCCTCGCGCGCAAGCTGCCCGATCAGGCTGCGCGGCGCATTCGATAGCAGCGACAGGCGTTCGGCGAGCTCCGCCCGCGCAGCACGCTCGGCGTGGGGGACCAGGCTCGTCAGGACGCCATCGAACAGATCGACATGGTCGGTACTGAAACTGGCCGCCCCCTGCAGGAACAATTCGCCGATCCGGCGCGCGGCCTCGGCGCGGCGCCTGGGGTCACCGATACGGACGATCTCGTCGAGTTCAGGGATCAGCGCAGTCGCTGTCGTCGTCATAAGCCTACCCAAACCGGCCCGCAGTGCCGGTTTTTGCGGCGCAATCTAGGTGGCGTTCGTGAACGAAGCGTTAGACATTCGCACCCAACTTTCCGATAGCGCAAATTTGCTCGGCCGCGGCCTCCGCCCCTTGCCTGACCGGGGAAAAAGCGCTATATCGGCAGCGACTTAAAGTTCTCATACGATCCGTATTGAGAGTGGGCCCCTCCGGACCCGCTCTTTTTTATTACCCGAACGAACCAGGCCGAGCCTGGTCCGGTTTGGGTAGTGCAACCAGAGCATGAACCCGAACAGCGGAAGCCTGTTGTCCGCAAGGATCATGCTCAAACACGAGAAATAAGATCATGGCCCGATCAGCGTGATCGTATCATGATCGAACGCCGGTCTAGGGCCGGCTAACCCACAGAACCGACAGCTCAAGACGTATCTTTGACCCTGGATATGACCGATCCAACCGCTGGTTCCGTCAACGCCGAATTGCTCGCCGAGCCGCGGCTCGTTGTCGAGCCCGGCGCTGCGGCGCGCGTGTCGGCAGTCGCCACCCCAGTCCTGCAGGGGCTGGGCTACCGTCTGGTGCGGATCAAAATCACCGGCGAGGCCGGCTGCACCGTCCAGATCATGGCGGAACGGCCGGACGGCTCGATGCAGATCGAGGATTGCGAGGCGATCTCGCGCGCGCTGTCACCGGTGCTCGACATCGCCGATCCCATCGACCGGGCCTATCGGCTGGAAATCTCGTCGCCGGGCATCGACCGGCCGCTGGTGCGACGTTCGGACTTCGAGCGCTATGCCGGCCACCTCGTCAAGATCGAGATGGCGGTGGCGCATCAGGGCCGCAAGCGGTTCCGCGGCACCCTGAACGGTGTCGAGGGTAACGCGGTGCGCCTACATCGGGATGACACACGCGAGGGTGAAGATGCGGACGTCTTGCTGGCGATGGAAGACATCGCCGAAGCAAGGCTGGTGCTGACCGACGAGCTGATCGCCGAATCGATGCGGCGCGGCAAGGCGCAGGAACGCGAATTGCGCCGCGAATTGGGGCTGGCCCCGCCACAACCCGCGCATGCGAAGGCGCAGCGCGAGCATGCGAAGAACAGCGATCCGAGCAAGAGCCATAAGCCGAAGCAAGGGACCGGCAAGAAACCGGCTCCGAAGAACACGAAACAACACCGCCTCGCCGCCGAACGGCTGCGCCGGGGCGAGACCGAGCCTGACGAAGGAGACTAGCCATGGCAGTCAGCGCCAATCGACTTGAACTGCTGCAGATCGCCGACGCCGTCGCGCGCGAAAAATCGATCGATCGCGGCATCGTGATTGCCGCGATGGAGGACGCCATTGCGAAAGCGGCGCGCGCCCGATACGGCAGCGAGACCGACGTCCACGCCGAGATCGACCCCAAGAAGGGCGAGCTCCGCCTGTCGCGCCACATGCTGGTGGTCGACGTGGTCGAGAATGCTTCCAACCAGATTTCGCTGGCCGATGCCCAGCGCGCCAATCCCGGCGCCCGTGTCGGCGACACCATCGCCGACACGCTGCCGCCGCTCGAATACGGCCGCATCGCCGCGCAATCGGCCAAACAGGTGATCGTGCAAAAGGTGCGCGAGGCCGAGCGCGACCGGCAATACCAGGAGTTCAAGGACCGCATCGGCGACATCGTCAACGGCGTCGTCAAGCGCGTCGAATATGGCAGCGTGATCGTCGACCTCGGACGTGGCGAGGCCATCATCCGCCGCGACGAGATGCTGCCGCGCGAGGTGTTCCGCAACGGCGACCGCGTCCGCGCCTATATCTTCGACGTCCGCCGCGAGACGCGGGGCCCGCAGATCTTCCTGTCGCGCACCCATCCGCAATTCATGGCGAAGCTGTTCGCGCAGGAAGTGCCGGAGATCTATGACGGTATCGTCGAGATCAAGGCAGTGGCCCGCGATCCCGGCTCGCGCGCCAAGATCGGCGTGATCTCGCGGGATTCGTCCGTCGATCCGGTCGGCGCCTGCGTCGGCATGCGCGGCTCGCGCGTGCAGGCCGTGGTCAACGAATTGCAGGGCGAGAAGATCGACATCATCCCGTGGTCGCCCGACATCGCGACCTTCGTCGTCAACGCGCTGGCGCCGGCCGAAGTCGCCAAGGTCGTGATCGACGAGGACCGCGAGCGCATCGAGGTCGTGGTGCCCGACACCAACAACCAGCTCTCGCTGGCGATCGGCCGCCGCGGCCAGAACGTCCGCCTCGCCTCGCAGCTCACCGGCTGGGATATCGACATCCTGACCGAGCAGGAAGAGTCCGAGCGTCGTCAGGCCGACTTCGAGAATTCAACCCGCGTCTTCATGGAGGCGCTCAATGTCGACGAAGTCGTCGGCCAGCTCCTGGCGTCGGAAGGCTTCACCTCGGTCGAGGAACTGGCGCTGGTGGATGTGAAGGAACTCGCCGGCATCGAAGGCTTCGACGAGGAAACCGCAACGGAGCTGCAGAACCGCGCCAAGGAATATCTGGAGCAGCTCGAGGCCGAGCTGGAAGCCAAGCGCAAGGAACTCGGCGTCGAGGATGCCGTGAAGACCGTCCCGGGCATAACCGCGAAGATGCTGGTCAAGCTCGGCGAGAACGACGTCAAGACCGTCGAGGATCTCGCCGGCTGCGCCACCGACGATCTGGTCGGCTGGACCGAGCGCAAGGACGGTGGCGAGCAGACCAAGCATACCGGGTTCCTCGACGGGATCGATATCTCCCGCGAGGACGCCGAGGCGATGATCATGCAGGCCCGCGTAAAGGCCGGCTGGATCACCGAGGCTGATCTCTCCAAGCAGAACGCCGAGGCGGAAGCCGCCGAAGAACCGACGGCCTAAGGAGATGGCCCGCGCATGCTCGCAATGGCTGACCCCGATCTGGATCATGGGCCGCGGACCGAAAAGTCCGCGACCATGCGGATGTGCGCGGTCAGCCGCGAGGTGCGCCCGATCGACGAGCTGATCCGCTTCGTCGTCGCCCCCACCGGCGAGGTGATCGCCGATGTGAAACGCAAGCTGCCGGGGCGCGGCCTCTGGCTTTCAGCCTCGCGCCGCACGGTTGCGGAAGCGGTCCGGCGTCACCAGTTTAGCCGGGGATTCAAGCGCGACGTCCGCGTCGCGGCAACTCTGCCCGATGATACCGAAGTGCTGCTGGTTCGCAGTAGCCTCGAGGCGCTGGCCATGGCCGCCAAGGCCGGCCGGGTCGTTTCCGGCTTCGGCAAGGTCGAGGACGCGTTGTCGCAGCGGGAAAGACCCCTAAGCCTGATCCATGCTTCCGATGCGGCCCCCGACGGAGTCCGCAAATTGGACGCGATCCTGCGGCAAAGGGGCGGAAAAGACGAAGATTCGTTGAAAATATCTGTCGTCACCGCGCTGACGTCGGCAGAATTGGATTTGGCACTGGGCCGGTCAAATGTGATACATGCTGCCCTGCTCGCGGGCCCGGCGAGCAAGACGTTCCTGTCGCGCTGCCAGCTTCTGGTCCGATACCGGATGGCCGACGACGACAAGACCGCCGATGCGGCCAGAAATTCTAGCTAGAGCATGATCGGGAAGAGGGGAAACCGGCTTTCCGAAAAGATCATGTTCAAACAACAAGATGGAGCGGGATGACGGGTCCGAGGACAGTCATTTCGGTCTTTTGGAACTGCGACGACGACGCGTGCGAAACGGCACAACGCTAACGAGATTAGGACTGCTGAATGGTTGATACCAAAACCCCTGGCGACAAGACTTTGAGTGTCCCGAGCAAGACCTTGACGCTGAAGCCACGCGTCGAGACGGGCACCGTGCGCCAGAGCTTCAGCCATGGCCGCAGCAAGCAGGTTGTGGTCGAAAAGCGCGGCAAGCGCCGCGTCGGTGGTGACGGCCCCGGAACCGAGCCGCACGCGCCCGAACCGGTGGCGGCC
>NZ_PSRR01000134.1 GCF_004296405.1 Bradyrhizobium sp. Leo170
GCCGCGGCGCGTTCAGTTCCACCGTGCCGCGCGCGACGGCGTTGGCGGAGCGCACGTCGATCGTTGCGCCCGGCGCAAGCTGAAGCCGCCCCTGTGTCGTCGTGAGCTCGACCACGGCCCGGTTGGGCGCATCGATCGGCTTGCCATAGCTGTCGACGCGCAGCACGCTGCCATGCGCATCAAGCACGGCGCCTGATCCGAGCAATAGCCCGTCGCGCGCCGCGAGCCGGATGGTGCCGACCTGCTCACCACTCGCATCGATGCGCCCGTTGACGATGAGTCTTCCGCCATCCACCGACAGGCTGACGCTGTTGGCGACGAGTTCGTCGCCGACAACGAGATCGCCCTGCTTGAGCTGGAAGTTGCGCGACCCAACCACGCCGCTGGCGGTGAGCCGCCGGTTGAGGGCCGCGAAATCGTCCAGCGCCTGCGCGCGCACGTCGATGCCGCCGGCGCTGAACGGCACCTTGGTGCCGCCCGCGTCGAAATGCCCGGAGCTTCCGCCGCGGATCGTGCCGGCCAGGCCGACATGGCCAGCAGAGGCATCCAGCGCCGTCACCGACAACGTCCTGGCGCGGTTATTGACCGCGGAGAGGTCGATCACCGATCCGGCAGCTTGCGTGATATTCCCGTGCGCGCTCTCGAGACTGACGTCACCGCCCCAACTGTAGCGGACGGCATCGATCAGGGTCTCGGACCGTCCCGCCAGGTCCAGACGCGCGGCGTCGGTCAAGGTAATGTCGCCGTCGGCAGAGACGGTGAGCTTGCCGCTGGGCAGCGCAACAGAGGTTGCAATCGCAACCGTCGCTCCCTTCAGGCCGATCTCGGCGCCGAACGTCGTGGCCGGCGCCGTGGCGACGTCGCCGGAGGCGACGACGCGGAGCGCGCCACCCGCCGTGATATGGTTCACCGAGCCGGACCCACCGGTGAGCAGTGGCGTCATCAGGTTCAGGTTGCCGCCGCTGTAGGCATAACCGACACCGGGCTGGTAGGCACCCTGGCTTTCATAGACCGACAACGTGTTGCGATTGTTCGCGGTCACCTGCGTATGCGCGGTGATGTTGACGGTGGAGAAGCCGAGCATCAGGCGGTCCAGCGTGAGCTGGCTGTCCGGCTGGGTTCCATCGGCATAGCCCAACACCACCTGATCGGCGACGATATTGAACGTGCCGTGGCCAGTGCCGGCCCCGCCCGCGATCACGGCGCCGGGCGGGACGCTGCGCGGTGCGGCGTTATTCGCGCGCCTTACGCCATCGCTGATGCCGTTCCAGATCAAGGTCCCGGTCGTCAGGGTCGCACTCTCGGTGGCTGACCCGAGGCCATAGATCGCCGGCGTGTTGAGGACCAGCGGGCGCAGGCTCGAGCGCCCGGTCGCGAAGTCGATCGTGGAGAAGTTCACGGCTCCGTAGAAGTTGACCGACGCGAGCGCCGAAAGCACCAACCCTTCCAACTTGGGCGCGCCCAGAAGCGCGTTGCCTGCGAGCAGGCGCCCCAGCACAGTCTGGTTGAGCACGAGGCCGTCGGGCAGCACGCCAGCGGCGCGCGCCGCGGCGATCGCACCCTCGTCGCCGATATTCAGGCTCGGCGTGGTGAGCGAGAGATAGCGCGCGCCGAAACGCATATTATCGGCAATCGACAGCGTGCCGCGCTCGACAGCGAAGCCGAGGGTCCCTTCGGTGGCGATCGTGGCGGCGCCGATGGTGATGCCGCCGAGCGTGCGTCCATCGATAACTTGCTGCACATCGATCCGTCCGTTGGAGACGACGATCATGTTGCCGGCGGTTGAATAAGAAAAGCCGTCGGAGGGCGGCATCACGATGGAAGGACCCGCGCCGATCGTGTCGATGCGCGCACCATCCTCGATGCGGATTCCGCCATCACCGGCCGCGATGAAGACGTCCGGCGCACGCAGCACCGCTCCGCTGCGCACCACCACGGATTTGTTGAAGCTGTAGGTGGCGACACGGCCGCTATCGAGATCGAGTCGCTGGCCACCGCCGATCGACAACCTGGCGGCGCCGATCGCATTGAGATCGGCCGCACGCACCGACACGAAGCCTGCGGTCGGCGCAGTGTCCGCACCGAGAATTTCGATCAGGCCGGGGTTGGCCCCGGGGGCGTACTTATCGAGGTCAAGACTCAGTGTGCCGCCATAGCCGCCGTTGCCCGGCGTGAACAGAGCCTGTCCGGCAAAGGACAACGCCATCCGGGCCGCCGACGCGTCAGGTGCGAGGACAAGCTGCAGCACGCCGGCGTCGACCGGCAGGCTCGGCCGAGGCTGGCCGTTACGCGCGGCCGCGGCCAGCATGAAGCTCGCGTAGCCTTGCTCGTTGTATTGCGAATAGCTGCGCACCACCGCGCCGGGCGTGATGATGGCGAGGTTGGGCAGGCTGTTGCGGATCGCTGTGTTGGCGACGCTGCCATAGGCCGTGACCGCATAAGAGCCGTTCGCCAAGGCAGCGGTGCTCTGGCCAAACTGCGCTGTCGCGCCGAGTTCGACGCGGAATGCGCCGGGCAGCAGCGCGAAAGATGCCGGCATCAGCGTGTAAGTGCCTGCCGCAAGGCCGGGCACGCCGCCGCCGATCGTGATGCGCTGGCCGATCATTGGCGCGCTGCCCTGGCTCGCCGGCACCGCAGGCGCGTATTCTGCGGTCGCATTCGGCACGATCGCAAACACCTGGCTGCTCAGACTGCTGTAGCTGTTGCCCGGATTGGCAGCGCGCAGCGGGTTCAGGAGCGCATCGACCGAGCCGCCGCGACCGCTGATGAATCCTGCGCCGCGCAGATCGCCTCCGCCGGACAGATCGACCACCGCGCCGGCTGCGACCGAGACAGCAGGTCCGGACAGGCGGATACCGCCGGTCAACTGACCGAACACGTCCACTCCGTTATAGGCGGTTGCGACCTCGGCACCATCGTAGCGATAGACGATGCCATCGACGGTCCCGCCATAGGGCATGGTCAATCCGGCGCCGCTGATCGAGGTGATGCTGCCCGGCAGGAGATCGAGTCGCTTAATGTCCGGTACGACCGACTGGCCGGCGAGAACGCCGCCGAGCACGATTGTGCCGAGCGGCGCGCGCAGCACGCCGCCCTGTTCGATAGCCGGGGCAAAGACCGTCAGCCTGCCGAACGCCGAGAACGGGACGGACGGCGTATCCGCCGTGGTGCGGCCGAAGCGGACGAGGTCGGTCGCTGCCAGAATAATCTTCGCGTTGCTTACCGGGTAGATCTGCGCGGCATCAAGTTCGAGCGTGTGGCTGCCATAGCTGTCGCCGATCAGCCGTATGTCGCCCCGGCTGACCACGGTGACCCGATCAAATCCGGCGATATTGGTGACGACGGGCGCCACGCCGCCCGTCTGCGTCACAGCGATATTGAGCGGTTCGGATTTGGCGGCAAGGTCGACGAGATCAGCCGTGATCGTCAGTTGCGCCGTGCCGGATTTCGCCGGCTCGCTGCTCGGCGCCGTGCCCAGACCGGCCCCGATCTTGCCGATAATGCTGCAGGGGCGCGGCTCAAACGCACCACTGAGGGCGACATTGGCCACCGCGCCGAAGGTGACATAGGGCGCGGCGAGTTCGACCCGCTCGTTCCCATTCTTCGCAACAAGATTGCCCGAGATCTTCATGCTCTGCGGCACAGCGAGCCGCACATCGCCGTCGAAAGCGATGGTGTCAGCATAAAGGCTGAGATTGGCAAAACCGCCGGCGACAACCTGGTCAGCGCCGATCCGCCCGTGTCCGAAAAGCAGCGCCGAATCCCTGGCGCCTGGAACAAGGTCGCTCGCAAGGCCGCTCGCGCCCGCTTGCGCGCCGACCTCGAGGATGCGAAGGCGTCGCACTTCGTTGGGGGCCGGCTGATCGACGGGGTCAGCATAACGGGGCGTGACCAGCGCCAGGCTGAGCGTGCCGCCAGCCGCGCCCTCGCTGCCGGCCTTGGCGATCATCTCGCCGTCCAGATAGAAGCCGCTGAACGTGTTGATCCCGATGCTGCCACCTGACGTGGCCAGGGTGAGAGACTGCGCTGCGCCCGAAGCGCTCAACCCCGTATTGGGCACATCGATCACGATGCTCGTGCCGGAGGCATCCAGGCGCGCGCCCGGGCGCGTGATGACGAAGCTGTTGCCGGCATACGCGATTCCGCCGTCGCCCTTGCCCGTGATGGCGCCGAGCATGATGCTGCCGCCCGCGTCCGCGAATCCATATCGCATGCCGCTGGAGTCGATCCCCACCGCACTGCGTCCCGCCACGTCGAGGACCGCCGTCTCGCCGAGCCAAATCGACCGCGCACCCAGTGTGGGATTGGCGAAGCCGCTGCTCGCGGTGTTCATCTGGATCACATCGATGCGGCCGCCGGCCGCGGTCAGCCGTCCATCGACGGTGATCTGGCCCGGGCTCTGCAGCGCAATCGCACGCCGTGGATCGACGGTGATGTTCGCATCCCGTCCGATGACGATCGTGCCCTTGTTCAGATCGAGGTTCGACTGAAGTGTCAGGTCGGCACCGGCCCGCCACGCGATCTGACGCTTGGACGGATCATCCTGGATGACCGGAGGAACCCAAAGCTCCAGGGCCGACGCCGGATCGGAGCCGGTCGGCGCGCTCCACGCCGCCGCGCCAAAACGATACACGGGCATGCTGACATCGATGACGGCGCGATCGACAATCAGCAATCCCTGATGGCCATTGATGTCGTAGCTCGAAAATCCCGTCTGGAACAAACCGGTGCCGAGCTCGGTCACAGCGGCGACAGCGAAGGTCCGCTCGGCCACGGTGCCGACGGGAATTGTGGTGCCGACGGCAAAGCGCAACTGCATTGTGGCCACATCACCGGCCGCAAACGTGACGCGGGTCGGCGCCAGCGGAATGCCATCGGGAAACTCGCGGGCCGTGAAGGTGAAACCCGCCGGCAGCTTGATGCCGTCGCCAGGGTAGATCAGCGCGCCAGGCGCAACGGGCGTACCGGCGCGGTAGTTTGTACCGTTAATATCGTAGAAATTGGTATCGACCGGGACGACCCAGCCATCGGGCCCCACCTTGAGCGGCTTCTGTTGGCTTGCGTCTACCTTCAGCGGCAAGGGTGCGTAATCGCCCGGCGCTAGTCTGGTAAGGGTCTCATCGTAGTTGAACGGAATCCGCCCGCCGGCCGGGATGATGATCTCTTCAGCCAGCAACAGCGGGATCGGCGCCCTTTCGCCGACGCCCAGCACGCCGTCATTGGCGAGCGCTTTGCCGCCGATCACGATCGACGGACCGCTCCCGATCACGAGCTTGCCGCCGCCGCTTGCGCCGTAGCCGTTGATCCGCCCGTCAAGAACCAGGCGCCCGCCGACGCTTGGACCGCCCGCCGAACGATCATCGGCGACCAGGGTGACGCTCCCACCCTTGCCTCCCGTGGTCTTGCCGTTTGGCAGGATAGCGCCACCGGAGGAAACATCGATGGTGCTGCCGGCGGCAATCGTCGCGCCTTGGGTGGAATTGAAGCTGACGCTGCCTCCATTGATGAAGGCGAGGCCGGAAAGATCGCTCGGCGGGTTCGCCCCATTGATCCACAGCCCGCGCGTGTCGATGGTTGCGCCGGCATGCAGCGTGAGCTGTGCGGCACCGTCGGACGTGGTCAGCACGATCGGCGTAAGCACGGCGGCGTCCGGCCTGAGAATATTGGTGATGGTGACGCTGCCGGCGCGCGTGGTCACATCGGCATTGATGTCCACGACCGGCGCGACGAACGTCACTTGTCCACCGGACGCGAAAGTCAACGGCGCGTCGGTGACGATCGACTGTTTTGCGGCAACGCTGAGCCCACCGAGGCCGGCGCCGTTGACCAGCCCCACGTCGAACAGGCCCGTGTTGGCGCGATCGAGTGGAAGCGCGCCAGAGCGATCGATACTGTCAGCGATCGGGGCGACGTTCCCGAACTTGACGTTCGTGACGGATGCATTGACAAGCCCGCGCGCATCATAGCCGCCGAGCATGAGCCTTCCGGCAAGCGGTGCGGTGTCTTGCGGGAGCTTGTAGCCATCGGCGACCGCGGTGGGCCGCACGCCGGTCTGCCGCTGACCTTCGATCACGTCGGCGAGAATCGTCCCTTCGAACACCGATGTCGGGGTCGACAGGATCAGGCCGCCGGCATCGCGACCGACGGTGTAGCCGTCCTCCCAGCCCACACTCTCGCGGTCCTTGCCGAACGGGCTGGTCCAGACCTCGGTGACGTCCCAGCGGTCGCTCTTCCAGTGCTCATGCTTGCGGATGAAGCCAGCGCCGAGACCGTAGAAGGTCATGTCGGCGCGGGCATCGTTGATGTTGTAGAGGCGGCCGTCCGGTCCGAGGAAGTTCGTGGTGCGGATGTAACCGCCCTCATAGCGGACCGAGCCGCCGGAGATGTTGAAGACGGAGCCGCGCTGCGCGACCACCTCCGGCGCGGCCAGGGTGATCGTGCCGCCAACCGCGGTCCATTCGCCGATCTTGTGCGCGGTGTTGTTGAGATAGCCGCCGACTTCAAGGAGGCCGCCCGGGGTGTAGTAGCGGTCGGAGGCGTATCCGCCGGTGCCGGCCGGCACCAGCGCAAGCTTACGCGCATCGATCCAGACGTCCTGGTTGAGGAGCGCGCCATTGTCGCGGTTCTGCGGCGAATCGCGCAATTCGTTGCCCTGGACGTTGACCTTCACGGAGTTGTCGGACATCGGAAGGACGACGTCCCGTGCACCGGAAACGTCGATGACAGCACCCGTCTCGGCGAACGCCCGCTTGCCGGCGGAGACCGCAACCTGACCGCCCGCGGCCATTGTCACCGATCCATTGCGAAAGTCGACCAGGCCGCCAGTGACGATCTCGACACGCGACAGGTCCTCACGGTCTGCGAGCATGGAAAGATTGTCGAACTGGCCGAGAGTTAACGCCGCGCGCGCGGTGTTCTGCTTGGCGGAGTCGGCGATCAGGGCATCGCGCTGCGAGTTCAGCGCCGTTTTCGTGGAGTCGAGCTCGAGCGACACCGTGGTGAGACTGCCACCGCCGAGGGTCACTCTGCCACTGCTGTCGGAAGCTGAATTGAGCAGATGAATGGTGCCGCGTTGGTCGACCGACGTGGTCGACATAAGGATGCCATTCTGGTCGATCGTGTGGCCGGCGAGCGTGATATCGCCCTGCTGGGCGAACATCAGGCCGGTGTTGCTGACCGCACCGCTTGCGCTTCCCACACGGATCACCGGCGCGACCTCATTGCCGCGCGTGGTGGAGACTTGGTTGGCACTCGTGCCGTAACCAGGTCGCAGGATGAAGTCGTCGCCCGCCGCGAGCAGAGCCTGCCCCTTCGGGGTCGTGATCGAGCCCGCGTTCTCGACTGCGGTGCCGAGCAGCGCCACGAAGCCGCCGCCCGACGTCACCGATGTCGGCGCGCTGGTGGCAATCAGAGCTCCCGCCTCGACGACGATCTTGCCACCAGCTCCGCTGAAGCTCGGCAGATATCGCGCGCCACTCTGCGTCGAATAGATTCCGGTGTTGAGAAACTGCTGATCGATAATGTCGGCAGTCGCCGCGATCAGCGATCCGACGTTGATCTGGCTCCCGCCCCCGAAAATGATTCCGTTCTGGTTGATCACCAGCACCTGGCCGGGCGCATTGATGTGACCGAGGATCTGGCTGGGGCCGAGATTGCCGACCACACGGTTGAGCGCGGTCCAGGCGCTGGACTGCTGGTTGAAGTTGACGGTGGTTTGTGCACCGACGTTGAAAATCTGCCAGTTGAGGATCGCCTGCGACGCGGTCTGGTTGATCGTGACCGTGGTCTGGCCACCGCTCGCCGACTGGGTCGGCAGATCGGCCCCCCTCCACAAATTCGCGCCTGCCGCCGCGCCAGGCGCGACTTGAAGGCCGCCCGGCGCCAGCCCATTCGGCACGACCGCTCCAGGCAACGTGCTCGAACTTCGCGCGGCCGCGGCGGCAGCGCGCGCGCTTTCCTGCACGGCTTGCAGCGCCTGGATGGCCCGCGTTGCGCGCGTGAGCGCGTCCTGGCTCTGCTTGGAGAGTTCCATGGACTTCTGCGCAGCGGCGGTCGCTGCATCGCTGGCAACCCCGACTGGGGACGTCGCTGTAGCGAAATTGCCGAGGGGCCGCGCAACTGCACCGTGAACACCGGCCACCATCACCGCCAATACGCTAGCCCCCGTCAACAACAGGCGACGGGACGCGCGCGAACTATTCCATCGCGCGCCAAGACCTTCATTGACGCGATGCGCCCCGACAGATGGTGTCTCGGAGCGGCGGATGTTTCGGCTACGGGGTCGAGGCGACATATGAACTTCTTTCAGGGCGCGACAGACGGAGAGGACCGCAGCCTCTCGCCGAGACCGCAGTCCTTACTGAGAGTCCCGACGCGTCTCAGAACCGAAAAAAATTCAGCGCCGACCACCGCGCATTCGCTCGGCCGGCACCGGTGTCACCTCCATTCACCCCAGCAAGACAATGCCACCTGGCAATCTTGTCACCGTGGCGCCAAATATCTGCTGTATCTGACCGACGACGCCATCGATATTCGCGATCTGGAATCGAGCGTTGAACAGGCGGCGGCCCAACGCCGTGCTGGTGACGATGATCCGGCCGGGCCGGTAGCGGTTGATCTCATCAACGGCTTCCGATAACGGCGTGCCGTGGAACACCAGCACGCCTTCTTTCCACGCCGTCACGACCACCGGATCGATCGAGGTTACGGCGCCCAATCGGTCCGCGGAATAGATGACCTGTTGTCCTGCGCCGAGGCGGACAATCTGCCCATCCACCCCGACCTCGATTTCGCCTGCAATGCAGGTGGTGCAGACCGCCGCCCCCTCGTAGCGGATGTTGAATGTTGCATCCGTCGCGACCGCTCGCGTTCCCCCTGCAATCACCTCGACGCGATGCGCGTCCCGCGCCGCGACAGCCGCCTCACCCGCAATAAGTTCAATGCGTTCGGCTTTGCCATCGATGGCGCGCAGCGCGACGGCGGTTCGGGTGTTCAGGTGGATCGATGAGCCGCCTGGAAGCGCGATATCGCGGCGTTCGCCGACGGCTGTCCGGTAGTCAGCAGCAAGTTCGGAAAGCGATGGCCATAGGCCAAGCGGAGGACGAACGACCAGGAAGGCCGCGGATGCCGCGGACGCAGCGAGAGCCCCGCCAAGGACGGCGCGCCGCGCCAACCATGGTCCCGGCGCGATGCGACGATCGTGGCGCCGGGCCGGCAACATGGCGCCGGCGGGCTTAACCCCGTCCCACACGCTGCATGCACGGGCGAACGCATCGGCGCGCATGGGATCGTCCGCCGCCCAGCGCTTGAACGCCTCGAGATCGGCTTGGCGGGCGTTGCCGGTGGCAAAGCGCAACACCCAATCCTGGGCCTCGCAATCGACCGCGCTGAGCGATGCCGCCGGCTCGTCACTGCCCTTCATGCGTCTCGTCGCTTCCTACCAACGGCTCGTCGATATCGATTCATGGTCTGCCCTACCCCTCAGAGTCCTTGAGGGGCTTCGGACCGAATCTTTGAATCAGCTTACGGTCCAGGCGCAACGCGCAATGGGCGAGCGCATGCCTCAATTCGATTTCAACGAGCCGCTGGGAAATGCCGAGCCGAGCGGCGATATCGCGCAGCTGGACGCCGTCCAGCCGCGAGGCAAGCAATATCTCGCGCCTGCGCGGCGTCAATTCGGCCAGGGCCCCCGCCAACGTTTCCGCCTCCGATCGGGCCGCCGCGGCGCGTTCGGGATCCGGCGCCTCATCCACCAATCCGATGGCCTCTTTCGCATCCGACAGCGTGACCAGATCTTTGTCATCCCGCCAGTGGGCCAGCGCCGCATGAAAGGCCATCTGCAGCAGATAACGCCGTGGGCTGCGCAGTTCGCCAACGGGCGTGGCGCGATCGATACGCAGCCAGGTGTCGTGCAGCACATCGTTTGCAAGCTCGGCGGACCCGAGCCTGCGTGTCAGTTGCGCCCGCAGATCATGGTAGCCGAGCACGAAGAACCGCCGCAACAGATCGCGATTGGAAGAGCTCATGCGCGATCTATCGTGTTACCGGGGAGCCATTGCGGTATGGGGGCAACCGGTCGGCCGGCCCCTATCACGCGCGAGAATCGCGACCGCGACCGGCTGCGGCATATCCGCCGGCGGGGTCCCCAGCGACAGCCCGCGCAGGACGCCACCCACATCGGCGGTGTCAGGCGCTCCTGTTGCGATGTCGAAAAGCTGGGCGCGCTCGATCGTGCCCGATGCTGCGATCCAGATCCTGAGCAGCAGATCAACGTCGCGGGGCCGGGTCTCGGCGCGACCACAAAGTGCACGCGACACTTCACTCTGGAGCAGCCCAAAATATGACCGGACCGCTGGATCGGCCGCACGGACCCGCGCCGGCGCGACCAGCGTGAAGCTACCCTGGCCGGTCGCCCTTGCCTCCAAGCCGCTGCCGATAAGGAGCTGCCGCAGCGCGGCCTCCGGCGTGAACAGCCCATGGACCGGGCGAGCATACTGCCCGGCGGCGAGTGCGCCATCGTAAAACACCTCAAGCCCCGTGGCGGCGCCATAGGCATCAAGTGCGGTGGCAAGCGACTGCGCCGGAATGTCGAAGCGGATGGCCCCCATTGTTGTGGCATCGGCCGACCTCGCAAAGAGAAGCAAGCTCAGTCCAACAAGCACGCTTTGCCACAACCGCGCGCCTATAGGCCGCGGCCGATAAAGTGCCGCCGGCATAAGCGGGATCTCTGTTCATGGAAATGTCACACGAGAAGACACTAGCGGGCATTTATTACAATGCGTTGACGGCACGAGCATCGCCGCAAGATAGCGCATGACCAATTTGATTCGGCCGGGACCGTGCAAGATATGACGTTACGACAACCTTATTTCGGGGACTAAGATAGGGGAGGCTCTTGACTTTGCGGAAGTAGCGGATCGACGGTCGGCTCATTCGCGACGCGGTTGTCAGGCTAATCAGACAATCAGGTTCGATCTTGCCGCTGTCCGGATCGGCGTCAAGGTGAAGGCGCGTTCGCCGGTATAAGTGAGTTCGAGGCCCGTTCCCGATAGCAGTTGCTGCAAGGCCGCACCCCGCGTGAACATGCCACACCGTGGACGCGGATATAATCGAAGCAGTGTTTTCGTACCCTCTCTCGCTGCGCCGCATCCAGTTGCTCGATCGTGCCGCGATAGCCCGTTCCCAGAACCATCGGCCATCAATCCTCAGGCGAGCGCAGGCGATGCCGCTTGGCTTCCGGAACAATGTCGAGGAGCCCTGCGCCGCGCGATGTCATGGCTTCCAGAAGACTCGCATGGCAGCATCGATGCGACGAACTCCCATATGGCCCTTGATCTCCAGTGGCGTATCCAGGTGAAGCTGCGGTATTCGGGCGGCAATCGCGCCCAGGCCTTCCTCCAGTTCGGCGCGTGCGAGCGCCTCGCCGATGCACCGGTGTGCGCCAAATCCAAAGATCGGATGCACGCGCGGCTGGTCGGCGCGACGAATGTCAAATATGTGCGGACGGTGGTAGGTGGCTTCGTCGCGCATCGCCGACATCATAGAAAGCGTGACAAGCTGGTCGGCGGGTATAACGGTCCCGTCGACGTCAACATTCTCGCGTGTGACTCTCACCGTCGACGCGCCGGTAGGCTCGAAGCGCATCGCTTCCGTGACCGCGGCCGGAACCAATGAAGGCTCATCACAGACCGCCGCCCACTGCTCGCGATGCTGGAGCAGAAGCGCAAGTTGCGTTGCGAGCGCGACCCTGGTCGTGTCGGTGCCGCCGATGATTAGCGGCATTATCTGGTAGAGTATCTCTTGCGGCGACAATTCGTCTGCTTCGGCGGCCGCAGTCAGGAACGACGACAGGAAATCTTCGCGTGGTCTGCGGCGATGTTGATCAAGAGCCATTTCCACGTAATCATGCAGCCGCTGCGCGGCTTTCTCGATCTTTCCGATCTCGTCCAGGTACAGTCCGAAACTGAAGATCTTCGTCACCTCATAGACCAGCAGCGTAAATTCCGGAATGTCCTCGCGCGGAAGCCCCAAGAGATCGGCAATGATGCGGGCAGGCAGTTTGGCCGCAAACTCGCCGATGAAGTCCACCTCGCCATCTCTGTACCAGCCGTTGATGAGGTCGTCCGCTGTGCGGCGGATGCTTTGCCGCATCTCGTTGATCGTACGGACGGCGAATGGCCGCGACAATGGTGCGCGCCGCCGCCGATGGACTTCGCCATCGGCTGTGATCATGCTGTATTCGAAGAGATCGAATATCGCACCGCTGCTGATGCCCAACGACTTGGGAAAGCTCGTTCCGCTTGAGCCGACTCGCGGATCCCTGCCCAGGCGCTCGACATCGGAAAAACGCAGGACGAAATATCCGCCGGTCTCGTGCAGCACGACAGGGTGATCCTTGCGGTACTGGCGAAAGACTCCATGTGGATCTGCGTCAAGTTGCTTGAGGGTGAGAACCGGAAGTGTCGCGCCATGAGGGCTCGCCGCGCCTGTCTCCGCAAAGTTCTGCACCGTCATCGCATAGTCTCCGTTGTTCGAGTGCTCGATCGCGAACACCCAGTGTGAGCCCGACAACTCGCTTCAGCGGGGGAGAGGCGTGGCTGAGAAGAAGCCATCCGGGTCGAAACGACGCTTCACGGCCTGAAGTCTCGTGATGTTGTTCCCGTAAGCCTGAGCGATTTGGTCCTGAGCATGCGGTCCCAGGAGGTTGGGATAGCCGCCCGGCAACGACATGGGAGCCAATGTCTGAGAAAAATCGCGTGCCCAGCGTTTGTGGACGGAGCCGTTGTCGCCAGCAGTGGGATCCCAACAGGATACGATCTCAACCATGACATGTTCACGTCGCAGTCCAAAGGCGGTGCTGTCCGGGGGAAATTGCGTGGGCAGGCCACGGAAATGCTGAAGGATGATGGTCGAGAATGGCGACGTTCGACTGGCGCCACCTTCAATCAAAGAAGACATCGCCTCTGGATTGAGTGCCGGTATCCAACGGGTCTCGAGCGCATAGTGCTTGTCATTCGCCACACGCGCATCAAAGCCCTGAATCAAGTCCTGATAGCCCATTGACGCGATCTGCACGTGCATGGGCTTACCGCAGCGCTTCAGGACCTCCATCGCGATTTCGCCGTCGGATATCTCGCCGGTCCACGCTGGCGCCAGGAATAGAGCCGGGCTGCCGTCCGGTAGGGAAATGATTCCGATAACGACGGAGAGATTGTTGCTGGCAGATCCTATTGCCTTGCCATACCGGGCCAGCACTGTCTCTGCTTCTCCCCATGGAAACAAAATCATGCCGCCCAGAACCTGGCGAGCGGGGTGCAAGCGAACTTTCATCGACGTGACTACGCCGAAATTGCCTCCGCCGCCTTTAAGGGCCCAAAGCAGATCCGGGTTTTTGTCCCGGTCGACGGTGAGCCGTTGCCCGTCGGCAAGAACAAGTTCGGCGCCAGTCAAGCTATCCAACGCCAGACCGTGGCTTGCAATCAGAGGGCCATAACCGCCGACGGTCGTCAGTCCAGTCATTCCCGGCACACCATTCCAGCCCGTCACGGCCATGAGATTGCGCGCGGCAGCGGCGGCGATAACTTTGGCGGCGGTGGCGCCGCCGGCAACGGTCGCGACTTGATCGTCGATCTGGACGTGGTCCATCAGAGAGAGGTCGATGACGAGCGCGTCCGACCGGACCGAACGCCCGGCAGCGTCGTGTCCACGGCTACGAACCGATACTGGCAAGTTATGGGCACGCGCTGTTCGCACGGCTGCCTGGACGTCTTCCGCGCTTTCGCAGAAGGCAATCGCGACCGGATAGTGATCCACCGCGCCGTTCCACACCTTTCGGGCGTTCTCGTAATATTCGTCCCCGCGCGCGGTGACCCGGCCCTGCATTTGACCCTCGAGATCATGCACCGCCTGCTCGGATTGCCCGATAACGTTCTGCACCATATTTTCGAACTCTCGGTTGTGATACATGCAACATCCGAAAGAATACCGGAGGCGATATCGAAGATCGCAGGATGGATCGTTAGCGCCGCAGCCTTTCGCTCTCGACACAGTATTCAATCTCGCAGGACGATTCCTGGGCGAACTCCGTATTGCCGCTTATAAGCGATGATGAAACTGGACGTCGTAGCGTAGCCCGCGTGGCGGGCCGCGTGCTTAACGCTGGCTCCTGCTTGTTTGAGAGCCCGATCGGCTCGTTGCAGCATGAGTACTGTGCGATAGCCCGATAGTGTTGTGCCATAGACCTGCTTGAAGGCGGATCGGAGCTTGGTTCTGTTCATGGCGGCGACGCGCGCGAGAGCATCTACGTCCAAAATGCGATGCGGCGCCCGGTCGATGATTTGCTTCACCAAGCCCAGCCGGTCAAGAATGCCCGAATCGAAGACACCGCCGCCGGCGCGGAAAGCGTCGCGTCGGGAGAGCCCGCTCAACAGAGCGAAAACCAATTCAAACGTCTTGCCCTCATAATAGAGCGTAGCGAGAGACGGAAACATGGCCCGTCGGGCAGCAACGTCCCTTGCGATCTCGCCAAAATAGCCGGGGACAAGCGTCTCCATCGCGATCTCCCGCCCCCGGATCGTGCGCAGGAGCGATTTCGGCAATGCCGCAGCAGGAAGGCCACGAGCTTTCATCATGGACATCATGTCGACGACGACAGTAACCGCCTTGAGACCTCGCGAAACACTCGTTACAAACTTGAAGCGCTCGTGTTGCGGCACGAAGACCATCGTCATATCTGCGCCTTTCGCGTCGAAACGACTGTCGCCGACGGCGAAGTCCGTCCAGGCTCCGTCCTGATTGAGCACAGCACTACAGACGATAACGTCCTTCCTTGCCAACGTCTCCAGCTCGACGATTTTCGAGTCTGCGCAGTCGACCACGAAGATTGCCATATCCCGTCCGGCCCACGCTACGTTGCCAACGGACTCTCCGTCTGCAACGTTTGACCATGGGACCTCGATCAGATTTCCTCCGCGGACCTCCATGCCCACGCGACGTAAAGCTTCCTCGAAACCGACTTGCGACATCACATTCATCCCGATATCAGCGTCGCCTAACCATGACGCGTGCGGATGATGGCGGAGGCCAAGACCCGACAAAAGTCAAATCCCTGTACGTTTCTTCCTAACTGGTTACGCGTGTAATGATTCTTATTGAGCCGCGCTTGTCCGTGCCGACGCCGCCTGCGCAGACATCCGCAGAATGGCGGCGCCTCACCGTTGGCTCCCGCTGATCTCAAGGAGCCGTTGTCGACTTTGCTGCCATCTCCTTCAGCGCGCCCGACATCGCTTCGATGACAGGCCTGGCGGCTTCGCCGATACCATGCCGACGCGTGATATAGGCGGGATCATTGTAGGAAAGGAAAGTCTTGCCATCCTCGTCCTGCCAGACCAGCGCCTTCAACGGCAGGTCGATGCCGATCGTCTGCACCGATTGCATCAGCGGAGTGCCGGCCTTCGCCGCGCCGAAGATCAGAAGATTTGTCGGCCGCAGCGGCAAGCCGACCGTGGCAGCGCCAGCGGCATGGTCGATATGGCTGAATACCGTCATGCCCCTGGCTCGGACCTCAGTCTCAAACCGGTGCATCGTTTCTTCCGGGCCAAAGCTGCTGTGCAGCGTGATCAATCCATCAGCGGACATTGCATGCTCTCCTGATAACCAAGTCGTTGCGATCAGCACGAAGACGACAGTCCTTAAGAAGCCCATTCTCACTTCTTCCTGAACAGCTTGGCCGGATCGAACTCCGGCTCCGGAACGAAACCATCGCGGTTCGGCATCTTGATCTTTGGTAGGGTGTCGCGATCGAGCTTGCCGTCGGCAGGCAGAATGCCGTTCAAGTGAAGGATATAGGCCGCGACGGCATAGGTATCATCGCTATCAAGCGAACCCGGCGCCTGATAAGGCATCGCTCTGTGAATGTAATCGAAGAGCGTGGTGGCGTAGGGCCAAAAGCTGCCCACGGTCTTCACCGGTGCGTCCGAAGCCAACGTGCCCTGCCCTCCGACGAGGCGGTCCTTGATGCCGCCAACGCCGTTGTCGCCATGGCAAGCCGCGCAGTTGTCGGCGAAGACCTGCTTTCCTCGCGCTGCCGTACCGCTGCCCGGTGGCAGTCCCTTGCCATCCGGCCTGACGTCGATATCCCATTGCGCTATCTCGTCGGGTGTCGCGGGACGGCCGAAATCATATGCAAGTACGGGAGAACCAAGCGCGAGCGCGATCGCGCCAGTGAGGAATGCCTTGCTAGTCGAGGACATTTCGAACCCTCCCGGTCTCGTCGATGCTCCAGGGCTGCTGCGCGCTGTAGTGAAAAAGTGCGTTGGTCCCGATCGCGGCGATGAAGGATTTGCGGTCGGGCTGGACATTGCCCTTATCGTCGGTCGAACGGCTGACAATCTTGGTCGGCTTACCGTCCCAGGTCCAATCCATCTGAAAGCGCGTTTGCGCCTTCGGCAATGCCGGCAGATTTAGCTGCGCTTCCTTCCAGCTCTTGGCGCCATCGGTCGAAATCTCGACCTTGGCGATCTTGCCGTGACCACTCCAGGCGAGCCCGGTGATCCGCTGGTAGCCGGGCTTGATCACCATCGTCCCGGAGGGCGATGTGATCACCGAGTTGGTTTCCATGCGGAGCTGAAATTGGGTGGCTTTGCCGTCGGCCCGAAGCTGCGTGTAGCGCGCCGTTTCCCAACGCGTCATCCAGGGCCGGTCGCCGAACTTCAACCGGCGCAGCCACTTGATGTTCAGGTTGCCCTCGAAGCCCGGCATTATCAGCCGCATCGGAAAGCCGTGCGCGGGCCGCAGCGGCTCGCCGTTCTGCCCATAAGCCACGAACGCCGCGTTCAGGATTTCGTCGGTGAGCGGGATGCTGCGTGCGACTCCCGCGGCGTCGCCGCCCTCGGCGAGCATCCAGTTGGAGCCGCGGTCCTTTTCAACAAGTTCGACCAGGAATTTCAGCGGGACGCCGGTCCATTCGTTGGTGCTGACGAGACCGTGCGTGTTCTGGACGGTGAGGTTCTCGTCAGCCTTCTTCCAGTTCTCCCAGCCATTGCCGGTGCATTCAATGAAAACCACGCGCGACACCTGTGGCATCGCCTTGAGGTCATCGACCTTGAAGACCAACGGCTTCCGCACCATGCCATGCACCAGCAGCCGGTGTTTGACCGGATCGAGATCGGGCACACCGGAATGGCTTCGCTCGTAGTGCAGATCCGATGGCGTGATGCTGCCGAAGAGCTTGTCGATCGGCGTCTTCGAATTGATCGCATCGCTTGGATCGACGTTGCGCTTGCCTGGACCGGCTTCGGGAATGCGGGAGATATTGACGTATTTCGATCGCTCGCTGTGCCCGCCGAGGTCGGCGCCAACCTCGCGGGGCGGCACGTCGGCAAGGGAGTCGGCCGCCGCACGGTCCGCAACGATGCTTCCCGCAAGGCCCGTGGAAGCTGCGATGAAATTCCTGCGTGACAGGCCGCTTCGTCCACGGTCGGCGTCCCTCTCTTCGACGGGGATATCGCTCCGATTGGTCATTGTCGATGTCCTCGGTTGTTCGGGATTGATCGATCGCTCACTTGCGCATGGCGCCGGCGATCTGGCCGACGAGCGTGGCCCAGCTCCCCGGTCGAGATATCCCGGACCCCGGTCATCAGCCCGATCTGATGGTCGACCAGAACGAGGGCGGCGTTCTCAGCGGTCAGTGGTTCGTAGGCGCGATTGGTCATTGCGTTCTCCTGGTTTGTCCAATGCGGCTTCCAGAGCGGGGCGAAGCCCGATATGCGGCCTTCGTGCGGTCTGGGAGAATCTGAACAGAGGCCGGTGGACTATTGGATGCCCGCGCGGCGCATTCGCATGGCCGCCCGGATCAACGTGTCGAGTGGGAGGTACGCACCCGACGATCGGCCCAAAAGTCATCGAAATCCGAACCCAGCGTCCCGATGGTTGGACGACGGTGACCTATGCTGGATCTGAACGATTTCTTTCTGTTCGTGCAGGTCTCGCACGTTCGAACCGTGTCGGGTGCTCCTACGCTTTTCTCCGAAATTGTATCCTGGAGCGCGCCAGCGCCGCCGACTGTGCGCCGGCTCGATCGGCATTGGCGCCGGCGCCAACGTCCGGCTGCGACGCTCGGGCATCGCATCCGGCGCGCAACTCGGCCGCCTGCGGACCACTTGCCGCGCCCCAAGCCCGCGTATATAAAACATATACGAATCGTATATTTTGGAGCGCTCAGTGGGTATCGTCAATATCGAGGATGAGCTGCACGAGCAGCTGCGGCGGGCCAGCAAGGCGTCCTATCGGTCGATCAACGCCCAGGCGGCGTTCTGGATCAAGATCGGCATGCTCTGCGAACTGAACCCTGGCCTCACCTTCCAAGAGCTTGTGGCGCGTGAGCTGAAGGAGGCGGGCGTCGACGCCCTTGATCTCGCGGCTGCGACCGCATGACGAAGACGCCGGCCGAGGTTGAGCTACTGGCGGAGTCGGGGCGTCTGCTTGCGTCGGTGTTCGCGCATCTGGATAGGCAGCCCCTCGCCGGATTGAGCACCCTGCAGGTCAACGACCTCGTCGAGGCACTCATCGTCGATCAGTTCGGCGCGCGGCCCGCCAGCAAGGGCCAGTATGGCTACGGCTTCGTGCTGAACAGTTCGAGGAACGAGGTCGTCTGCCACGGCGTGCCGTCGAGGAACGAGGTCTTGCAGGACGGCGATATCGTCAATTTTGACATCACGCTCGAGAAGCAGGGCTATATCGCCGATTCCAGCAAGACATTCCTCATCGGGAATGTGGCGCCCACGGCAAGGCGGCTCGTTCGCACCACCTATGAGGCCATGTGGAAGGGCATCCGCGCCGTTCGCCCGGGCGCAAAGCTTGGCGACATCGGCTACGCCATCGAGCGGCACGCAAAGCGGAACGGCTATTCGGTCGTGCAAGAATACTGCGGTCATGGCATCGGGCGCGAGATGCACGAAGCACCGCAAGTGCTGCATTTCGGAAAGCCGGGGACCGGCCTGACGCTGCGAGAGGGCATGGTCTTCACGATCGAGCCCATGCTGAACCAAGGGCGCAGGACGGTTCGAACCGAACAGGACGGATGGACCGTTGTCACAGTGGACGGGAAGCTCTCCGCACAGTTCGAGCACACGGTTGCTGTCACTCATGACGGCGTCCGCGTGTTGACGTTGCGTCCGGACGAAGCACGGCCCGCCGCATGATACAAAGCCTCGGTATGTGCTGACGAATACCGAGGTTTGGAGCGAGAGCCCTGGCTCTAAAGCATTTTCGGTTCTGATGGAATCAGAACCGAAGCTTTGGACTCTTGTTATGACGCGTTTTCTTCACGCGAACCGATGTCCACTTCTCGAAAACGCTCTATTTCTATCTCGTGAACTGGGTGATAGCCAGTTGCCTACTGAACCAGTCGCTTCCTCTCGTCTGGGGTGAGTTGGCTGATGGCGTTTTGCTCAAGAGTTCCTGCACCGATCACTTGTACTGGACTCGTAGGATTTTGAGAGTGCCGGTCATCCCGTCGTCGGCTGCGTTCATCTTCCTCGATAGTATCCGGACTAGCCGCCCCACCGCCAAAGCCGAGAAACTCGACGATAATCACCGATGGCTGGCTGTTGCCGCTGACTGGCGCCGGCAATGCGGTCTGCTGCGTGGCTGCCGTCGCATTCGACGCCGAAAGCGCAGCAGAGATGTTCGGCGCCTGCACGGTCGGGATGCCCGATGACGTGCCCTGCACCTGGATATTCGCCGCGTTGAGGATCTGCAGCGCCGCGAGGTTGACGTTGCCGGACACGCGGATGCCTGCCTCGCCGGCGTCGATGGTGCCGATCGGTGCGATCAGGTCGATGTTCCCTGGCGGGATGCCGGCAAGCGGATTGAGTGTGGCGATGCCGGCGCCAGATGAGGGCGCCTGCGGCGACACCGTGACGTTGCCGTAGTCGTCGTAGACGCGCTTGGGCGGCGTATAGAGCACCGTCGTCTTGGAGCCGCGGCCAGCGTTGATGTCGCCCTCCTCCGACCACGCCAGAATGCCGCCGCCGTACGTGGTCATGATGCGCGACAGGCCGAGCAGGATC
>NZ_PSRR01000135.1 GCF_004296405.1 Bradyrhizobium sp. Leo170
CAAGAAAGGTGGGCACGCTGCGCTTTGCCCACCCTACGGCTTATGCCTTCGCCGGCGCCGGCCAATAGCGGTCGCGGAGATGGCGCTTCACCAGCTTGCCGGTCGGCGTGCGCGGCAGCTCGGCTTCGAAGTCGATCGAGCGCGGGCATTTGATCGCAGATAGCCGCGACTTGCAGAACTGGATCAGTTCGGCCTCGAGTTCCTTGCCGGCCTCGGTCATATCGTGCGGCTGCACCACGGCCTTGACCTCTTCGCCCATCTCCTCGTTCGGCACCCCGAACACCGCAACGTCGGAAACAGCGGGATGCGTGATCAGCACATCCTCGGTCTCCTGCGGATAGATGTTCACACCGCCGGAGATGATCATGTAGCTCTTGCGGTCGGTGAGATAGAGGAAGCCTTCCTTGTCGAGATAGCCGACATCGCCGAGCGTCGACCAGCCCTTCGCGTTATAGGCGCGCTTCGTCTTCTCGGGATCGTTGTGATAGGTGAACGCGGGCGCGTCGGCGAAATAGACCGTGCCGATCTCGCCAACCGGCAGCTCCTCGTCGTCCTCGTCGAGGATCTTCACCTTGCCGACGACAGCGCGGCCGACCGTGCCGCGGTGCTCCAGCCATTGCTGCGAGGTCGACACTGTGACGCCATTGCCCTCGGAGCCCGCGTAATACTCGATCAGGATCGGCCCCCACCACTCGATCATCTGGGCTTTGACATCGACCGGGCAAGGCGCGGCGGCATGGATCGCACCCTTCAGCGAGGAGACGGCGTAGCGCGTGCGCACCTCATCCGCCAGTTTCAGCATGCGCACGAACATGGTCGGCACGAGCTGCGACTGCGTCACCTTGTGCTTCTCGACCAGCTTGAGGAATTCCTCCGCGTCGAACGACTCCATGATGATCGAGGTGCCGCCGAGCACGATCGCCATCATGTTGAAGCGCAGGGGAGCGGCGTGATAGAGCGGCGCCGGCGACAGATAGATGGTGTCCGCGTTCATGCCGCACATGTCGGCGCACAGCACCCGCAGGAACGGGTTGGGCACATCGATCGGGTTACCTTCGAACTGCTTCTTGATGCCCTTGGGCCGGCCGGTGGTGCCGGAGGAATAGAGCATGTCGTAGCCGGCGACCTCGTCCGCAATCGGCGTGGTCGGCTGCACGACCGCTTCCTTGTCGAAAGAGCGGAAGCCGGGCTGCGGCTCGTCGAGCATGAACCACAACGGTTCGCCTAGCTCGCCCTTGATGAGCCCCTTCACCTGCTCGGCACATTTCGGCGAGGTGATGAAGACCTTGGCGCCGCAGTCCCTGATGATATAGGCGATCTCGTCCTGCTTCAGGTAACGGCTGATCGCGGTGTAATAGAGCCCCGCGCGCTGCGCCGCCCAGCAGATTTCCATGAAGGCGAGCCGGTTCTCCATCAGGAAAGCGATGTGGTCGCCGGCCTTCAGTCCGAGCGAACGGAACAGATGCGCGCCCTGGTTGGAGAGCTCGTCGAGCTCGCGATAGCTGATCGCCTTGCCGGTTCCGGCCATCTGGTAGGCGATCTTGTCCGGATGCGTGCGGGCGTGGATGGTGGGGTGGGTCATGGGGTTTCCTCAAGACGCGAAGGGGCGAATAGCGAATAGGGAGTGGCGAATAGAGGAAGGTCAGTTTGTCCCCATTCGCCACTCGCTACTCGCTATTCGCCCCTTGCTGACTGGCTGTTAGTTTTGTTTGTTAGAGTCGTTCCACAATCGTCACATTCGCCATGCCGCCGCCTTCGCACATGGTCTGCAGGCCGTAGCGCTTGTTGCGCTGCTCGAGCGCGTTGATGAGCGTGGTCATCAATTTGGTGCCGGAGCCGCCGAGCGGATGGCCGAGCGCGATCGCGCCGCCGTTGACGTTGAGACGGGCGGGATCGGCGCCGGTGGTCTTCAGCCACGCTGTCGGCACCGAGGCGAAGGCTTCGTTGACCTCAAACAGGTCGATGTCGTCGATTGTCATGCCGGCTTTCTTCAGCGCGCGTTCGGTGGCGGGCAGCGGCGCCTCAAGCATGATCACGGGATCATGGCCCAGCATGCTCATGTGGTGGATGCGCGCCATTGGCTTGACGCCGAGCTGCTTCAGCCCCTTCTCGTTGACGACGAGCACGCCGGAGGCGCCGTCGCAGATCTGGCTCGAGCTCGCCGCGGTCAGCTTGCCGTTCTCGGCGATCAGCTTGACGCCCTTGATGCCCTCGCGGCTGGCGTCGAAGCGGATGCCTTCGTCGATGTGGTGGGTGTCCGTGGTGCCGTCGGCGCGGGTGATCTGCACCGGCACGATCTCGTCCTTGAAGTGGCCGGCTTGCGTGGCCGCAATCGCGCGCTGGTGGCTGCCGTAGGCATATTCATCGAGCTGGTCTTTGGAGAGGCCGTATTTCTCCGCCATCATCTCCGCGCCGGTGAACTGGCTGAACATGATGTTGGGATAGCGCTTCTCGATGTTTGGGCTCTTGTAGTAGCCAAAACCGTTCTTCTGCGGCAGCGACGAGGCAAGGCCCATCGGCACCCGCGTCATCGATTCCACCCCGGCGGCGATCACGATGTCCATCGAGCCGGACATCACGGCCTGCGCGGCGAAGTGCAGCGCCTGCTGCGAGGAACCGCACTGCCGGTCGATCGAGGTGCCGGGCACGCTTTCCGGCAGCTTCGAGGCCATCACCGCGTTGCGCGCGATGTTGTTGGATTGCTCGCCGGCCTGCATCACGCAGCCCATGATCACGTCCTCGACCAAAGCGGGATCGACGCCGGAACGATCGACCAGCGCGTCCAGCACGGTCGCGGCCAGGTCGGCCGGATGCCAGCCGGCAAGACGTCCCCCCTTGCGGCCGCCGGCGGTGCGAGCGGCGGCGACGATATAGGCCTCGGCCATGTCTTAGTCTCCCTGAGTGTTCTGGATGGGCGTTTCAAAGATGGCGGGATTAAAAGGGCCGTCACGGATTTAGTCAATCAATCAATTAACTCTTGAGATGCGGCGCGGCATCGGGTTATCTGCCCGGCGGGTGTTCCGGCAGGGAAGATGGCAGCACAGCTAAATACCAGTATACCAACGCGCCTTCCGGCCGGCAGAAACGCCACGGCGGAGAAGCTATTGGTCGCCGCGAGCGAATTGATGATCGAGCGCGCCTCGATCGAGGTGTCGCTGTCCGACATTGCCCAGAAGTCCGGCGTCAACGCCGCGCTGGTGAAATATCATTTCGGGAACAAGGACGGGCTATTGCTGGCGCTGCTCGCGCGCGATGCCGCAACCGAGATGTCGCAGCTCGAATATTTGCTGGCGCAGCCGATCTCGCCGACCGCGAAGCTGCGCCTGCACATCGGCGGCATCATCCGCGCCTATCACCAGTTCCCCTATATGAACCGGCTGATCCATTATCTCCTGCACGAGAGCAGTCCTGAGGCCGCCGACGAAGTGTCGAAGTTCTTCGTCGCGCCGCTGCTGGATTTCCATCGCCGCCTGCTCAATGAGGGTGTGCAAGCCGGTAAGTTCCGCGAGGTCGATCCCGTGCTGTTCTACACCAGCCTGATCGGCGCCTGCGATCACCTGTTCTTCGGCCGTCACGCGATGTCGCGCGCGACCGGCGTCGGTCCGGTCACCGACGAGGTCTGCCGCGAATACATCAAGCATATGGAAGCGCTGATCTTCGGCGGAATGTTGAACGAGCGAGTAGCGAGTAGCGAGTAGCGAATGGAAAACAAACCCCTATTCGCTACTCCCTATTCGCCATTCGCCAATTAGAAACCCAACCCAAGGAAAGGCATCCCACATGCAGTTGAAAGACGTTGCTGTTCTCATCACCGGCGGTGGCTCTGGCCTCGGGGCCGCCACCGCGCGTGCCATGGCCGCCAAAGGCGCCAAGATCGGCGTGCTCGACCAGAACAAGGAGAACGCCGAAAATGTCGCGGCGGAAGTGAAGGGCGTCGCGCTTCATGCCGATGTCACCAGCGAGGAGCAGGTGAAGGCCGCGATCGCCAAGGCGGAGGCCGCGCATGGCATTGCGCGCGTGCTGATGAACTGCGCCGGCATCGGCGGTTCACAGCGCATCGTCGGCAAGGACGGCGTCTATCCGCTGGAAAAGTTCACCCGCATCATCAATGTCAATTTGATCGGCACCTTCAACGTGCTGCGCCTGTTCGCGGAGCGGCTCGCCACGGCGCAGCCGATCGGCGAAGAGCGCGGCGTCGTCGTCAACACCGCCTCGGTCGCGGCCTATGAAGGCCAGATCGGCCAGATCGCGTATTCCGCCTCGAAGGGCGGCATTGTCGGCCTGACCCTGCCGGCGGCGCGCGATCTCGCCAGCCTGAAGATCCGCGTCAACACGATCGCGCCCGGCATCTTCTTCACGCCCCTCCTGATGGGTCTGAACGAGGAAGCCCGCAAGAGCCTCGGCGCTCAGGTGCCGCATCCGGCCCGCCTCGGCGAGCCCGATGAATACGGTGCGCTGGCCGTGCATATCGTCGAGAACGCGATGCTCAACGGCGAAACCATCCGCCTCGACGGCGCCATCCGCATGGCTCCACGGTAGGCTTCCCTTCTCCCCTTGTGGGAGAAGGTGGCGCGGATGAAATCCGCGACGGATGAGGGGTTCTCTCCGGCTGGCAACCCCTCACCGTATCGAATGCACCGCTAATGCCGGTGCAGCCCTCTCCCACAAGGGGAGAGGGCGCAGTAACTGGCATCGCGTTCGGGTGAGGCAGGAGTTAAGCGTGACGCAACCGCTTCTGATCGAACATCACGACGGCGTCGATTGGGTGACGCTCAATCGCCCCGAGAGCCTGAACGCGCTCGATCCCTCGCTCATCGATGCGCTGAATGTCTACTTCCAAAGCCTGCAGCGCAACCGCGACACCCGTGTCGTGGTGCTGAAGGGCGCCGGCCAGAACTTCTGCGCCGGCCTTGACCTCAAGCACGCGATGCAGCGTCGCGCCGGGCAGCAGGAGCCGCCTGGAGTCACCGAGTCCCTGGACTCGCAGCGGCGCATCGCTGATATCGTGATGCTGATGCGGCGCTGCCCGCAGCCGATCATCGCGCTGATCCAGGGCGCGGCCGCCGGTGGCGGCTTTGCGCTGGCGCTCGCTTCCGATATCCGGATTGCGGCCAAATCGGCGCGGATGAATTGCGCCTTCATCAAGCTCGGCCTCGGTGGCTGCGACATCGGCACCAGCTATTTCCTGCCGCGCCTGGTTGGCGTTTCCGTTGCGTCTGAACTGATCCTGACCGGCCGCTTCATTGGCGCGGAGCGCGCGCTCGCGGTCGGTCTCGTGTCGGAGGTGGTCGAAGAGGGCGAGCTTGATGCGGCGGCCGAGCCTTATGTCGAGGCGATGCTGACGGCGTCGCCAGTGGGTCTCCGCCTCTCGAAGGAATGCCTCAACATGAGCGTCGATGCGCCTTCGCTGGAATCGGTGATCGCGATGGAGGACCGCAACCAGGTCCTGTGCAGCCGTTCGGAAGATTTTGCAGAAGGTATCAGGGCCTTTCTCGAAAAACGAAAGCCTGTGTATATCAGGCGATAGCGACAAAGATCCGCAAAGGACAAGAAATTCCGGGAGACGCAAAATGGATGGGAATGCAGCCGCGGTGCTTGAAAAGCCGGGCTTTCGCAAGATCGAATGGCTGCCGCGCGACATCGCGATCGAGCGGCGAGACGACGGCGCGATCGTCCTGAAGTCGCGCATTCCGCTCGGCCCTTATGAGACACATATTCCTGCGTCGCTCGCGAAATGGGCGAAGCAGGCGCCGGATCGCACCTGGCTCGCCCAGCGCACCGGCCCGGAGCGGCAATGGCGCAACCTGTCCTACGCCGACGCCAAGCGCACGGTGGATGCGCTCACGCAAGGCTTGCTCAATCTGAAGCTCGATCCCGGCCGTCCGATCACGATTCTATCAGGGAATTCGATTGAGCACGCGCTGATGACGCAGGCGGCGATGCAGGCGCGGCTGCCGGCGGCGCCGGTATCGCCGGCCTATTCGCTGATGAGCCAGGATCACCTCAAGCTCAAATATCTGTTCGACCTGGTCAAGCCGGCCGTGATCATGGTGCAGGACGGGCCGACCTTCGAAAAGGCGCTGCGCGCGCTTGATCTTGATGGCGTCACCGTCGTCCACGTCGCGCGCCCTTGCGACGGCATCAAGAGCGTCAGCTTCGCCGAGCTTGCGGCAACGCCCGTCACTGATGATGTCGAAACCTCGATCGCGCAGATCACGCCGCAAACGGTCGGCAAGCTATTGTTCACCTCGGGCTCGACCGGCATGCCGAAGGCCGTCATCAACACCCAGGAGATGATGTGCGCCAATGCCGCGATGATGATGCAGGTGCGGCCGCGCGATTCCAATGGTCCGCTGGCGACCTATCTCGACTGGATGCCCTGGAATCACACCATGGGCGGCAACGCGCTGTTCAACCCGGTGCTGATCGACGGCGGCACGCTCTATATCGACGACGGCCGGCCGATGCCGGGCCAGTTCGACGAGACTATCCGTAACCTGCGCGAGATCTCGCCGACCTACTACGCCAACGTCCCCGCCGGCTATGCCGCGCTGGCGGCCGCGATGGAAAAGGACGATGTGCTGTGCCGCAGCTTCTTCCGGAATCTCTCCGTGATGGCCTATGGCGGCGCGCGGCTGCCTGATGATCTCTACGACCGCATGCAGGCGCTGGCGGTGCGCTCCACCGGTGAGCGCATCGTGTTCTATACCGGATGGGGATCGACTGAGACCGCGCCGACTTCGACTGGCACCTATTGGGACACCGAGCGCGTCGGCCTGATCGGACTGCCGTTTCCTGGCGTCGAGCTGAAGATGGTGCCGTGCGGCGCGAAGTATGAATTGCGCCTGCGCGGCGTCAACGTCACGCCCGGCTATTTCGGCCAGCCCGAACTCACCAGATCGGTGTTCGACGAGGAAGGCTTCTACTGCATCGGCGATGCCGGCGTGTTCGTCGACCCCGAGGATCCCGTGCAGGGCATCATCTTCGCCGGCCGCGTGGTCGAGGATTTCAAGCTCACGACCGGCACCTTCGTGCATGTCGGCTCGCTCCGCACCGATGTGATCGCCGCCGCAACGCCTGTCGTGCACGACGCGCTGGTGGCCGGCCAGGATCGCCCCTTTATCGGCCTGCTCGCCTGGCCCAATCTTCATGCCTGCCGGCAGATCATGGGCGATCCCAACGCAACCTTCGACGATGCGGTGAAGCATCCGGAGGTGATCGACTGTTTCAGGCGCGGACTGGAGGCGCACAATGCTTCCGTCGCCGGCGCCAGCAGCCGGCGCATCTCGCGCGCGATGCTGATGGTCGAGCCGCCCTCGATCGACGGCAACGAACTCACCGACAAGGGCTACATCAACCAGCGCGCCGGCCTCGAGCGCCGCGCGGCGCTGGTGGAGCGGCTCTATGCTGATCAACCATGCAAAGACGTGATCGTGCTGCAATGAAGATCACCTCTCTCCCCTCGTCATTCCGGGGCGATGCGATAGCATCGAGCCCGGAATCCATTTCTCCGCTTGCGCACGCGGCGCGATGGATTCCGCGCTCGCGCTTACGCGCGCCCCGGAATGACAGTCTCTTGTCACGCATCATCAACCCGAGTGAAACGCCATGAATTTCGATTTCTCCGACGAACAGAAGCAGATGCGCGACGAGGCGCGGAAATTCCTTAGCGAGCAATGTCCGCCGAAAGCGGTGCGCACTGTGCTCGATGGCAAGGCCGCCTACGACAAGGACCTCTGGAAGGGCCTCGCCGAGATGGGTTTCCTCGGCGTTGCGATCCCCGAACAGTTCGGCGGCGCGGGCGCGGGCCATCTTGAGCTCTGCGTGATCGCGGAAGAGATGGGCCGGGCGCTGGCGCCGGTGCCGTTCTCCTCGACTGTCTATCTCGCGGCCGAAGCGTTGATGCTCGCCGGCAGCGATGCGCAGAAGCAGAAATGGCTACCGAAGATCGCCGCGGGCGAAGCCATCGGCACGCTGGCGCTGTTCGAGGGCAAAGGCAGTCCGTCGCCAAAGGCAATCAAGCTCGCTGCATCTAGCGGTGCGCTCAACGGCACCAAGAAGCCAGTGCCGGATGGGGCTATCGCTGATTTCGCGGTGGTCGCCGCGCGCACCGGCTCGACGGGACGCGATGCAGATATTTCGCTGTTCCTGGTCGACCTCAAGGGCGGCGGCGTCGATGTCAAGGAATTGACCAACATCGATCTGACCCGCGGCCAGGCCGAGATCACCTTCACCAACGCCAAGGCTGAGCCGCTCGGCGCCACCGGCGAAGGCTGGGGCATCATTACGCAAGTGCTCGACCGCGCCGCGGTGCTCTTGGCGTTCGAGCAGGTCGGCGGCGCCGACCGCGCGCTGGAGATGGGCCGCGATTACGCGCTCGATCGGATCGCTTTCGGCCGCCCGATCGGCTCGTTCCAGGCAGTCAAGCACATCCTCGCCGACATGTATGTCTCGGCGACCTTGGCGCGCTCCAATTGCTATTACGGCGCCTGGGCGCTCTCGACCAATGCCGCGGAGTTGCCGGAAGCGGCCGCCGCCGCGCGGATCAGCGCGACGCAGGCGTTCCAGCATTGCGCCAAGAACAACATCCAGGTCCATGGCGGCATGGGATTCACCTGGGAGTTCGACTGCCACATGTACTACCGCCGCGCCAATGCTACTGCGCTCGGCCTCGGCAGCCTCTCTTATTGGGAGGATGCCCTGATCGACCGCATGCGCAAGAAGAACGCGGCGTAAATTCTTGCTCGTCATTCCGGGGCGCGCGAAGCGCGAACCCGGAATCTCGACGTAACTAACCTCTGGATTCCGGATCGATCCGCGAAGCGCGGATCGTCCGGAATGACGGGTCAAAAAAGGACGACGTCCATGAACTTCGACGACACCCCGCAGGAAGCTGCGTTCCGCGCCGAGGCAAGAGCCTGGATCGCGGCGAACGCGCCGAAGCAATATGAGGACGAGCTGCGCAAATCCTCGCTCGGCCGCACCCAGCTCAAGAATGCCAACATCCTCGAGGTCGCAAAGGCCTGGCAGAAGAAGAAGGCGGATGCCGGCTGGGCCTGCCTGCATTGGCCGAAGGAATATGGCGGCCGTGGCGCCTCGCCGATCGAGCGTGTGATCTGGCAGCAGGAGGAGGGGCCGTTCGGCAGGCTCTCCGCCATGTTCATCATCGGCCACGGCATGTGCGGCCCGACCATGATGGCGTTCGCCCGCGAGGAGCATAAGCGCCACTATCTGCCGCCGCTGGCCTCTGGCGAAAAGATCTGGTGCCAGCTTTTCTCCGAACCCGCCGGCGGCTCCGATGTTGCGGGGCTTCGTACCCGCGCGGAGAAAAAAGGCGACGAGTGGATCGTCAACGGCCAGAAGATCTGGACATCGGGCGCGCACTATTCCGACTACGGCATCCTGCTGACCCGCACCGATCCGACGGTGCCCAAGCACAAGGGCCTGACGATGTTCTTCCTGGACATGAAGAGCCCGGGCGTCGAAGTTAGGCCGATCAAGCAGGCGAGCGGGCAGTCCGACTTCAACGAGGTCTATTTCACCGACGTCAGGATTCCCGATCATCAGCGGCTCGGCGAGATCAATGACGGCTGGAACGTCTCGCTGACCACGCTGATGAATGAGCGCATGTCGATCGGCGCCGGTGTCGCGACTGGTTTCCCTGAGCTGTTCGAGTTCTGCAATAACCTGATGCTGGAGGATGGCCCCGCGATCGAAGACCGCAGCGTTCGCTCGCGGCTTGCCAACTATGCGGTCAAGGCGAGCGGGCTGAAATACACCAGCATGCGCGCGATCTCGGCGCTGTCGAAGGGCGAGCGGCCGGGTCCGGAGAATTCCATCGGCAAGCTGGTGGCGGGATCGATGATCCAGGAAGTCGCGATGTACGCGCTCGACCTGCAGGGCGCCGCCGGCGTGCTGAGCGGGCCAGACGCGGAACTCGCCGGCAGGTTCCAGGCGATGCTGCTGCGTGCGCCCGGCACCCGCGTCGAAGGGGGCACCGACGAGATCATGCGCAACATCATCGCCGAACGCGTGCTGGGACTGCCCGGCGACATCAGGGTCGACAAGGACGTGCCGTTCAACCAGATCCCGACCAAGGGAAGAGCCTAGCCGTTATTCCGGGGCGCCGCGCAGCGGCGAACCCGGAATCCGGAGGTTGTGGGTCGAGATTCTCCGATGTGCAATTGCACATCATAGTTCACGCTTCGCGTGCCCCGGAATGACAAGAACAAAGGAAGCGCCAATGAATTTCGACGACACCCCGCAGGAAGCCGCCTTCCGCGCCGAGGCGCGCAAATGGGTCGAGGCCAATGCGCCCAAGGAATATGAGGCGGAGCTGTCGAAATCCTCGCTCGGCCGCATTCGGCTGGAGAAGGCCGAGATCGTCGATGTCGGCAAGGCCTGGCAGAAGAAGAAGGCCGAGGCCGGCTGGGCCTGCCTGCACTGGCCGAAGGAATATGGCGGCCGCGGCGCGACCCCGATCGAGCGCGTGATCTGGCAGCAGGAAGAGGGCATCTACGGCAAATTGACCCAGCCGTTCCAGATCGGCGAGGGCATGTGCGGGCCGACCGTGATGGCCTATGGCAGCGAGGAGCATAAGCGCCGCTATCTGCCGAAGCTTGCGTCGGGCGAAGAGATCTGGTGCCAGCTCTTCTCCGAACCGGCCGGCGGCTCCGACGTCGCAGGGCTTCGCACGCGTGCGGAAAAGCAGGGCGACAACTGGATCATTAACGGCCAGAAGATCTGGACCTCCGGCGCGCATTATTCCGATTACGGGCTTTTGATCACGCGCACCGATCCCAACGTGCCAAAGCACAAGGGGCTCACCATGTTCTTCCTGGACATGAAGAGCAAAGGCGTCGAAGTGCGCCCGATCAAGCAGGCCAACGGCATGCAGGAGTTCAATGAGGTCTATTTCACCGATGTGGTGATCCCGGACAGCCAGCGGCTTGGCGCAGTCGGCGACGGCTGGAACGTCTCGCTGACCACCTTGATGAACGAACGCATGTCGATCGGCGCGCGGCTGGCAACCGGCTTCCCCGAAATGTTCGAGTTCTGCTCCAATTTGATGACGGACGACGGGCTCGCGATCGACGATCCCGCCGTGCGCTCGAAGCTTGCGAGCTGGGCCGTGAAGGCAAGCGGACTGAAATACACCAGCTACCGCGCGATCTCCTCGCTCTCCAAGGGCGAGCGGCCCGGGCCGGAGAACTCGATCGGCAAGCTCGTCGCGGGCTCGATGCTGCAGGACATCGCGACTTACGCGATGGATCTGGAAGGCGCCGCCGGCGCGCTCACGGGCGCTTCGGAGGAAGTCGCGAACGGCCAGTTCCAGCAGATGCTGCTCACCTCGCCATCGATGCGGATCGCCGGCGGCACCGATGAAATCCTCCGCAACATCATCGCTGAACGCGTGCTTGGCCTGCCCGGCGATATCCGCGTCGACAAGGACGTGCCGTTCAACAAGATCCCAACCAAAGGACGCTGACCATGGATGCGAAAACGCCGAGCCCGCGTTACACGACCGAAGATCGCATCGGCGTGCTCGAGGAGCTGCTGAACGAGCGCTACTCCGTGCGCGCCTTCCTGCCGCGCGAAGTGCCGCGGGAGATCATCGAGCATGTGCTCAACGTGGCGCAGCGCACCGCGTCCTGGTGCAACAGCCAGCCCTGGCAGGTCCTGATCGCGAGCGGCGAGGCCAAGGAACGCTTCCGCAAATTGATCTATGCCGAGGCGGCTTCCGGCACCAAGGACGACCATGACTTCGCGCCGCCGCGCGAATATGTCGGGGTTTATCTGGAGCGGCGCCGCGAAAGCGGCTTCCAGCTCTACAACACGCTCGGCATTATCAGAGGCGACAAGGCCGCGTACGCAAAGCAGGCGCTGGAGAACTACAATTTCTTCGGCGCGCCGCATGTCGCTGTTATCCACACCAACGAGCCGCTCGGCATTTATGGTGCGATCGATTGCGGCGCCTATGTCTCTAATTTCATGCTGGCCGCCCAAGCGCTCGGGCTCGGCACCATCCCGCAGGCCGCGCTCGCCCGCCATTCCGGCCTGATCCGCCGTCACTTCAATCTGCCCGACGACCGCCGCGTCGTCTGCGGCATCTCCTTCGGCTACGCCGATCATGGCCACAAGGTGAACAGCTATCGGACCTCAAGGGCGACCGTTGCGGATGCCGTGACGTTCTTGGACGAGTAATCCGTCGACGCAGGTGATCGGGCGACCGATCAGCGGGTGCGCGGTGGAATTTTCGGCAGCTTGTCAGGGTCGAATTTTGGTGTCGGCCCGACCGGCTCCGGTGCGGGCGGCTGTGGTTCGCTGAGAATCAGCGTTCCTTCAAGGAGTACCCCAGGCACCTGCTCCGCGGTCGCTGTGTAACGCCCCAACTTGTCGGCGCACGTTCCTTCAAGCCGAAGCGTAAGGTCATCGGCGCCGAAGACGGTTGCATGTCCTTCGGTGTGTCTCTTGACCGATAATGTGGCGGTGAAGCGATCCCCGTCGATTTCGCAGGAGCCGCTATAGGTCGTGATGCTGTCATGACCCCAGATCCTGCCGTCTTCGACATGGGCGATGCCGGTGCCTTGGCCCAGCGGGGTCTTGAACCACGCCGCATAGGTACCGTTTCTGAGCATGGAGGAACTTTCTCCCTCGGTGTTCACAAGTGCCCCAGCAGGGATCATCGACATGGCTAGCGCTAAAACTTGGTTAACCTCCTGCTCCGGGCGAATCCGGTGAAGGAGCTGCGCACCGGACGTCAGGTGTGGTGACCAAGCAGTTCCGCGATCACCTCCTCGGAGAACGTCTTCTTGACCCCCGCGATCAAGACATGTTCGGAATCTCCGGGAATTGGCACAGCGCGCGGCAGGCCATGTTCAAGCAGTGCCCGGGCGCAGCCGACCCAGTCACCGCCCTCGACCGGCTGGTTGCAGGACGCCCATGACAGCGAGCCGCAGACATGATCGCCAAAGCGCCGTGCTCTTCCGTCCATTTCGCTCCGTGTTCGAGCAGGAAGCGCGTCAATTCCGCATCACCACGGAAGACGGCGAGATTGAGTGCGGATGCATTCCAGTCGCCGCCGCGCACGGAGATTGGCCAGCCGAGCCGGACCATGAGTCGTGCGCCTTCGCTTCCGCCTTCCGCCACGATGTCCGGTAGCAATCGCAGTTGCGCCTCGGGCAGTGACGCAGGCAGGTCGGGACGCCTTGCGCCGATCGCGCGGGCTTCGCGCTCGTCGCCGCGCGCGCAAGCCGCCACGAAACGCTCTTCGTCGGAGATCGGCTGCGCGCTGATGCGGCCGCGCAGCAGTTCGGCGACCTCCACAAGCCCAAACTGCAGCGCCAGCCTGTAGGCATCGACGCCGGCTGGGGTCATCCTCGATGGGTCGGCGCCCGCCTCCAGCAGGGCCTCGACGTGCTGGATCGAGCGCCTGCGCCTGATCGCCCACAATAGTGGCGATCCCCAATCACTCAGCGGCGGATTTCGCGCTGGCTCGTTTGGATCGCCGCCATGCTGCAGTAGCAGCTTGAGCGGCGCCGCATCTTCGAGGTCGAGCGATCTGTAGATCGCGTTCGTCTCTGCGATGCGAGCGCCATGCTCCAGCAAGAGGCGGGTGCAATCGGGATTCTCGAGCGAGTGGTAGAGCGATTCGCCGTCGTTCGGGTCGGCGCCGGCTTCGAGCAGCAGCTTCGTCAGCGCGGCATCGCGGTTGGTTCCGGCGGCGCCATAGAGCGTTGACAAGGGACAGCGCTCGTCCGGATTGCTCAAAGAACCCGGCGGCCAGCGGCTGTAGATCCGCTGATTGACGTCCGCGCCCGCAGCGATCAGAAATTTCGCGCTCTCGTGCAGCCGTTCGCGAAATTCAGCTACGCGAAGCAGCGCCGAATGAACGACTGCGAACAGCGGCGGCAATCGGAGCGGGCCGCCGGGACGGTTGAGCCAGGAGGGATCGGCCTGCGTGGCTAGTCGCAGCGCATTTTCATCGCCAATCGCGCATGACAGATAGGGATCGCCGGCTGCGAGGTCGGGGCTTTCGGCGCGGATCCGGAGCGCGACGCGTGGATTGGCGGCATTCATGCTGCCACTGACGTCGCCGGAGTAGATCAGCCCAAGCCAATGCAGGACGCGGTCGGCGCGCTCGTTCGGCGAATCGGGTTGCACTTCCACATACCTCTCGAGATCGGCCAGCCGGCGGTCAGAATTTCGCCGGCCGTTTCTCGGCGCGCGCCTTGATGCCTTCCTTGATCTCCGTTCCGCGCAGGCTCTCGCGATGACGGGCGTCGGCGGCTTCCTTGTCGAACTCGCCGTGAGCGAACTCATTGATGGCGCGCTTCATGCCGGCCATGGCGCGAGGTGCATTGGCGGCGAGCAGGCTCGCGAGCCGGTCGACCTCCTGGTCCAGCTCGCTCTCGGGCACCATGGCGGTGAGATAGCCGATCTGCAGCATCTCCGGCGCGCCGATCTTCCGTCCCGTCAGGAACAGCATCTTGGCATTGTTGACGCCAAGCCGCGACACGTAACGCCTGATCCCGCTCGGGTAATAATGCAGGCCGAGCTTTGCGGCCGGCATGAACATCTCCGCGGTGTCGACGCCGATGCGGAAATCGCAGGCGAGCGCCAGATCGGTCGAGCCGCCATAGACGCCGCCGTTGAGCCGGCAGATCGTGGGCACGTGCAGATCTTCGAGCCGGTTTGCCACGCCCTCGAACGCGGAACCCGTGCTCGGCTCGTCGCCGGCAGCGCCAGCGCGCGCCGCCACCGAATTGAGATCGTAGCCGGCGGAAAAGGCGCGGCCAGTGCCGGTCAGTACCAGCACGCGGACGGCGGGATCTGCCTCGACGCGGTCGAACAGTCTCACCAGCTCGACGAGATCTTCCGCCTGCAGCCGGTTCATGTGCTTCGGACGGTTGAGGCGGATGGTGGCGCGAGGGCCCGAAATCTCGAGCTGCGGCGGGGTTGCGGTCTCTGCCGCGTCAGACATGGTTCGCTCCATTGTTGGTTCTCCAGCTCGCGCCGGTTTGGCGTCGGTCTTGGCGTCGACGTCGCGGCGAGTCCGGGCCTGTTGGCTGCTTCGCGGACGTGCTAATCCACACCGGTTGCCGGAAGGTGCCTTTCCTTGCCCAGCCCGTCAATGACGACTGGCAAATGGCTGCATTCCACCTCGGTCTCACCCGTCTGGGCATGCCAGGCGCCCTGGCCGGCGCCTGATTGGCCTGACAAAGTCGTGAGATTCGCGAACAAAAGAGCGACATTTCCCGTATATCAGGGAGAGGCTGCCGTGCGGGGCGGCCCCGGATTATGAAATCGCGGCGACATTCAATGCTTAGAAATTGGTTGGTTTCCTATGGATACCTCACATCTTGTTCAGCACGCAGGGACTGCCGGCACCTTGTTCGCGTCGATCTTCGTGATCGCGACCACCACGATGCGGACAATGATTCCCTTGCGCGTTTTCGGCATTCTCGCAAACATTGTCCTGATCATCACGGCCATCCCGATCCATAATTATCTGGTCATTCTGGTCCAGATAGTCATGCTGCTGGTCAATACCTATCGCCTGCACCAGATGCTGCAGCTCGTCCGCGACGTCAGGAAATCCGTCAACAGCGATCTCTCGATGGAATGGCTGAAGCCGTTCATGACCGAGCGCAAATGCGGCGCTGGCGAAGTCCTGTTCTACAAGGACGAGAAGGCCGACAGCATGTTCTACATCGTCAGCGGCCGCTTCCGCCTGGTCGAGTCCGGAATCGAGCTGCCGGTCGGCGCCATTGTCGGCGAGCTCGGCATGCTGTCACCGTCCAACGTCCGCACGCAAACGCTGGAATGCGTCCAGGGCGGCGTTATCCTTTCGGTAAGCTACGACCAGGTCGAGCAGCTCTATGTGCAGAACCCGGCCTTCGGCTTCTACTTCCTCAGGCTTGCCAGCGCGCGGCTGTTCCAGAATATCGATACGCTGGAGCAGCGGCTGGCCCAGCAGGTGGCGGCGGTAGAGCCGAAGCCGGCATGACGAGCGAGAGTGCAACCGTGGCGGACGACGACGGCATCCTGTCCTCGTTGCGTTATCTGTTCGCCGATTTCCTCGGCGACGAGGACAGCACACCGCCGGTGCTTCCCGAGGGATTGCCGGAGAGCGTCGCAGCCGTCGCGAGCGATGCCATCCACCTCCTGATCGACTATCAGAGCGCCGGCTACGCCCAGCTCTATGTCGACCGCTTGCGGCGCTTCGTCGGCAGGCGCGACGTCGACGAGGTGATGCTCGCCGAGATCGCGCAGTTGATGATGGAGCGCATGGCCTATGAGGATCCGATCCGGATCGCGCAATTGAAACTGCTCGAGCTCGAGCAGAAGGGTGCGCGGGCTGGATCGGTGGATATCAGGAGATTCCGATTCGACGAGTTGGTTGATGCTCTGCCTGCCGCGGTCGCCGCGCCGGTGCTCGATATTTTGGAGTGGCAGGGCTGGGCACGAAGGACGGTCAAGGTCAAATTCTCCACCAAAAACCGCTTCAGCGTCCGTCGCCTGAAGCTCGAGGCCGGCCTTAAGCGCTGGCGCCTGTTCTCGATTCGCTACGCCAAGGAGCGGGTCTGGGTGGAGCGCTGGCTGCACATGATCAACCGCAGCCTGGCCAAGCAGCCCGCCGCTGCTCTCGCGGTCATCCGGACGGCGACGATGATCGAAGGCTATGGCGCGAGCTACCGCCACGGGCTCGCCGACTGGCACACGATCATCGACGACCTTGCCAAACCGACCTTCGATGGCACGCTCGCCTTGCCTGATCTCGCCGGGGCCATTGCAGAGGCACGCGCGGCAGCGATGCCCGATCCGCGGCAGGCGGCGCTGAAGCGCAAGATCGCGGAAATCCGCGCCCGAGTGCCTGCCGGAGCCAGTGCCACGGCCGGCTAGAGCATGATCCGGAAAAGTGGATAGCGTTCCTGCGAAAGCCGTTATTTCGCGGCGGGAGCCAGATTGCTGAGCGCTCGCTCGCCCGCGGCGATCAGGTCCGTCAGCGTGGTCTTGCCGCCCTCGGCGGATCTGATGATCCGTCTGGCGATTCTCTTGCGAACCGAGTGCCGTTCGCCATGCTGCGTTTGCTCACAGATCCGATCCAAGGCGGCGTTCATAATTGCCAAGGTCTTCGAATCAAATTTGCCCTCGATCATTTGCCCCTCCCTGATCTCACCTCTCATTGGCCGCATCGGCATGGCGGACGGCCAGCATGGCGCTGACATCGAGTACATTCTCGGTCTGCCTGGCTTTCTTCATTAACGCATCGCGCTCGCGGCCAAGCGGCAACCGGCGCGCGGCGGCGCGGGCATCACGGGCGAATTTCTGCAAACGGACCTCGAATGGCTCGGTCGGCCGCGATCTGTTTCGCTTCTTCTTCATGCCGCCTCCGATCTGGAAGCGAAGCTAGTCTGACGCCTCGACAGCGTCCTTAACCTATGAAAGCTGATCAAACCAAAGATGCAAATCTTCGGCGACTGGAACGTTTGTCGCGGCCGGACGTAAGCCTGTTGCTTCCGCTATCCGTCCCCGGAGGATGGCGGAAGCACTCCGATGACAGGCCCCGGCGAAAGAGGTCGCCGGGGCCGTCGAGGCATCAGGGAAGCAGCCCAGGGAAATAGCCCATGACACGTTCGAGCCAAGGCATCGTCAGGGACAACAAGGGCGAAGAGCAGCCTGCCGACAAGCGGCGCGCTCAGACCGTGCACAAGACGGATCCGAAGCATTCGGTTTCGAAGGAAGCGACCCGCGATCCCAAGCTCACCGAGGACAACAAGACGCCGGGTTCGGGCATGGGTGCTGACGACAGCGGCGACGCGCCGACGGGATAGGAACGAACTCGCGTTGGGTTTCTTGCGGCGCGGCGCTTCACAACGGCTTGATGCGAGTGCGTCCACTCATTCGGAGCCATCGTCCAGTTTGGCGACGATACGCACCCCCTGCCAGACCTCGATCGTACCGCCATTGAAGTGCTGGCGTGCCCTGGCGACCGCCTCCTCGTCCGTCTCGCTTTCCAGCTCCATCCGCTCGCGAATGTGGCCGTCGATTCCCAACAGATAGGCCCGGTATTCCTGCATCACATTTCCCCGACTGCACCCCCGCCGATCGTCACAGACAGGGTTCCGCCTGCGCATTAACATGTGCTGGGGTCCTTGAAGAAACTCGCATTTTAGGCGTCACTACTCGCAACCTGATAGAGTATGATATATAATTAGCTACTTGAGAGTGAATAACATAGGTTATTGAAATCGGTCCTATCCTTACTCGACTTATTAGCGGGGAGACTGTCCCTTTGAGTCCACTCGTTCGTAAGCTTGAGCAGTTTGTGCGGCTGTCGTCGGCCGATCGCGCGTGCCTCACCCGCGCGGCATCGGAACGGCTGCGCAAGTTCGGTCCCCGGGTCGATATCGTGCGCGAGGGCGAGAGGCCCAAGGACGTGCAATTGGTCGTTGCCGGCTGGGCATGCCGCTACAAGCAGTTGGAGGATGGGCGACGGCAGGTGGTGTCCTTTTTCCTGCCGGGCGATAGCTGCGATCTCAACGTCTTCATCCTGCGCGAGATGGATCATTCGATCGGCTCGATCACGGACTGCACCATCGCCGACCTGTCGCGCGATTTCTTCGAGGAGATCAGCGTCGGATATCCGCGCATCGTGACGGCGCTCTGGTGGGAAAGCCTGGTCGATGCCGCGATCCAGCGCGAATGGACGTTGAACCTGGGTCAGCGCACGGCGCTGGAGCGCATGGCGCATCTTTTGTGCGAGCTGTTCTTCCGCCTACGTCTTGCCGGTCTCACCAACGGCGACGGTTGCGACTTCCCCTTGACGCAGGCTGATCTCGCCGACGCCAGCGGGCTGTCCAAGGTGCATGTCAACCGCACCCTGCAGGAATTGCGTTCGGCGAACCTAATCGTCTTGAAAGGCAAGACGCTTGTCGTGCCGGATCTTCGGCGCCTGATGAATGCCGGCCTGTTCAACGCCAACTATCTGCACATGGAGCGCGAAGGCCGTCAGCTCGATGCCACCGAATGATGCCGCCCGGTCGGTGATCGCTTGACGCTTCGTATCACGGACGCCTGGAGGCGGGTGTACTGGTGGCCGAGCCCGGGAATGGCGGCGCTCAGACCCGGCAGCCGGTCGCTGCACGGCGAGGCGGGGGGCGGTTCGCGTGACCTCGCAAAATCTTCTTGAAACGCCTGTTTCGCTTGCTCTGTTTGGAGTATTTATCTATTTGTTTTTGCGAGATTTTTTTTGCTGCAACGCAACTCCGTCGTTCAGGAGGTCGCGATCATGTTGGGCGAGCGATGCTGCGGGCCTGAACGATGTCCGGCTTTGTCCCGACTACAGATGGCCGTCGACTGTTAACCTTTGTGGCCTGCGCGGCGATGCCGCAGCACTATCGCCGTAGGGCCACACCATATGAATTTCGGAGGACCGAGAGGTGCATTCGGGCGCGGGAGATGCCATAAATGGCCGCAAGTTTTGAATATTGCGGGTTTAAGAAGAAGTTGCGCTGACGCCCAGGTCCGGTTTCTCTCCATCATTTTCCATCAGTCGCAGCGAAGGGCGTCAGCTTTGTCGTTTCCATCCATGTCGTCGTCGGTCCCGGTTGCAGCGCTGGTAGGATGGATGTTGCTGCTAACCGCCAAGCACATCGTGGCGGATTTCTTTCTGCAGAATTCCTGGATGGCGATCGGCAAGGATCAGAAGATCGGCTGGGCGCTGCCTTTGTTTGCGCATTGTCTCGTGCACCTTGCGACCTCGTTGCTCCTGATCCTGGTGATCGCGCCAAGATTCTGGTTCGTCGCCTTCATCGATTTCTTCATCCACCTTGCGGTGGATCGCGCCAAGGGAATCACCACCTCGACCTTCGGCGTCACGACCGAGCACCCGTGGTTCTGGTCGCTGATCGGCGTCGATCAGGCGTTGCATCACCTGACGGGCTTCGGCCTTTCGATCTTCATGGCCGTGAACTGAGTTGCGTCCTTGGGCCCGTCATTCCGGGGCGCGCCGGC
>NZ_PSRR01000136.1 GCF_004296405.1 Bradyrhizobium sp. Leo170
ATCGCTCGTCCGATCAGCTCTTCATTCAAGAACGGCCCGTACATCGGTGCTGTGTCGAGTAAGGTGAGCCCAAGATCGAGCGCTCGATTGATAGTCGCGATGGACTGTTCATCGTCCCGTATCCCGTAAAAGTCGCTCATGCCCATGCAGCCCAGGCCAAGTGCGGAAACCGTCAAGCCCTGAGATCCCAGTTGCCGTTTCTCCATGGTCATTCTCCTTCAGCATCCTAGGGAACATACGAATGATGTAGCGGTGCATCATGAGCATGATAATACCCCTTTATAGTGACTTGTTATCAAGCTACAATTGATAATGCGCAAAGACCTCCTGGACGGACTCACTACTTTCCTCGCTGTTGCGGAGCATCGCAGCTTTACGGCGGCCGCGGCCGACCTCGCCGTTTCGCCGCAGGCCGTCAGTCTGACGATCAAAGGCCTGGAGGCTCGCGTTGGGGCACCGTTGTTCACCCGTACCACCCGTGCCGTCCGGTTGACCGAAGCCGGACGGCAGCTCTTCGACGGAGCGGATCCCTCCGTTGCCGCGATCGCTGCCGCTCTCGACAACGCCAGTAGCCTCGGTGGCGAGCCGACGGGACTGCTTCGAATTAATCTGCCGCAACCGGCGGCTGAATATCTGATTCAACCACGCCTCGGGGCTTTCTGCAGCCGCTACCCCAAGATCAAGCTGGAGTTATTCGTCGACAACTTGCTGACGGACACCGTTGATCACGGTTTCGACGCAGGAATCCGATTGGGAGAGAAAGTCCCAGCCGACATGGTGTCAACGCCGCTGACCCACAGCGAGCCGTTCTCGATCGTAGGTGCCCCGATTTATTTCTCTCGTCGAGGACATCCAACACGGCCGGAAGACCTCGCAAACCATGCCTGTATCAATTTTCGTATGACCCGCGGCCTCTATCGCTGGGAGGTGCAAAACATTGATCAAAACTCTTCGATCGCCGTGGATGGTCCGCTGATCGTCAACACCGCAGCGCTGGCTTTGGCAGGCGCAGCTGCAGGAATTGGTCTGGCCTACCTCATGGACCGGCATGTGAGGCCGCTCCTAGAAGAAGCGCGGCTGGAACGAACGCTTGAAGGAACCTGCCCTCCCAGCCCAGGCTTCTGCATCTACTACCCGGCTCGATCGCAGGTTCTGCCAAAACTTCGGGCCTTCATCGACTTCTTCCATAGAAGGCCGTTGCCATGAACACATGCAAGACGGCGGCTATCCTGATCTCTTGGGCGCGCTCCCGCCGCCCTGAGTAATGGCGCCGCGCTTTACCTTCGCAAGACACGATCGATCGAGGTGAAAAGCCTTTAATAGGGACCGGCGCGTTGTTTCATACGCCGGCGCTCGGCCTCTGATCGCGCGCTTCGTCGGCAACCGATCGGGCCTTCGTTAACGCACGACGAAATGCTGCTCACTCTGGCGCAGTGCCGGCCGAGAGATCCGGATAGCGCTCTCGAAGCAGATCGAGGAACGGGCGCAAAGAGGGATTGCAGTTTGCCTGCCGCCAATAGGCGCGGAAGTTGAGGCGAGTCGGACCGTCGGCATCCTGCATCTCACGAAAGATGACGCCCGGATAAGCGGCACCAGTTGCACCTTCCAGCGCCAGCAAGAGACCCCAGCCCGCGCCAACCAGGGTGAGAAGCCGGTCGAGCGCCACATCATGGTGAAGTAGACGGCAGGGGTCTGAGCATCCAACCTTGCTGGTGAGAAGCTTCAGGAATTCCGGTCCTGGGCCGCGCTGCGGTAACAAAAGCGTTTCGCGCCTCAGTTCGCTCCAATGAACCGCTTCGCGGCCGCTCAACGGATGCTCCTCCGGGAGAGCGACGACGACACGTTCGCTCCATACCGACAATGACTTGTCAGTCCATCTTGGATTGGCCTCGGCCACGAAGGCGACGTCGATGGCGGAATTGGCGAGATCGGAGATCAAGTGGTCGCTCGATCCGTCGACCAAATGAGTATCTACGATGGGGAAGCGGTGCCGGTGGTCGAGAAGGGTAGCTCGAAAATTGCCGGCGGAGAGTGAGGCGTGGACGCCGATGGTCAATCGACCGCTCTCGCCTCGCGCACGCGTTTTAAGACGTAAGGTGATCGCTTCCGTTTCTTCCACGATGCGCCGGGCGTCGTCGAGGAATTCTTGCCCTTCTATGGTCGGCCGCGTGCCACCGTTGGTGCGCTCGAAAAGTATGGCGCCCAACTTACGTTCGAGATCTCGCAAGCCTCGACTGAGCGTCGACTGACGAACGTTGAGTTCCTCCGCCGCCTTTCTCAGACTTCGGTGTTGAGACGCGACAATCGCCCAGCGCAGGTCTCTAAACTCCACCGTCATGGCGTGAGCTTACCCACCGCTTCCACATTGTCCGCCCAGGTAGGAATAGTTGCAACGCATAAGCCCCGCAATCGCCGAGCGCTCCACGTCCAGCGCTGAACCCGCCCTACGGACCGGCTCTATTGCTGTTGCGGGCTTTGCCATTCGGTTCCCACTTCTCGGTCCGCCGCATCCGTATTTGCCCCACCCGGTCTGGTAGCGCGCGAATAGGGTTCATACTCGGTCCTTCGGTCTCGCCTCGTTCCGATGCGTTCTGCGAGTTACGGCGCTGCTGCGAGCGATCAACTAGGTCCCCGCTTCGAGCAGATACTCATATCCGGGAATCCCCTATTACGCCGCGCGAACGGCAGTTACATTCCTCAAAAACGGATATATCTTATCCGCGATCGGATAGCGTCGTCTTGGGGTTGTGCGATGGTATGGGATGATCTGAAGATTGTTCTGGCGGTCGCCACGCACGGATCCCTCAGCGCGGCAGCGCGCCACCTTGGGTCCTCGCAACCCACGATAAGTCGTCGGCTTGACGCGTTCGAAGCACAAACGGGGGTCCGCCTGTTTGATAGAAGTCCGACAGGCCTCTCGCTGACGCCCCTATGCCGAGCGTTGCTAGACGGGCTCAATAGGATCGACGAGGAAGTATTGGAGGTCGAACGACGCCTCGCGGCTCGAGACACGGGATTGCAAGGCCCGATCACCGTAACCAGCGTCGATTGGCTTGGCGATTACGTCCTAGCGCCCATTTTGGCCCGCTTCACCGTTTCGCATCCGTTGGTTGACATCCAACTCATCAATGATGGACGCCACTACAATCTTTCCCGGCGCGAGGCGGATCTCGCGGTTCGTTTCGGCAGCTTCTCTCAGGAAGATCTGTATGAACGAAAGGTTGCAGAGATTCACTATGGACTTTATGTATCGCCGAAATATCTGGCCGAATGCGGACATCCGGATTTCAGCACTTCATGCAGCGGCCATAGGGTTGTTACTCTTCAGGAACTTCCGGGAAGGGCAACCCTTGGAGCATGGCTTCAACGCCTGGCCCCGGAAGCGCGACCGGTCCTGCGAGCGAACACCATGTGGGCGCAGATGTCCGTGGCTGAAAACGGAGCTGCTATTGCAGCGCTTCCCCGCGCCCTAGCGGACGGACGGCCAAGCCTTATACGTCTTGAGCCGCCTGGACCGCAGTTCATCCTGCCGGTGCGGCTAGGCGTCCATGCCTCGCTAAGGTCGACGCCCCGGGTGCGAGCACTGATCGACTTCATCGTCGACGGTCTCGGCGAGCAAACCGTGGTCCTGAATCCAGCATGAGCGGCAGGCGCCGTTGAGCGTCAGATGATATCCATTTTCAGATATCCGGTATACCCGCGTTCCGGAAGCTGGCTCCCCTCATAAGTGATACTGAGCAGCTTGCTTCACAGCCCAACGGATCATCATGAATCACGCTTCTACTCACGACCGAACAAGCGTCCCGACCGAGAACCTGAAACGTGACCTCGACGTACTATTGGACTATGCCGTTCAGGATCAGGCGCTCGTCGGTGCCGCCGTGCTGGTCTCAAGGGCTGGCCAAATCGAGTACGAACGTGCCGCAGGCTTCGCTGATCGCGAAGCGAGCGTACCTGTCACTCAAGAAACGATATTTCGATGGGCGTCCCTCACCAAGCCGCTGGTCAGCGCATGCGCATTGGCCCTCCTGGATCAGAAGGTCATCTCACTCGACGATCCGGTCACCAAGTTCCTCCCGGGCTTCGCGCCGCGCCTTCGCGACGGCAGCACCCCGACCATCACGATCTCCCACCTTCTGACGCACACCGCGGGGATGACGTACCGTCTGTCCGAAGTTGAAGGAGGGCCATATCATCGCGCCAACGTCTCCGACGGCCTCGACCAGCCTGGGCTGTCTATCGAAGAGAATTTGAGACGCATCGCCTCGGTGCCTCTCGCCTCCGAGCCCGGAAGCGCATGGTCATACTCGGTAGCAACGGATGTCCTGGGCGAGGTTATCGTGCGCGCAGCGGGAACACCACTGCCGATACTCGTGGACCGGTTGGTGGTCCAGCCCCTGGGTCTGAAATCGCCCGACTTCAGTATTAAGCAGCGCGATCGGTTGGCGGCCGCCTATGCGGATGGCAAGCCTGCGCCGACGCGCATGACCGCGCATCATCTTGTTCCCTTCTGGAATGGCGCTATTTCGTTCGCGCCCGACCGGATGTTCGATCCCGAATCCTATCCATCGGGTGGTGCTGGTATGAGCGGGACCGCCACCGACTTCCTGCAGTTCCTGGAAGTGATCAGAACCGGCGGCGCGCCGATCTTATCGAGGTCATCGACCGATCTGCTCACCACCATCGCCATCGGGGATCTCCAATCCTTTGCGCCAGGTTGGGGATGGAGCTTGGGTTGGGCGATCCTGCGCGACCCGGCGCTAACGGGCACTCCACAGTCTCGTGGAACGTGGCTGTGGGGAGGTGTCTACGGTTCGTCGTGGTTTGTCGATCCGGAGCTTGAGTTGTCGGTCGTCATCATGACGAACACCGCGACGGCAGGCATGCTTGGGAACTTCCCGGACGCCGTTCGTGACGCGATCTATGCGTCGCTCAGACAAGTTCCGCGAGAAGCGTGACACCATGGACTATGCGGATAAACGGCGCTCAGCCTTCGACCTCGACGCCTATTGTGAGCGTATCAGCTACTCGGGGCCGCGCACGCCGACCATGGCGACGCTCGACGCGCTTCAAGCATGCCATACGTCGGCTATCACGTTCGAAGCGATCGAGGTTCTGCTTGGTCGGCCTGTGGACATTAGCCCGGCCGCTGTCGATGCCAAGCTGATCCGCGCGCGACGTGGAGGCTATTGCTTCGAACAGAATGGGCTCTTCAAACGCGCGCTTGAGTCAATCGGCTTCACCGTGACTGGCTTGCTCGGCAGGGTTTATTGGATGAGCCCCCCAGCGGCGACACTACCTTCGCGATCGCACATGGCATTGCGGGTGTTCGTAGATGAGGAATCGTGGCTCGTTGACGTTGGTTTCGGCACTTGTGTCCCGACGACTCCCCTGCGTCTCGCCGAGACTCAACCCCAACGCTTACGTCACGATACTTTTCGCATCGATCCAAGCGCTGAGGGGTGCCTCCTGCAAATCTTGATCGGCGAGACCTGGACCCCGGTCTATGATCTCTCACTCGGAGCTCCGGCGGAAATTGATTATGTCGTGGCCAACTGGTTTACCTCTACTCACCCGTCAGTCGGCTTCCGGCGAGATCTGATCGTGGCCCGGACCGCTTTTGAAGCGCGCTACACGTTGCTCCGAAACAAGCTGACCGTCCGACCCATCGACGGGGAGGTGCGAAAGGAAATGCTCTCTGCTTCAGGAGTGCTCGACGCGCTTCACGAGATATTTCTGCTTCCTGTAATTCCGGAATGGTCGCCAATGGCCAGCGCGATGGCCGACAACGCGTAGGCAAGCAAGCCCGGTAACCTGAAGCGGTAGTCTGTCGACGGAAAACATTCTTATGCATCCAAGATTACTCAAGACATTCCTCGCGGTAGCACGGAACCGAAATATCACCCGCGCGGCCGAGGAAATCCACCTCGCTCAATCCAGCGTGAGTGATCAGCTCCAGTCACTTTGAGACCGAGCTTGGTACTGCCTTGTTCGCGCGTTCGAAGCCCGGCCTGGCGCTAACGCCGGCAGCTCAAACGTTGAGGCCTACGCCGCGGAAATCCTGATGCTGTCGGACGAAGCTCGGGCTCAGCGTCGGCGCGGAGGCCGGCACCAGCCAGGACGAGAACAATCTGGTGCAGGCGACGCTTGGTACCCGATACCCACGCTAGGCGGCGAGTGACCGAGCTTAGCACAGATCGTGTGCGAGTTGACGTGCTTCGGCTAGCCAGGCGTCCCGGTCAGCAGCCGTGCTAGTTGCAACCACACCAAAGAGGCGACGTTCGACCTTACGGACCCCACAGTAGGCGAGAATGCATTGTCGCCACATGCGGTCTAGCGGATCGCCGAAATGCTCTCGTTCCCGATCCGGCAACGTATTGCCGGTGTTGAGGACGAGAGCAGCCCGGGTAGCGAGCAAGCCGATTGGCTCGTCTCCTGTGTCCTCTCCCTTGGGGAAGGTGTATGCCGCCTGAGGTGCGAAAACCCGATCAATCCATCCCTTCATCATGGCGGGCGGCGCGCCCCAGCAGTTCGGGTGTATGAGGGCCAGCAGCTCGCTTGAGAGCAACTCTTGGATATGCTCCGTCACTACCGGATCGAGCGACCCTGCGCCACGAGCCTCGGCGGCCGTGATGATGGGATCAAAGCCTTCAACATAGAGGTCGCGAAGCCTGACGTCGAAGCCGGCGTCCGACCAAGCCCTCTGAATTTCATTGGCAAGTGCGTGATTGAAGCTATCGGGGGCCGGGTGACAGACTACAATCATCGCCTTGTTTGATCGCCTGTCCACGGCTAGTTCCGGTTTCCACGACTCCTGCACCTGCGACTCCCTCCTCATTTCGCGTCCGGCATTCTTTGGCCCTGCCGGTACATGTGCTCAGGCTTGTTTCCGGCCAACTGTCCGCCGTCGATCGGAATAGTCGCACCCGTGATGAAGCGGCTATCATCGGAACCCAACCACAGGATCGTCCTGGCGACTTCGTCGGACGTGCCCAGGCGTCGCATCGGAGTCGCCATGGCGGCCTGACGTTGCGCCTGCTCGCCGGCCGCCTCGAGGTGGTGGGTGAGGATCGGCCCCGGCGCGAGTACGTTCACGCGAATGCCCTGGTCGGCATAATCCAACGCCGCAACCTTGGTCAGCGCTATGATACCGGCTTTGCCGGTGACATAGCCCGCGAGGTTGGCCACGCCCTGGACGCCCGCGACCGACGCCATGTTGATGATGGAGCCACCCCCGCTTGCCAGCATGGCTGGGACCTGAAACTTCATGCCGAGAAACGTGCCGCGGATGTTGGTCCGAATGGCCCGGTCGAATTCGTCGACACTCATGTCGGCCAGGGGTTTCGGGCTCGGCCCATCGGTCGCGTTATTGAATGCGATATCGAGCCGCCCAAACTGATCGACGGTATATTGAACGAGGCGCTCGACGGACTGCTCATCACCGACATCCACCGTCATGGAGCGCACCTCGCCCCCCGCGGCCTGGATCTCCGCAACAACGCTCGCAAGCGCATGCTCGTCGCGAGCTGCCACAACCACCTTGGCGCCCGAACGTGAGAGAACCTTAGCGGTTTGGGCGCCGATGCCGCGACTTGCACCAATCAGCACTGCGACTTTCCCATCAAGGCGGCCCGAAGCGTGAGCAATGGCAAGCTCGGTCATTGGAGATTCCTTCTCAGCGTGCGGTTTGGGATGGACGCGAAGGCGTCAGTGGTGGGAGGGCGCGAGCTCGACCGCGCGCGTGTTTGGAAGCAGCCAGGCTGCGGCGATCAGCCAGGGGAACCCGGGGAAGCGAACCAGGGGGATCAAGGGCAGCGCATTGGGCGTCATCAAGAACAGCCAGCTCAGCTCACCAATGAGCGCCAGCAAGACACCCAGGATGGCGAACCATTTCGGAAGCTTTCCGGACAGGCCGCCGGTCACAGCGATGCCTGCAATGAGAAGGCCGAAAGGCACCGAAAACCCGGGGCCGCCCAGAGCCATCTGAAGGCGGTAAAGGGCCAGGATCAATTCATCACTAGCCGTCGAAGCGACCGACGCCGTGGCCCACATCACCGATGTGGCGAAGAGCATCAGAGCCGCTGTCGTCCAGCCGCCGAACAGGGCGATGTTGACCCCCGCGGCGCGTACGCCGAGGAATCGAAGTCTGTTTGCGACCGCCGCCGTATACAACCCGAGAGGGATCGCCGACCCGAACTGCAGCGCTGACGTGATGGTCAGCGGCCCTCCGTTCGCCCGGAAAAATGCGACGATCTGGGCGGCGGTCGACGAAGGCGCCGGGAAAGACCCCGCCGCGAATAAGGGGCTGACCGCGAGGAGTCCGGCGTTGAAGAGCAGGGCGTAGATGATACCCAGCATCATCGGAGGCGGCGATTGATCGCGGATGACAGCCGGAGCCACATTCGGCATGGTAGATCCCTGCAGTAATGATTACATAATGTAACCGTTACAACGTTTAACGGATAGGTGCAAGATGGTCGCTGAAGGGAATCATCCAAGGGATACCGCCCGCGATGGGGCCGCCTTCCTGCTGGCGCAGCTGGGAGCACATGCGGCATCGAAATTCGCGGCCAGAATGCAGTCTCTCGATCTCACGCCGGCACTGGTCGGCGTGTTGCGCTTCCTGGCGCGCAATCCGGGATCAAGTCAGCGGGAGTTGGCGGAAGCCATCGGCATGCCGGCGAGCCGGCTCGTGGCAATGGCGGACGAGCTCGAACGGCGCGAATTTGTAATGCGCGTGCGCGACGAGCAGGATCGTCGGTCCCATCGGATCACCTTGACGGGAGCGGGTCAGGCCCAACTCGAGGCCATCGCAAAACAGGCGCAGGAGCACAAAAGGGAGTTGCTGAGCGCGCTCTCGGTCGAGGAGCAGGAGCTGCTTGAAGATCTTCTGCAGCGAATCGCGTATGAGCAGGGCTTAAGGCGTGGCGTTCACCCGGGACTGACGCAAGGCCGGCCGTCATGAAACGGTCCAGCGCGCGGCTGCCGTCTTCGATCGGCTACGCTCCACCCTTAAGCCAAGCCCGGTCCGCGCCGGAACTCGATCTCGCCGGCCGGCACGTCCGCGCCATCCGCACGGATGCGGATCGGCTCTAGCTGTCCGCCCGTGCGTTTGTCGGCGAGAATTACGGGTTCGCGGCCACGTCCACTAATCCACTCGTCTCCCCACTGCATCAACGCGATCAGCGACGGCGCGAGGGCCTCGCCTTTCGGCGTCAGCGCATACCGCATCCGGCGCCCGTCGGATGCGTCCTTCCGCTTCGAGAGTATCCCGTCGTCGCAAAGCTTGACCAGCCGTCGGCTGAGAATGTTGCTGGCTATCCCCAATGACGACTGGAAGCCATCGAAGGAGTTAATGCCACGCAACAGGTCGCGAACGATCAGGAATGTCCACCAGTCCCCGGCTTCATCGAGCGCGCGGGCAAGGGAACAAGGCAAATGGTCGAGGCGATTTCGGGACATGCGACAAAAATAGCTTGCGTAACACAAGTTATCAAGCGAAGATAGCTTTCATTAAGAAAGCAAAATGGAGATTCTATGATGCCCCTCATTAAAGTGACCCTGCCGGCGGGCCTTCTCGATGATGAGCAAAAGGCCGCAGTCGCCGAGCGTCTGACCGTCGAGGTCATGAAAGTCGAAACCGGCGGGCATGACACCCCTGGCTTCCGCGCGATCAGCGCCTTGCTGCTCGACGAGATACCGGCAGGCGCCTGGTCGGTCGGTGGACGCTTCGACGCAGGACCGAGCGCGATCGTCGAGATCCGGGTGCCCGAGGGCGCACTGGACGACGAGCGCCGCGCGACGATGGCGGCGGTCTCTTACAACGTGCTGACAGCGATCAGCCCCGCGCTGGCCGCGGTCGACGGCGTTCGCCGCATCTGGACACACCTGGTGGAGATCGGGGACGGAAATTGGGGCGCCGGCGGTCGTATCGTCCGGCTTCCCGACGTACAGCAGATTGCGATGAGCATGCCCGAGCCGGCGTGACGAGAGGCGGCGCCACCGCGCCTCAAACAGCGCGGCGATGTCCTGCAGTGCGTCGCCTCCGGCATAACATCGATAACGCTCAGCGTCGGCAACGCCCATCGGTCTCGCCGTCTTGGCCGCGATCGCCAATGCCCGTGCCGGGGCCTTACGAGGCAGACGTCCGATACTGGCAGAAAGGACAACAGAAGGCAGTCGCGCCATTCGAGGAATGGCGCGATCAACTGATCGCAAGAATCAGTGATTGCTTGGGTTCTGCGAGCGACAGCAGCGAAACACCTCGCTCCGGCGCTACGCTAAAACCCGCTGGATTTTGCTCCCATTGAGCTGACTTGCTAATTCTCAGTTGCGGGGGCGGGACTTGGACTTACAGATTCTCGCTACGGCGATCCTTACAGGGCTTGCGTCAGAGTCAGACGGCCCTCTGCATTTCGGCCAGCCGTCTCAACAAGTAGGTTGGCGCACCCGACAGGATTCGAACCTGTGACCTACGGCTTCGGAGGCCGTCACTCTATCCAGCTGAGCTACGGGTGCCCTTGAACTTCACCTAGTCTCCGCGACCGACCCAGGTCAACGGAGCACCGTCATATCAAATTTCAATCGCATCTCCGATCCATTCCACAGCGATTTGCGCACCGTCGCTACGCTGGCCCCGTCGCCGCCTCGCTACACCGCACCCGAGCTTGCTTACGCGACGCTTACGCGAGATTTTCGAGGCCTCCGAGCAAAATGAATCTGTCGAACAAGGCATTGATTTTCCTAGTGGTCTCAATCTCCTTCGTTATCCAAAAGCGCTTGACACGAGCCTTCGGAGGGCAACGCTCTATCCAGCTGAGCTACGGGTGCCTGACGGTTCATTTAGCTGATTGGTCCCTGATCGGCAACGGTCTTGAGAGCGATTGTCCGGCCGGGTGCACGCTGTAAACTGGGTGTAGAACCGCGCGAAAAGCGCCGTCTGCCCAGGGAGATTCGTCATGCGTCCGCTCGAATTTGGCTGGTATTTGCCGACACATGGCGACACCACGGCCTATGGGCTGATGGAAGCCCAGGTGGCGGGCTCGCCGGAACTCTGCGAGCGGGTGGTGCAGGCCGCCGAAGCGGCGGGCTTTGAATATTTGCTGATCCCGGTCGGCTCGGTGTGCTGGGAGGCCTGGATCACGGGCGCCTTCATGGCGGCGCGGTCGTCGAAGATCAAGCCGCTGATCGCGGCGCGTCCCGGCTATATCAATCCGGTGCTGCTAGCCAAGATGATCTCGACCTTCGACCAGATGTCGGGCGGGCGCATCTGTATCAACCTGATCGCGGGCCAGAACGAGAGCGAGGTCGAAGCCGAGGGTATCAGCTACGCCAAAGAAGAGCGGTATGCGCTGATGGACGAGGAGGTCTCGATCCTGAAGGCGCTGTGGGGCACGCGCGGACCGGTGCATTTCGACGGCAGGTTCCACACGCTGTCGGGTGCGCATATCCGGCCGCGGCCGCTGCAACAGCCGTTTCCGAAATTCTATCTCGGCGGCGGCTCGCGGCAGGCGTGGGAATTATCGGCGAAACATTCCGATGTGCATCTGTTCTGGGGCGACCTGCCGGAACGCATCGCGCAGAACATCACCGAGATCAGGGCGCTGGCGCGCAGCCACGGCCGCGAGCAGGAGATCGGCTTCGGCATGCGGCTGCAGGTGATCTGCCGCGAGAACGAAGCGGATGCGTGGGAGGCGGCTGATCATCTGGTGCGTCACGCCACCGAACGGCAGAAGCAGGAGATGAAGACGCTCTACAACAATTCAGTCGCCAATCAACGGGTGCAGCAGATTGCGCGCGAGCATGGCGATCTGCTGTTGCCACATCTGTGGACCGGCATCACCAAGGTCCGGCCTGGCGCCGGCATTGCCGTGGTCGGCAATCCCGCCCAGTGCGCCGATATGCTGCAGCAATTCATCGATGCCGGCTGCCATTCCTTCTGCCTGTCAGGCTATCTGCATGAGGAAGAGGCCGAGCGCTTCGGGAGGCTGATCCGTCCGATCCTCGCGGAGAACAATCGCGGCCGCCTGATGGCGTAACTCAGGCCGGCACGATCGTCTTGCCGATCGGCCACAGCGCGATGCCGGCAAGCTTGAGATGCGCCCAGGCGAAGGGCAGGCCGATGATGGTGACTGCCCAGATGATCGCCGTGAGCAGGTGACCGAGCGCAAGCCACCAGCCCGCGAGCACGAACCAGATCACATTGCCGATCAGCCCGAACGCGCCGGTCCCGACGTCGCTCGCGCCGGTGATTTCGTCACGGCGCACCGCCCGCGAGCCGAACGGCAGCAGGGTATAGACGGCGATGTTGAAAGCCGCGCGCGCCCAGGGCAGGCCGATGATCGTGATCGCCATGATAATTGCGGCGACAAGCCAGCCAAACGCCATCCACGCGCCGCCGATCAGGATCCAGAGCACATTGAGGAGGATGGAAAGAGGAGACATGGGTTCACTCGTCATTGCCTGGTGGCCAGATTGCCTCGTGGCCGGCCTCGCCCCCCATATTTGTACGCCATCGTCGTCGCGCAAGATAGCCGCCCGATCGGCGGTCGCGCTGGCTTAGAGCGTTTTCGAGCGAAGTGGACACCGGTTCGCGTGAAGAAAACGCGTCAAAATAAGAATCTAGAGCTTCGGTCTGTTTCCATCAGGACCGAAGCTCTAGGCCAGAACCCGTGCCGTCGCCTGGTCCACTTCGAGCAATCGCCTGATCTCCGATGCCGGCTTCGGTGCGCTGAACAGGAAGCCCTGCATCTGCGTGCAGCCCAGTTCGCGCAATAGTTTTCGCTGCTGTTCGGTTTCGACACCTTCGGCCGCGGTGGTCATGTTGCGCGACGCGGCGATATTCACCACCGCCTGCACGATGGCAGAGGAACCGTCGACCTCGATGTCGCTGACGAAGCACCGGTCGATCTTGATCTTGTCGAACGAAAACCGCTTCAGGTAGCTCAGGGAGGAATAGCCGGTGCCGAAATCGTCCAACGCGATGCGCACGCCGATGGCGCGGAGCTGGTGCAGGATCGCGAGCGCGGCTTCATCGTCCCTGATCAGCACCGCCTCCGTGATCTCGATCTCCAGCCGGCCGGGCGCGAGACCGGAGGCGGTGAGCGCGCCCGTGATCCGCAACGCCAGCGTTTCGCATTTGAGCTGGACCGGCGAGACGTTGACGGCGAGCCGGATGTGAGACGGCCAGGTGGCCGCTTCCGTGCAGGCCGTGCGCAGCACCCAATCGCCGAGCTCGTTGATCATTCCGGTATCTTCTGCCACCGGAATGAATTCGGCGGGAGAGACCATGCCGCGCTCCGGATGACGCCAGCGCAACAGCGCCTCGCAGCCCGCCACCTGATTGGTTCTCAAGTCCAAAAGCGGCTGGTAGTGGATCTCGAAACCGCCTTCCACCTGGCTTGCCGCAGGTCCTGCTCCATGGTGAGGCGGGCCTGGGCGCTTTCATCCATCGCCGGCTCGAAGAAGCGATGGGTCCGGCGCCCGCCCGCTTTGGCGGCATACATCGCCAGATCCGCGTGCTTGATGAGCTGGTCCAACTCCGTGCCGTCCTGCGGCGCCAGCGCGATGCCAATGCTGGCGTCGGTGGAAAGATGATGCCCGAGGCAGTCGCAAGGTTGTCGGATCGCGCCATGGATCCGCGTCACGAATTCCGCGACGTCGGACGTTGCATCAACGGCGGTCTGGATCACGGCGAACTCGTCGCCGCCAAGCCGGGCGATCAGGTCGCTGGGTTTGAGGCAGGCCTTGATCCGTGCGGCCACCGTCTTCAGCAATTCGTCGCCGATATGATGGCCGAGCGAGTCGTTGATGGCCTTGAACTCGTCGATATCGATGTAAAGCAATGCGAACCGTTCACCGCGCATTGCCCTTTCGAGCTCGCGCGCGATCTGCGCACGGAACAGCACGCGGTTCGGCAGGTCGGTCAGCGCATCGTAATGCGCAAGATAGGTGATCCTTTCGTTCGCGAGCTTGCGTTCGGTTACATCCTCGACGACGTTGATGATGTAGTGCGTCGTGCCGGCCTGATCGCGTATGCCGATGCGTTTCGAGGTGATGTAGCGTTCGCCTTTCGCCTGGGTCTTCCAGAGGTGTTCATCCCTGTAGAAGCCGTCGGTGGACCCCAGCAGCCTTTCGTCGTCTGAGGTGATGATTCGGGCGGCGGCGGCCGGAAAGACATCGAATGCGGTCTTGCCGACGATCAGGTCGCGTGAGATGCCGAACTTCTCCTCGGCAACACGGTTGACCAAGAGATAGCGCCGGTCGTGCGCATCTTTGACCGTGATCTGCGAGGGGATGTGATCGATGATCTCGCGCAGGAACGCGTAGTTCCGGTCGCGCTCCTGCTCCAGCCTGCAGCGCTCGGTGATGTCCTCGATGGTGGTGATCCACCCGCCGTGCTTGAGTGGCGTGCTGACGGCGGAAAACCAGCGGCCGTCCGCGCTGCCTGCCAGGCTGCGATCAACCCGGCCCTGCGCGATATTGTTCATGACGGAGGTGCAGAATTCGTCGACGTCGCCGTCGAAAAGTCCGTTCGCCTGGCGGTGCCGCATCAGGTCGCGGAAGTGGCATCCCGGCTTCACGATGTCGGTCGAGAGCTGGAACATGTCGAGATAGCGACGGTTGAAGGTCACGATGCGGCCGGCGGCGTCGTACTGCACCAGCCCCTGGATCATGTTGTTCAGCGCGGTGTCGAGCCGTTGCCGCTCCGCCTTCAGCCGTTGCCGCGCGTGGCGGTTTTGCTTGTTGATCTCGCGGGTGATCAGGAACAGCACGCCTGCGACCACCAGGGCGGCGAGCGCTGCGGCGACGATCAGGAATTTGGTCTGCGCACGCCAGTCTGCAAGTGCCGCGGCGATCGAATTGGTTGCGACCACGACCGCCGGGAAATGGCCCAGCCGCGCCGCCGAGCCCAGCCGCTTCATTCCATCGACCGGGCTTTCGATGCGTAGGGTATGCTGGCCTCCCTTCGCCAGCACCTCTCGCATCAGCGGGGCGGAGGCGAAATTCCGTCCGATCATCTCATCGATGCGCGGATGACGGGCGAGCAAGGTGCCGTCGGCGTGAAATAGGCTGATGGTCGCGCTCGCGCCTGGAGCGAAGGAAGCAAAGAACTTCTCATAGTTCGCGGGATCGATCCGCCGTGTCATGATCCCGAGAAAGATTCCGTTGTGCCCGGTCAGGCGGTGGGCGATCACGGTATTGAGTTTGCCGTTGCGATAGCTGCGGACTGCTTCGGCGAGAACGGTCTCCGTCGTCGGATTGGATTTGAAGCTCTTGAAGTAGGCGCGCTCGGATATGTCGAGCTTCGGCGCCGGCAGCGGTCCGGACCAGTTGATGATCTGCCCGTCGGTGTCGAACAGCGAGACGTCGCCGAGATAGGACAGGCCCTTCGATTTCAGCACGTGGTGCACTTCGGCGGTCGACATCCGTTCCTTGAACGCTTCCGGCGAGGCGAGCTCCGGAATCCGCAATTGTGAGATCAGGTCGGAAGCGATCGCCGCGGAGTCTTCGAACTGCTGGTCGAAATGGCGCGTCAGCATCAGCACCGTGTTTTCCAGTTCGCGCTCGCTGTTGTGCAGGGCGCGCTCACGGAATTGGCCGACCATCAGGATGGTGCCGGCAAAGATCGCGGTCACCAGCAATCCGCCGCAGAGCGTCAGCCACAGCACCGGGCCGCGGATCGTCGCGGCGAAGTGGCGGCGGAAGACCTTCGCGCGAAGGATGATCCTATGGATGTGATTTGAAGGATTGCGCATTCCCGAATTCCCGGGAGGCAGGGATACAACGCAAAATTGCCACAAGCGGTTAGGAAATCCGGTTACTCAACGCTTAATTGGGGTCTTGCAGTATTTCCTCGCGATGGTTGTGGGGTCCCGGTCCTCAGCGCCGATACCTGCTCGTTCGGGTGTAAGCCGGACGTGCCTCCTCCATCGCCCGGCTCGCCAGGTGAGCCCGCGCTTCGCTCGTCAGCGGCATCGACGGCTTGAGGTCGTCCAGGAAGATCGGTCTCGAGAAGTAGTAGCCCTGGGCGTAGCGGATCTTGGTCGCAGCCTGCAGGTAGGCCAGCTCCTCGTAGGATTCGATGCCTTCCGCGATCACGGTCATGCCGAGCGCCTCGCTCAAGGATTCGATCGCTCGCAGGATGCCCTGGCTGCGCGGGCGCTTATGGATGTCGGTGATGAAGGAGCGATCGATCTTGATCTCGTCGGCGGTGATGTCGGCGAGCGCCGACAGCGACGAATAGCCGATGCCGAAATCGTCGATCGAGATCCCGACGCCGATCCCGCGCAGTATCGGCAGGATCTCCTCCTGGAAATGCGATTTGGTGACGAAAGCATCTTCCGTCACCTCGATCATGAAGCGCCTCGGGTATCCCGTCTCCTCGAGCGCGCGGGCGAACGGGCGCATGAATTCGGGATTGGCGGCCTGCTTGGCCGCGACATTGATGCTGATGGAAGCGTCGGGACCAAAGGTGTTGTTGATCAGGTCGATCGATCTCACGATCTCCGCCAGCACCAGATGGGTCAGTTCGTCGATCAGCCCGAGCTCGACGGCGAGGTTGACGAAAGTGCCGGGCGCCTGGATCACGCCCTCATTGTCGCGCAGCCGCACCAGCGCCTCGATGCCCTTGACCTCCTGCGTCCTGAGATCGACCTTGGCCTGGAAGGCGCAGCAGAAGCGCTTCTCCAGGATCGCGAGCCGTAGCGACTGCTCGATCTTCATCCGCGCGATGGCCTCGACTTCCATGCTGGCGTCGAAGAAGGCCGCAGCACCCTTGCCGCTGTGCTTGACCCGATACATCGCGATATCGGCGTTCTGGCGCAGCTCGTCGTAGCTTCGGCCATGCTCGGGATAAAGGCTCACGCCGATCGAGGTGGAGGCGAAGATCTCCGACTGGTCGATGAAGAACGGCGCCTTCAACCGCTGCAGCATGAATTCGATGTAGTCGGCGACCTCCTGCTCGGTCTGGATCGGATTGAGCAGCAGCAGGAATTCGTCGCCGGAGATGCGCGACAGGATGTCGGTTTCGCGTAAGGACAGGCTGAGCCGCCGGGTCATCTCCACCAGCAGCGCGTCGCCGATGGCGTGGCCGTAATAGTCGTTGATGTGCTTGAAATTATCGATGTCGAGGAAGGCGAGCGCGAAATGGCTGTCTGCATCATCACGGTACAGCAGGCTGTTGACGCGGTGCTCGATCACCCGGCGCGTCGGCAACGCGGTCAGCTCGTCATAATAGGCGGAACGGAATAGCTGGTCCTCGAACGCCTTCTGCTCGGTGATGTCGGCGGAGGTCGACAGCAAGAGATTACGGTCGGCGATCCGCACCGGCCGATGCGCGGTGAGGAACACCTGCTTGGCCGCGCCGGAAGCAACCGCTTCCTCCAGCACCGCGGAGCGGCCGTTCCGTAGCAATTCGAGACAGGTCTCGCGGCGCTCGTCCAATTGCGAGGCCATTGCATCGCTTGCCAGTTGGAAGCGCGCCGCGGCCGCATCGTTGACGACAAGGAAGTCGCCCTGCTCGTCCTGGACCGTGACGCCCGCAGGCAACAACCTGACGACATCACGCAGAATCCGCAATTCGGAATGGAGTTCGCTCTCATTCGTGGCCGCCGCCGTGGCCATCTGAAAGTCGTGCTTTATGGGACTGTGCATGCGCGCGAACTTGGCAAAGTCCCTTGTAGTTTTGGTTAAGTGGAACTGAGAAAAACCGCGACATCTGTGTCGATAGGAGATTTCAACAGGCGCCACCTCAATCGTCATTAACAGAGCGTCAACCCGATCATCGAGTGCTTGCGGCTGTCTTTCGTTTCGCCTTCGCTTCGGAGCGAAGCGCGAAAAAGCGCGATCAAGCCGTGGGAATACGGCACTGCATGGTACAGTGAATACCGGTCTTGAGATAGCTGACGTCGGTCTTGCCGTCGAATGGTCTCAGCGCCGATTTCAAAAGCCTGGTGCCGAAACCCGGCTCGCCGATCTTCTCCACGACCGGCCCCTCGGTCTCGTCCCAGGTGATGGTGAGGCGATCGTCGGACACCGACCATGATACCTGCAGGAAGCCGCGCGCGGAGGAAAACGCGCCATACTTGCCGGCATTGGTGGCGAGCTCATGAAAGATCAACGCCAGGCTCACCGCCAGCTTGGCCGGCAGAAACAGACGATCGCCGTTCAGGTTGAACCGGACATGGCCGTAGGGACCAAGTTCGGAGATCAGGAGGTCCTGGATATCGCATCCGTTGCCGTCGACCTTTGCGATCAGGTCGTCGGTCGCCGACAGCGCGCGGATGCGGTGATCGATGCGACTCCAGATCTGCGGCTGGTCCTGCAGCGCCTGGTGCAGCACCGCGTGAATGGTTGAGGACTTGTTCTTCAGCCGGTGCTGCAATTCGTCGACCACGAGCTTGCGGTAGTCCTGCTCGCCGATCAGGCGTTTGGCGATCCGCTGCTGCTCGGCGACGATCGAGCGGTAGTGCTCGACGCCCCAGATCGTGAGGCCGCAGACCGCCCAGAACATCAAGAGCAGCACGATCCGCGTCGGATCGGTGACCGTGCTGCCGAAATTGAGGGCGAGGCCGAGCAGGCCGCCTGCAAGCGCGGTCAGGATTCCGATGCGCAAGCCACCGAAGGCGCCGGCGAAGAACACCGCCGGAAAGTATGGAGTGAAGAACACGTCGGGGCGAAGCTGGGACAGACCCCAGCGGGCCGACGTCGCGAGCGCCAGGCAGATGATCGCAAAGCCGAGGCCGAGCGCGAGCGACGGCGGGGCGTCCCCGCGCCAGCCGCACCTGAACTCGTCGATCAATCTCTTCATGGCTTTGTCACTTCAGGTGATCAGCGAATCCAAAATAAGGCCGAACCGACGGGTAAGCCGCGATTTGTGGCCGGCAGAGGGCCGCGGGCCACAGCCGGCTGCGTTGTTCACCGAACAGTCCGCTTGCCTTGTTCCGCCTGTGGCAGGAATATCCCACTCCATTGAATTCGACTGACAGCTTAAGAGGTAATGACATGGGACGGTTAGACGGCAAGGTCGCGGTGATCACGGGCGCCACGAGCGGCATCGGCCTGCGCACGGCGGAGGTTTTCGTCGCCAAGGGTGCGAAGGTCGTCATCGCCGGGCGCCGCATCGCCGAAGGCGAAGCCTTGGCCAAGGCGCTTGGCGCCAACTGCATCTTCCGCCAGACCGACGTCACCGTGGAAGAGCAGATGAAGGCGCTGATCGCGCTGACGCTGGAAAAATTCGGTAAGGTCGACTGCCTCTTCAACAATGCCGGCGGTCCGGCGCAGACCGGCGGCATCGAGGGATTGGAGGTCGACCGTTTCGATGCCGCGATGGCAACGCTGGTGCGCAGCGTCATGCTCGGCATGAAGCATGTCGCGCCGCACATGAAGAAGCAGGGCTCCGGCAGCATCATCAACAATGGCAGCATTGCCGGGCGGCTTGCCGGATTCTCGTCCTCGGTGGTCTATGGCGCGGCAAAGGCCGCGGTGATCCATCTGACCAAATGCGTGGCGATGGAGCTCGGCGAGTCCGGCATTCGCGTCAATTCGATCTCGCCCGGCGCGATCGCAACCGGCATCTTCGGCAAGGCGCTGGGATTGTCGACCGACGCCGCGGAGAAGACGCCGGCTGTCATGCGCGAGGTCTACAAGAGCGCCCAGCCGATCCCGCGCGCCGGCCTGCCCGACGACATCGCGCATGCCGCCGTGTTCCTCGCCAGCGACGAATCCTCCTTCATCAACGGCCACGACCTCGTCGTCGACGGCGCCATCACCGGCGGCCGCAACTGGACCCAGCAGCAGCAGGGCTACGTCGCCTTGCGCAAGGCGTTTGATCAGGGCGGCTAGCGACGGCATAGTTGACTGACCCTCATCCTGAGTCCGCGAAGCTGTAGGGTGGGCAAAGCGCAGCGTGCCCACCATCCACGGTTGGTGCAA
>NZ_PSRR01000137.1 GCF_004296405.1 Bradyrhizobium sp. Leo170
AAGAGGCGATCGCACACGGCGCCGTGGAGAAGGTGGTCTCGCTCAACCAGATCGCGCGCGAGATCATGCTCTGGCACCAGGCCGGACAACCTGCCCTGACGGAATGATGCAATGATCTCTCCCGACGTCCAGACCGACACGGTCACTGCGGCAGTTGCCTCCATCGAGGAGGTGTCGTCCCGCATCGAGGATAGTTTTGCCAAGGTCGGCAATCATCTCGGTCGCGGTCACGCCCTGTTCAAGGAGCTGGAGGGCGCGCTCACCGGGCTCTCGCGCGAAATGTCGGGCGCGGAAATCGAAGGCGCCTCGACGGCGCTTCAGGATATTGCCGGCCGGCTGAACGCTCTTGCCGAGGCGCTGCCGGCGGAAAGCGCGCTTCTCGGGCGGATCGGCGAGGATGCCGAGGCGGCATCCGCGCAGATCGCGCCGCTCTTCAAGCACATCCAGATGATTTCCATCATCGCGCGGAGCGCGCGCATCGAGGCGGCGTCGCTGGACGGCGACCGCGACAGCTTCCTTGATTTCACGAAGGAGGTATTCGAGCTCGGGCAATCGGTCCAGCATTCGATCGAAGGCTGTGCGCGCGATCAGAAGCTGCTGTCGGTAGCGGTCGAAACTGCGCTCAACCGGCAGAAGGAATTCGAGAAGCTCTATCGGGAGCAGCTTCTCTCGGCGAGCGCCGGCCTGATCTCGGCCTATGCCGGGATGCGCGAGCAGCAGGACAAGAGCGTCCATCTTGTCGAGCTCGCGGGCAGGAGCACGAAGAAGATCGCCGATGCCGTCGGCAGCGCGATCATCTCGCTGCAGTCGGGCGACAGCACGCGGCAACGTCTGGAGCATGTCTGCGGCGGCTTGGGGCGTGCCAACGGGATGCCGGCGCGCATCGTTCTGGCGCTTGAGGCGGATGTCAGCGCGCAGAAAGCCAAAATCGTCTGCCAGCTCCAGGCCGCGCAGCTCAAGGATGCGGATCGCGAGTTCGGCGATGATATCGGCGCGATCGTCCGTTCGCTGAATGCCATCCTTGCCGATGCAACCGGCGTGGTCGCGCAAGGTCGCTCGGTATATGGCGGCTACGACGGCGAGGCCCCGTCGTTCCTTGCCGTCATCAAGCAAACGCTGGCGCAGGCCTCGGAGCTGATTGCGACTTGTGAGAGTTCGGGCAGATCGGTCGATGCTGCCCTCTCCGTCGTCGAGGATACGCTCGGCAAGTTTCGTCTGGCGATCACGGGCCTTGGCGAGGCCGTCGTCGACATCATCCTGATCGGCATGAATGCCAGCCTCAAGGCCGGCCATCTGGGCGTCAAGGGCAATGCGTTCGTCGTGATCGCCAACGAGCTCAAGATGACCACGGATCAGGTCTCCGCCGGTGCTTCCAGGCTGCAGCCGATCCTCGACCGCATCGAGCGCGCGGCCGGCGATCTCAAGGAGCTGCGCGCTCATGGAAATCCCGCGCAATTGACCAGGCTCGAGCCGTCGATTCTGCAAACGCTGCAGGAGATCGAGGCCGGCAACGCGCGGCTCGGTCGGTTGATGGACCGGCTCGTCCACGAGGGTGCCGAGTTCGAGGCCTTGATGGGTGGTGCCCGCGATCTGATGACCGCACTCGGCGAAGCGTCCGCGTCCCTTCCGGCTGCTGCCTCGCGCCTCGAGGCGTCGAGCGTAACGATCGGAAAGCTGTCGCTGACTTCGAGCGATGAGGCGGTGCTGGACGATCTGTTCGCGCAGTACACGATGGAACGGGAGCGGCAGGTCCATCGGGATGTCCTGCAGCGCCTCGGCGTGATGTCAAAATCTACGCCGCACCGGCCTGAGCCGGAGGTGCACGACGACGGCGTGCTGCTGTTCTAGGGCGTTTTCGAGCGGAGTGGACGCCGGTTCGCACAGCAATCAAGTTTACGCAGATTGCGTAGACTTATCTGCGCAGAAAACGCGTCAAAATAAGAATCTAGAGCTTCGGTTCTGATTCAATCAGAACCGAAAATGCTCTAAGAGGGAATGGTTTCGCCGAGATCGGCTTGGCGTCGGTCCGGCGGAATTTGCCGCCCCATCAGGCGATACCAACGCCTAATCCTCCTCCATGCGCGTTGCTGCGGCCAGCCGGCATGACGCAGGACGTCATTGGCGAAGAAACGTGAAAAAACCTACCCAGCTCTCGAGCACGACAACCCGGCCATCGACGATGGCGCCGGCAGCGCCGCAGAAATAGATTTCTGTCACAAAGAGGCTATATGAGCTAGCTTCCGGCCGAAGCCGCGCCCCTCGCTGGCGAGCCGCTTTGCGGGCCGGATGATTTCACGGAAGACAGGCACGAACGAGATGACCGGATGCTGGCGCGGGGTTCGCTATTGGGGGCGCATGTCGGCGCTGAAGCCCCTCAGCCCGTGCGCGCGATCGTCACGGTAAGCACTGCGCGATGAAATCCTTCGTGACCGATGACGATCCGGATGCCTCACTGGTGGGGCAGGGCTTTCGGCTGATGCTGTTTCCGGCGATCGTCGGGTTACTTTTCGTGGGCGGCGTATATTGGCTTCACCTTCAGCTCCACAGGTCCGCCGGGCGGCCCGAGCCGATGGCGATCGTCGAGGTCCAGCTCTTGCCGCGTCCGGATCCGCTGCCGATACCCGTGATCCAGGCGTCGCAGTCAACGGCCGTGAACGCAACGAACCCGGGCAAGGCTCCGACTGAGACGCCGGCCGACATGTCACGCAACGTGCTGGCGGTATTGCCGGCCGAAGAGACGCCGCCTTCCGAACCTGCCGTTCCGAGCAGGATCCCGCTGCGTTCCGCAGATGCCGTGCCGAACGCCGCGATGCTGCAGTTCAGGGAAACCCTGTTGCGTCATATCGCCAAATTCCAGCGCTATCCGCGCGCCGCCGAACGGCAGCATCTGCAGGGGACGGTGCTTGCGGTCTTCTCGGTCGGCCGCGACGGGAAGTTGCTCGGCACCTGGGTCAAGACCAGCTCCGGTCAGCCCCTGCTCGATCAGGCCGCGATCGATACCATCAGGCGCGCCCAGCCATTGCCGCAGATACCGTCGGCGCTTCCCGATTCCATGAAAGTGGAAGTCGCGCTCGGCTTCGATCCGTCGTGAGATCTGCATCGCAAGTCGCTCGAAAAACGCTCTAGCCCCGCGACGCTTCCGCCGCATCGAACGCCGATCTCGCCGTCGCAATCTTCGGCTGGCTCTTCTCCGCCCAGGTGACGAGTTGGGCCAACGGTTCGAGCAGGGATTCGCCGAGCTCCGTTAGCCCGTACTCGACGCTCGGCGGCTTGGTCGGGAACACGCGGCGCGTGATCATGCCGTCGCGCTCGAGGTCGCGAAGCGTCTGCGTCAGCATGCGCTTGGAGATGTCGGGGATCGACCGCCGGATCTCGCTGAAGCGATGCGGCCGCTGCGCGAGCACGATCACGATCAAGGTGGTCCACTTGTCGCCGAGACGATCGAGGATGCCACGCACCGGGCAGAGCCCGAGGTCGAACTCGCCGCTGCTCCAGCTCTGGAAGCGCTGCGCCAGGCACTCATGGGCCGGCCGAAGGTTATTTGCGCGTAACCCTGTCACCAAAAACTGCCTCCTTCCGCGATCCCAGGCGGCCTCGTATCTAGGCCTGGTCTAGATTTTAGACCAGGAAGAGGAACATGACAATTTCCGAACGTATCGCCATCACCGGGGCAACCGGCCAGTTGGGTCGCCTCGTCATCGCCGAGCTCTTGCGGATCGCCCCTGGCGCGCATCCGATTGGCATCGTCCGCGACCCCGTCGCCGGCAAAGACCTGGCGGCGCGCGGTGTCGAGCTTCGCACCGCCAATTATGAAGACCCCGCCGCCGTCGAGGCCGCGCTCACAGGCGCCGACAAGGTGCTTCTGATCTCCTCGAGCGAGATCGGGCAGCGCGTCCGCCAACACGGCCATGTCATCGATGCGGCCAAAGCGGCGGGCGTGAAGCTGCTCGCCTACACCAGCATCCTCCATGCCGACACGAGCCCGCTGGCGCTGGCGGAAGAGCACCGCAAGACGGAAGCGCTGATCCGCGCATCCGGCGTGCCGTTCGTATTCCTGCGTAACGGCTGGTACACCGAGAACTACACCGCCAATGTCGCCGCCGCGATCCAGCACGGCGCTGTGCTGGGCTCTGCAGCGGATGGCCGCTTCTCGCTCGCCGCGCGCGCCGACTATGCCGCGGCTGCGGCGGCCGTGCTCGCAAGCCGCGACGATCAGGCGGGCCAGATCTACGAGCTTGCCGGCGACAATGGCTATACGCTCGCCGACTATGCCGCCGAGATCGCCAGGCAGTCCGGCAAGCCCGTCGTGTACAAGGATTTGCCGGAGGCCGATTACAAGGCTGCGCTGGTGTCGATCGGCTTGCCGGAAGCCTTCGCGGCGCTCTTGGCGGACAGCGATGCCAAAGCGGCCAATGGTGCGCTCTATGACGACTCCAGGCAATTGAGCGCGCTCATCGGTCGCCCCACGACGCCGATAGCCGAATCGGTGTCAGCAGCGCTCGCGCGATAGAGGGCCCGTAGCCCGGGTGGAGCGCCAGCGCAACCCGGGGCCGCTCGCAAACGTTGATGCAGATGTCCCCGGGTTACGCGTTCTGCTCCACCCGGGCTACGATGCTGCCGCATCGCCCTGCGGCATGATCACGCCCTCAAGGTTCGGGCCAGCCGGGGCCTTTATTGCGCTGTGTCAAACGATTGCCGGCCGGCCTGGCTAGGGTCGCGTCCGGACTTCCGGAGGTATCATCTTGAGCAGTGCCCCTGACCTGACCATGGATGACGGCGCAGTCGGCTCGCTCCATCCGCGTGGCGCGTGGACGGTTGCCAATGTCGAGATTCTGGAGCGGCTGTGCGCAGGCATCCAGCCGCGGCTTGCGCATGGCATCCGCAAGATTGACCTCAGCGGGATCACCGCGCTGGACACGGTGGGCGCCTGGTTGATCGAGAAATTGGCGCGCGGCGGGCCGGCGCAAACGACGGAGGCCGAGATAACCGGCCTTTCCGCCAGCTATTCCGGATTGATCGGCGAAGTTCGGAAACTGAACCGCAGGCCGCCGGCGCCCGCGCGGCGCACCAACGCGCTCGCCGACCTGCTCGAGCGGGTCGGACGCGGCGTCATTGCCGAGAGCATGGTCTTCCTCGACATGCTCGGCAGTGTCGGCATCGCACTGTTCCGGACGCTGCGCCATCCGCGATCGTTTCGCTTCACCTCCACCGTCTACCAACTCGGCCAGGTCGGCTGGCGCGCGATCCCGATCATGGCGCTGATCACGTTCCTGATCGGCGCCATCATCGCCCAGCAGGGCATTTTCCATTTCCGCAAGTTCGGCGCCGATTCGTACGTCGTCGACATGGTCGGCATCCTGGTGCTGCGCGAACTGGGTGTCCTGATCGTCGCGATCATGGTGGCCGGACGTTCGGGCAGCGCCTACACCGCCGAGATCGGCTCGATGAAGATGCGCGAGGAGATCGATGCGCTCACGACCATGGGCCTCGATCCCGTCGAGGTCCTGATCCTGCCGCGGGTGCTGGCGCTGGTGATCGCGCTGCCGATCCTCACCTTCTTGGGATCGATGGCCGCGCTCTATGGCGGCGGGCTCGTCACCTGGCTCTATGGCGGCATGGGTCCGGCGATCTTCATCGCGCGGCTGCACGAGGCTGTCTCGATCAACAGCTTTGAGGTCGGCATGATCAAGGCGCCGTTCATGGCGCTGGTCATCGGCCTGATCGCCGCGAGCGAGGGGCTTCGCGTCAAGGGCAGCGCGGAATCGCTCGGACAGCAGACGACGTCCTCCGTGGTCAAGTCGATCTTCCTGGTCATCGTGCTTGACGGCCTGTTCGCCGTGTTCTTCGCCTCGATCGGAATGTAGCTGTGGCCGAAGAACGTATCGCCATCCACGTGCAGGATCTCATCGTCGGCTTCGGCCGCAAGATTGTGCTCGACCATCTGAGCCTCGACGTCCGTCAGGGCGAAATCCTGGGCCTCGTCGGCGCGTCCGGCGGCGGCAAATCCGTGCTGATGCGCACGATCATCGGCTTGCTGCCGAAGCGCGGCGGCATCATCGAGCTTGCCGAAAATGGCGGCAAGAGTGGCGTGCTGTTCCAGCAGGGCGCGCTGTTCTCGGCGCTGAATGCGCGGCAGAACGTGCAATTCCCGCTGCGCGAGGCCGCGCATCTGTCGCCGTCGCTGCTGGACGAGATCGCCAATGCGAAGCTCGAGATGGTCGGCCTCACCGTCGACGATGGCAACAAGTTTCCCTCCGAACTTTCCGGCGGCATGGTCAAGCGCGTGGCGCTGGCGCGCGCGCTCGCGCTCGATCCCGCGCTGCTGTTCCTGGATGAACCGACCTCGGGGCTGGACCCGATTGCCGCCGGCGAATTCGATTCCCTGATCAAGACGCTGCAGCGGACGCTCGGCTTCACCGTCTTCATGGTCACCCACGACCTCAACACGCTCTATGCGGTCTGCGACCGCGTCGCGGCGCTGGCCGACGGCAAGATCGCCGCGCTCGGTCCGCTGAAATCGGTGCTGGAATCCGATCATCCGTGGGTGCGGGCCTATTTCCACGGCGCGCGAGCGCAAATGCTTCATCTCAACGCTTAACGGAACGACATCAATGGAAACGCGCGCACCCTTTATCGTTGTCGGCGCCTTCGTCCTGGCGGCGATCGTCGCCGTGTTCGGCTTCGTCTACTGGCTCAACAACACCGGCGGCATCGGCAAGCGCGAGACCTACCAGGTCGTCTTCAATGGCCCCGTTCCCGGCCTGCTCGTGGGCGCCGCGGTGCTGTTCAACGGCATCCGCGTCGGTGAAGTCACCTCGCTCGAATTCGTGCCCGACCGGCCGCGCGACGTCCACGCCACCATCGCCGTGCTCGAGCGCACGCCGGTTCGCGCCGACACCAAGGTCGGCCTCGATTTCCAGGGCCTGACCGGCGTCCCCGTGGTGGCGCTGGAAGGTGGTGAGCGCATCGACGCGCCGCGCGTGCAGGGGCCGCTGATCGCCGAGAAAGGGGCGGGACAGAGCATGACGCAGGCCGCGCGCGATGCGCTGCGCAAGGTCGATGCGGTGCTCAGCGAAAATTCTGGACCGCTGCATGACGCGATCGGCAACCTCGGCACCTTTGCCGATGGGCTCGCGCGCAACACCCCGCGCCTGGACAATATCATCGCCGGTCTCGATCGGACCATGGGCGGCGGTTCTGCCCCGGCGCGCAAGACGACTTTCGACCTCAGCCCGGCCAGCCGGTTCGATGCGCCGATTCGCCCCTTCAAGGGAACGCTTGCCATTGCCGAGCCGACGGCGATCACTGCGCTGCAGACCCAGCGCTTCCTGTTCGCGGGCGACGACGACAAGGATTTTTCCGACGCGCAATGGAGCGACGCCCTGCCGCAGCTCGTGCAGGCGAAACTGCTGCAGAGTTTTGAGAACTACGACATCGCCCGTCCTCCGTTCCGGCCCGACACTGCGCCGGAAGGCTCGTCCCGCCTGCTGCTCGACATGCGCAAGTTCGAGATCGTCACGGCGCCGCAGCCGCACGCCGTGATCGCGCTATCAGCCAAGCTCCTCGATGCATCAGGACATCTGCGCGCCGCGCGCGTCTTCCAGCAGGAAGCGCCGATCGAGACGCTGGCCCCCGCGCCGGCGGCAAAGGCCTTCAACACCGCTTTCGATGCGCTGGCGCGCGAGTTGATCCCATGGACGGCGGCCCACGAAAACGAATCATCCAGGTAGGTCCTGCGGAGCCGACCTGACCGCTACCTGTTGCGGCAAACAGCGGATCAGGCGGCTGTTGGTGCGGCGGGCGGTTCCCTGACCATCAGGACGTCGCATGGCAGTTCGGCCATGAGATGTTTGCCGACGCTTCCGATCAGCATTTCGGAGAGCGCGCCGCGCCCCTCGGTGCCGAGCACGACAAGGTCGATGTCCATATCGCGCACGCCCCGGCGCAGCACTTCATCCGGCGTCCCGAATTCGATGAACGAACGTGCGTGCTGCCTGATCGTCTCGCCGCATTCCACTGTCGCCAGGAAGGCTTTGTAGTCCTGTTCGACAGCCTGCTGACATTGCCGTCGATAGGCCGCGGAATCGTGGGCCAACCCACTCATCGGCATCTCGTATGCGTGGAATATCATGAGCGTTTGGTCGGGGAAGCAGCGGACCGCGGCTTCGAGCGCATGGCGCGATGAATCGGAAAAGTCGATCGCTGCGCCGATGCGGCTGTAAGCGCGTTGTCCCCTTTTCTTCACGATCAGGATCGGTGTGTGCGAACTGCGAAGCAGACGGTCGACCGTCGTACCAAGGAAAAGTCGCCCGAACGGCTCGTCCCTTGCAACGCCGGTTATGATGAGATCGCATCCTTTCTTTTCTGCGGTGCGCACGATCGCCTCGGCCGGGTCGCCTTCATCGATCACGATATCGGCCATCTTCGCCAGCGGGCCGATATCGGCCAGCAACTGCTTTGCCGCTACGCTGAGGGGATCGGGAGGGCGTCGCCACGATGGAACGGTCGGATCGACATCCGCATCCTGAAGTTTTTCGAGAACGTGCAGGATCACGAGCTTTGCCTGCCATGACTGCGACAACAGCACGGCGCGATCGAGCGCGCGGTCGCAGCGAGGGCTGAGATCCGTGGCGAGCAGAATCGATTTCGGCGGCTCTCTCGTCGGGCTTGCTTCGCTCATCTGACGTTACCTTTCAGCCATGCGTGTCGTGTTTCCTCGGCGCGATGCGATCGTCCGGGTTCCGGCGCGAGACCGCAACGGTCGTGACTGCGACATTTCGTTCGCCTGCATCCTGCAGCGTCGATCGCGTCGTGTCGATTGACATGGATCATCCCGACAGGCGCGGTTCCCGGTACCAGGAAACGTCATCGCAACGTATCATTGCAGCATGCACAGAAAATCCTCCGATCCGACGATGCACGAGGCACACCGGCAGACGGCGGCGGAGACGGTGGCCGCCCTGCATACGGATGCCGCGCGCGGCCTGAGCGCTGCAGAGGCCGAGCGGCGCCTCGCGCGCGATGGCCGAAACGAACTGGATACGGCGCCACCGCGTCCCGAATGGCTGAAATTCCTCGATCAGTTCACCGACGTGCTGGTGCTTCTGTTGATCGCGGCGGCGGTCATCTCGATCGCGATCTGGCTGAATGAGCACGAAACCGCGCTGCCTTACGAGGCCATCGCGATCCTTGCCATCGTGCTGCTCAACGCGCTCATGGGCTACATCCAGGAGGCCCGGGCGGAGCGCGCCGCAGCCGCGTTGCGTGAGATGTCCGCCGCGCACGCCAACGTAGTCCGCGATGGCGAGCGGCGCAATATCCCGGCGGCCGAGCTGGTGCCGGGCGACATCATCGTCATCGCGGAAGGCGACACCATTCCGGCCGACGCCCGGCTGATCGAGTCTGCCGCGCTGCAGACGGCGGAAGCCGCGCTCACCGGCGAAAGCCTGCCGGTGAGCAAGCTCGTCGCGCCGGTGGCAGGAGAGGCTGAGCTCGGCGACCGGCACAACATGCTCTTCAGTGGGACCACCGCGGTCTATGGGCATGGCCGCGCGGTGGTCACCGCCACGGGGATGCGGACCCAGATGGGCCGGATCGCCGGCATGCTGCGCGAGGCGCCGCAGGAGACCACGCCGCTGCAGCGAGAGCTCGCGCGCGTCGGCAAGATGCTTGCGATCACGGTCGTGCTGATTGCAGTGGCCATGATCGGCACGATCTTTCTCGTCAGCGACATCAACGGCTTCTCCGAGATTTTCGCGGTGCTGCTGCTCGGCGTGGCGCTGGCCGTTGCGGCGGTTCCGGAAGGACTGCCGGCGGTGGTCACCGCCGTGCTGGCCATCGGCATGCAGCGGATGGCGAAGAAGAATGCCATCATCCGTCGTCTCGCCGCCGTGGAAGCGCTCGGTTCGGCGACCGTCATCGCATCCGACAAGACCGGCACCTTGACCAGGAACGAGATGACGGTGCGCCGGGTCGTGACGGCGAGCGGCTGCACCAATCTCTCCGGCACCGGCTATGCGCCGGAGGGAGACGTGCATCTGGTCGGCGATGCGTCGGACAACTGCGCGCTGCAGTTTGAGCTTGAGCGCACGCTGACGGCGGCCGAACGCGCCAACAATGCGATACTGGAGGAACGCGATGGCGCCTGGATCGTGCAGGGCGATCCGACCGAAGGCGCATTGATCGTGGCCGCTTGCAAGGCCGGCCTGCTGCCCGCCGCGCTCGATCAGCGCTTCGCCCGGATCGGCGAGATTCCGTTCTCGTCCGAACGCAAATTGATGAGCACGGTGCATACGGATGCGGAGCGGCGCGACCGCCTGATCGCGGTGACCAAGGGCGCGCCCGATGTCCTGCTCGCGCGCTGCACCCACGAACTCGTCGGACCAGATGCGGTCACGCTCACCGACGCGCGTAAGTCGGAGATCATGGCGAGCAATGATGCGCTGGCTGCGGAAGCGTTACGGACGCTTGGCGTTGCGTTCCGCTCGCTGCCGGCGGATCGGCAGTCGTGTAATGCATTCGATGAGAATGTGGAGCAGGACCTCGTCTTTCTCGGCCTGATCGGCATGATCGATCCGCCCCGTCAGGAAGCGCGCGATGCGGTCGCACGCAGCCGGGCAGCAGGCATCCGCCCCATCATGATCACCGGCGATCATCCCAAGACCGCGGCGATCATCGCCGCCGAGCTCGGCATCATCACATCAGGCCAGCGCGCGGTGTCCGGCGCCGAGTTAGAGGCCATGACGGAGGAAGAACTCGACCGCATTGTGCAGGAGGTTTCGGTCTACGCCCGCGTCAATCCCAGTCACAAGCTCCGCATCGTGCGGGCGCTGCAGCGGGCAGGGGAAACCGTGGCGATGACCGGGGACGGGGTCAACGATGCCCCGGCGCTGAAGGCCGCCGACATTGGTGTCGCCATGGGGATTACGGGCACCGACGTCTCCAAGGAGGCGGCCGACATGGTCCTCGCCGACGACAATTTTGCCACCATCGTTGCCGCGGTCGAGGAGGGCCGCGCGATCTTCGCCAATATCCGGAAATTCCTGCGCTATCTGCTGTCGTCGAATATCGGCGAGGTCTTGACGATGTTCTTCGGCGTCGTGCTGGCTGATACAATCGGACTTTCTGCCGCCGGCGGTGTCGTCGTGCTTCCGCTGCTGGCGACGCAGATCCTCTGGATCAACCTGGTGACCGACGGCGCGCCCGCGCTCGCCGTCGCGGTCGACCCGGCGGACCCGGCCATCATGCTGCGTCCGCCGCGCCCGCGCGATGAGGGCGTCATGACGCGCCAAATGTGGGGCGGGATTTTCCTGGTCGGGATCATTATGGCCGCCGGCACGCTATTGGTGCTGGACGCCTCGCTTCCGGGCGGCCTGATCGAAGGTTCAGGCACGATCGCCTATGGGCGAACCATGGCCTTCACGACGCTGGTGCTGTTCCAGCTTTTCAACGTCTTCAACGCCCGTTCCGACGAGCTCAGCGCATTCCATGGCCTCTTCACTAACGGCTGGCTCTGGGCGGCGGTGGCGCTTTCGCTCCTGCTGCACGCGCTGGTTGTCTATGCGCCCTTCCTCCAGGAAGCGTTCTCGACCGTGAGCCTGGGTGCCGGCGACTGGCTGTTCTGCGCCGCCGTCGCAAGCTCGGTATTGTGGCTGCGCGAACTGAGCAAGGCCGTGATGCGGGGGATCGGCGGCCTGTCGAGCGCGCCTTTTGCGCCCCGATAACCGGCAAACACGCAATGTAGCCGCAATCCAGCGGCTCTATGGAACCAGGTCAACTTGAATTGCCTGGGTCAGGGTGGTGCGAATACTTCTGGTTGAGGACGAAGACGAGATGGCGTCGGCCTTGTCTGCGGTCCTGAAAAGCTACGACATGCTGGCCGACCGGGTGACCTCGCTGATGGAGGCCGCGGAAATGATGGTGGCGGGCGCCTATGACGCGATCCTGCTCGACCGCAACCTGCCTGATGGCGACGGCATCAGCCTGATCCCGAAGCTGCGCGCCAAGGCGATCCCGACCCCGGTCATCGTGCTGACGGCGCGGGGCGAATTGTCGGACCGCGTCACCGGCCTCGACACCGGCGCCGATGATTATCTGGCCAAGCCGTTTGCGGCCGAGGAATTGCTGGCGCGGCTGCGCGCGGTGTGGCGGCGGTCCGCCGACCTGCAGCCCGATATCGTCAGGCTCGGGCGACTGAGCTTCAATCTGAACCATTGCGAAGCCGAGGTCGACGGCCGCCTCCTGGAATTGCCGCGCCGCGAATTGCTGGTGCTGCAGACCCTGATGCGGCGGATGGGGCGCACGGTCGTGCGCTCTTCACTCGAGGCCGCCGTCTATTCGCTCGACGAAGAGGTGCAGTCGAATGCGCTGGACACGCATGTCTCGCGCCTGCGCCGCAAGCTCACCGAGGCCGGCGCAGGCGTCGAGATCCACGGCATCCGCGGCGTCGGCTATCTCCTGAGGGCGGCATCATGACGGCCATGAATACGGCGTCACTGCGGTCGCGCCTGATCCGCCGATTGATCCCGCTGCATGCGGTGCTGCTCGTCGCTTTTGTTGTCTTGCTCATTGCAACTCTGTGGGCGTCCGGTTGCGTGTATCGGCGCGACGATGGGCGCGGCATCGACGTGCTGCGCGACGCGGTGGCGCGCAGCACCGACGGAACGCTTGTCCTGCGCGAGACCCCGGCGCTGAAGGAGCTGCGCGGCGATACGCGTAGTTTGTGGTTCGTGATCCACGACAAGTCCGGCCGTTCGCTCTCCGAGGGAGAGGTGCCGCCGGAGTTTGCCCGTCTCGGCGGCGCGCTCGATATCGATGGCGAAATTCGCAGCTGGGATCGCGCTCGCGATGATTCGCGTCACATCAGCGGGCAGATGAAAGTGGTCGAGACCGCAGCAGGCCCGGTGCAGATCATCGTCACCAGCGAGATCAGGATCTCGGATGCGCAGTCGCTGCTGCAGATCACGCTGGCTTTCTTCGGGCTGATGTTGCCCGGCTTTGCCCTGATGGCGCTGACGACGTTGGTGGCGACCCCGCTCGTGGTGCGAAACGCGCTCGCGGGCCTCGACGAAGCCGCGCATCAGGCCGGCGAGATCGACATCGACAAGCGCGGCGCCAGGCTGCCGGTCGGCGCCGTCCCCACCGAGATCGCGCCGCTGGTGACCGCCGTCAATGACGCCTTGGGACGGCTCGATGAAGGCTATGAGCGGCACCGCCGCTTCCTCGCCGACGCCGCGCACGAATTGCGGACGCCGATCGCGATCCTCACCACGCGCCTGGAAGGCCTGCCGCAAAGCGCCGAGAAGGCGCGCCTGATCGAGGACGTCTCGCGGCTTGCGACGCTGACTGAGCAGTTGCTCGATCTGCAGCGGCTCGAGCAGCGGCTGGCGCAATCATCCGCCATCGATCTTGCAGGTCTCTGCGCACAGGTGATCGCCGATCTCGCGCCGCTCGCGATCGCGGCCGGTTATGAGATCTCGTTGCAGCATGAGGGCGCGCGCATCGACGTGTGGGGCGATCGCGGCGCGCTCGAACGCGCCGTCGTCAATCTGGTGCAGAATGCGATCCAGCATGGCGGTCATCGCGGTGCCATCGTCGTTGCCGTGAGCGCGCCGGCGACGGTCGAAGTCCGCGATCAGGGCCCCGGCATTCCGGCTTCAGAGCGCGAGCGCATCTTCGAGCCGTTCCACCGCCTGCAGCCGCGGCACCGCGGCGCGGGCCTCGGCCTCAACCTTGTGCGCGAGATCATCCATCTGCATCGCGGCGAGGTGAGCGTCACCGAACGAAGCGGCCACGGCGCCTGCTTCCGCATCTCCCTCCCACCGATCGCGCTCCCCGCTTTGGCCTGACGATCCGTAGCCCGGGTGAAGCGAAGCGCAACCCGGGGCATCTGCATCAACATCGACGACCGTCCCGGGTTACGCTGACGCTCCACCCGGGCTACGGCACCTTTCGTGTGGCCGCATGATCTCCTCTCGCAATGCCAAGGTCGTAGCCCGGGTGAAGCGAAGCGCAACCCGGGACGTCTGCATCAACATCGACGACCGGCCCCGGGTTACGCTGACGCTCCACCCGGGCTACGGCGCCTTTCGTGTGATCACATCATCTCCTCACAACACGCAATGCTCTCGCAATGCCAAGCGTGGATGGTGAGCGTGTCTTGATCCGAATCGCATCTGGGGCTTGCGGCGCGGCGCCGGGACACTGTGCTTATTATTGCAAGGTCATGGACTCATGTCTCACGATGCCACATCGTTTTTTCTCTCCTGGCTGTTCAACCCGCGCCGGGTCGGCGCGGTCGCCCCATCCGGCAATGCGCTCGCTGAGCTGATCACCCGCGAGATCACGCCGTCATCCGGCCCGATCATCGAGCTCGGCGCCGGCACCGGCGTCTTCACCTACAAGCTATTGCAGAAGGGAATTCGGCAGCAGGATCTCACCATCGTCGAATACGGATCCGAATTCGTCCAGATCCTGCAATTGCGCTTTCCCGGCGCGCGCGTGCTGTGGATGGACGCGGCGCGGCTCGGCACGGTGAAGCTTGCTGACGACGGCTCGGTCGGCGCGGTCGTGAGCGGCTTGCCGTTGCTCACGATGTCGCCGCGCAAGGTGCTGTCGATCGTAAGCGGCGCGTTTCGCTATGTGCGTCCGAACGGCGCGTTCTATCAGTTCACCTATGGACCGAGGGCGCCGATCCCGCGGCCGATCCTCGATCGGCTCGGGCTGAAGGCCACGCTGGTCGGCCGCACCATGAGCAATCTGCCGCCGGCTTCCGTCTATCGGCTGGTGCGGCGCGCGCCGTCCCGCTTGTCCGCGCTGCGTTCCGGCGCGATCGAGGATCAGTCGCAGCTCGACGATTTCGGGCTGCGCCCGCGATTGGTGGATACGCCAACAGTCCTGGAGCCGGGCTAGAGCATGATCCGATCAGGCTGAATCTTCACCTCTCCCGCTTGCGGGAGAGGGAGCGCAGCTTCACCTGGGCTGCCTTTCAACCTGATCGGCGATTGCTCTATTCCTCACGCCGCGCGGATATTGGCGAGGAAGCCGTCGACCTTGCTTCGCAGCATCGCCGCCTGCTTGTTGAGCTCTTCCGCCGAATCCAGCACCTTGCCCGCGGCTGTGCCAGTCTCGCCCGCGGCGCGGGTGACGCCGCCGATATTGCTGGAGACCGCGCTGGTGCCGTGCGCGGCTTGCTGCACGTTGCGGGCGATCTCTTTGGTGGCCGAACCCTGCTGCTCGACCGCCGCCGCGATCACGGTGGTGATCTCGTTGATCCCGCCGATCGTGCCGCCGATGCCTTCGATCGCCTGCACGGCGTCCGTCGTCGCGCCCTGCATCGCAGCGACCTGCGCGGAAATCTCCTCGGTCGCCTTCGCAGTCTGGCTCGCCAGCGATTTGACTTCGCTCGCCACCACGGCAAAGCCGCGCCCGGCCTCGCCGGCGCGCGCCGCCTCGATGGTGGCGTTCAGCGCCAGCAGATTGGTCTGGCTCGCGATATCGCTGATGAGCTTGATCACGTCGCCGATCTTCTGCGCCGCCGCCGAGAGGCCCTGCACCGTCACATTGGTGCGGTTGGCCTCTTCCACCGCCTGCTGGGCGACGCGGGTCGACTCCGCGACCTGGCGTCCGATCTCGGAGACCGAGGATGACAATTCTTCCGTCGCCGCGGCCACGGTCTGCACATTCGCGGAGGCCTGTTCGGCGACGGCGGAAACCGTCGTCGCCTGGCGGCTTGCTTCCGAGGCCGCGCCCGACATGCTGTTCGAGGTCGTGCGCAGACCGGCCGCGGCGCCCGCCAGCGCATCGAGCGAACTGCGGACGCTGTTCTCGAATTCGTCGGCCATCTTGCCGAGCAGGTTGATCCGCTCGGCTTCGGCCTGCTTCTTGATCTCGTCCTGTTCGCCGCGCAGCCGCGCCGCATCGATCATGTTGTTCTTGAACACCTGCACCGACTGCGCCATGGCGCCGACTTCGTCGCGGCGCTCCTGCGCGGGGATCACGGTGTCGGTCGCGCCGTCGGCGATCTTGCGCATGGCGGCGGTCATGCCGGTGATCGGGCCGACGATGCTGCGCCCGATCAGGAAGCACATGCCGGCGACAAGCAGCAGCGCGACAGCGAGGATCGAGCCGATCGAGCGCGCCTCCGACCAGAAGATCGCATCGATGTCGTCGAGATAGACGCCACCGGCAATGGCCCAGCCATAGGGTTTGAATTCGGTCGCATAGGAGATCTTCGGCACCGCCTCGCCACCGGCCACGCGTGTAAAGCGGTACTGCACGAAACCGCCGCCCTGCGGAGCCATTTCGACCTGCCGGCGGGTGTAGAACACGCCGTCCGTGTCAGCCGTATCCATCAGGTTCTTGCCGTCGACCTTCGGATTCGGATGCGACTCGACGACGCCTTGCTTGCCCAGGGCATAGAAATAGTCGTCCTTGCCGAAGCGCAGCGTGCGCAGCAGCGTCTTGCTTCGTTCGAGTACTTGCGCGTCGGAAAGGCCGGCCTTCTTGGCGGCCTGGTAGTCCTGCTCCACCGTCTGCTTGGCGAGCAGGACCAGGTCCTGCAGCTTGGCCTTGCGATCCTCGAGCAGATTGTTCTTCAGCGCCTGCAGGCCGACAAAGGCCACAGTGACGATGCCGAGCACCGAAATCCCGACCATGATCATCAGCTTGGATGAAATTCTGAGATTGCCGAGCATCGCACACCTTTTCTGGAGCTTCCGGCGGCTTCGGCCGCCGATGGTTCCGAAAGGATTAATGCGAATTGGTGAAATTGCCCCTAATAGGCTACGGCTGCAGGACCTTCCGGCTGCAGTCGATCACCTCTTCAAACACCGCAAATCCGCGTCGAAACGTCACGCCTTTCGCGGCGAGCACAATGCGGGGCCGTAGAGCGCAACGAAGCCGATGAAGGCGATTACCCAGGCGGCGCCCGCCACCGTCAGCAGCGGGATCATGTGCGCCGGTTCGAGCGAGGCGCAGATGCGCGCGAGCGCGGCAGTGACGATCGCGGCATAGATCACCTGTGTGCCTGCGGAAGCCTGCAGCGCGCGGCCGGTATGGCCGAGGGTGGCGCGGGTCATCACCGCAAGCGTCATCCCGCCGATGGCGCCGCCGGTCCAGGCGTGGATGCCGGCGCCGACCGGAACGAGGTCGATCGCGGCCAGTCCGGTCAGGATGAAGCCCATCGGTATGAAGGCGTAGGCCAGGTGCAGGATCAGCACCAGGCGGTCGGACAGGGTCCGGTATCCGGCCCAGCGGCCCAGCCGGATCAGATGGAAGACGCCGGCGGGCAACAGCAGCGCCGTGGTAAGCCAGCCCGATGGCGTCGCCACCCAGGCCAAGAGCGCGATGCCGCCGAGCGCGACCGTGATGCTGTCGAAGCGGCCGAACGGCGCCGGCATCTGGCCGGCGGTTTGGCGTGCGAGCCAGTTGCGCGTGAAGCTCGGAACGATGCGGCCGCCGATCAGCGTGACCAGCATGATATCACCAGTGCGATCGCAAACCGCGTCGAATAATCGGCGAGCCCGTTGAGATGCGCCTCGATGTGGAAGGCCACATTGGCGAGCGAGAGCAGCGAAACGATCGCCACGACCGGGAGGTTGCTCCATTTGCGTCCCGCCACGATCTCGCGCGCCGCCGCCATCGCGAGCAGTGTGAGGAACGCGACATCGATCACGGCGGTGGCCGCCCATCCGATCGAAGCAGAGAGGAAGATCGCGATCCGGCCGGCGATCCAGGTCGAGACCAGCGTTGCGAGCGAATTGCCTTGCAGCGGCAGTCGTCCCGTCCAGTTCGGCACGGCGGTCAGGAGGAAGCCGCCGATCACGGCGCTGACATAGCCGAACAGCATCTCGTGCACATGCCAGTCGCGCGGCGAGAATGCCGTGGTCAGGGCCAGATGGCCTTCGTACATCGGCAGCCAGATCAGGATCATCGCGCCGGCATAGGCCGAGCCGAGCAGGAAGAACGGCCGGAAGCCGTAGGAGAGCACGGCCGGGCCCTGATACTGGCGCAATCTTGGGATCGACATGGCTGCCATCCGCTCGTTGACTTGTTGCTACTCTCCCGCCTCGGCGTGGGTGTATTGAGCCTTAGCGTTCCGAGACCCTGCGCGATTTGCGTCAGGACAACGTTCCGGAGGAATGTGGGCAACGGCCCTCCGGTTCGGCCCCTAGTTGCCTCGCGGGGCCTCCGGTTCTAGGTTCCGCGCCACTGGTTTCGTACGAAGAGAGCACCATGCCGCCCGTGGACCGATCGGTCGTGGCCGATGTCGCGCTGTTCGCCGGGCTTGGCCCCGCCGAGCTCGACGAAGTACTGCGGGAAGCGCGCTCCGTCCGGTATCCGAAGGACAGCGCGGTTTTTCACCAGGGTGCGGAGGCCGATTCGTTCTTCGTGCTGTTGCACGGCCATCTCCGCGTCGAGAAGACCACGCCGCAGGGACAGCAGATCGCCGTCCGCTACGTCTCGCCGGGCGAGATCTTCGGCGTCGCGCAGGCGCTGGCGCTGAAGCATTATCCGGCGACCGCGGTCGCCGCGGTCGAGAGCATCGCGCTGTGCTGGCCGTCAGCGGCGTGGCCGCGCCTGACCGCGAAATTCCCGAGCCTCGCGGCGAGCGCGCTGCAGACGGTCGGCAGCCGGCTGCAGGATACGCAGGCCCGTGTCATCGAGATGTCGAGCGAGCAGGTCGAGCAGCGCGTTGCGCATGCGTTGCTTCGCCTCGCGAAGCAGGCCGGCCGCAGGATCGAGACCGGCGTCGAGATCGATTTTCCGATCAGCCGCCAGGACGTCGCGGAGATGACCGGCACCACGCTGCATACGGTGAGCCGCATCTTGAGCGCATGGGAGCAGCAGGGCCTCGTCGAAGGTGGCCGCCAGCGCATCGTGCTGCGTGATCCGCACAAATTGTTCGCGCTGGCCGAAGGCCGCATTCCCTCCGCAAGATCCGGCGGCTGACGGACGCGGGGCGCGCGGCTTCGTCGCGACCGCGGAACCGGTGGTTGTATCGCCGACGTTCCACCCGCAATTCGCGGGTTCCGTCTCGTTGTCCGTCGGTTTGCTATCGTCAACCGGCTGGTGGGCCGGTTGATCGGCCTACCCGACATCTAGAGCATGATCCGGAAAAGTGGAAACCGGTTTTCCGAAAAGATCATGCTCAAACAAAGAGATGAGATCATGATCCGAATTCCGTCTAATCGAATCATGATCTAGCGGTCCGCTACTCAGCCGGCTTGCTGAGATTCGGCGCGACCAAGGTCGGATCCAATCCGAGCATCTGGGCACGCTCTTTTCGCTCTTCGGCCAGAAAGTCCAGTTCGCGCTCGAGCGAACGGGCCACCGCTTCCTGGGCCGATTTGCGACGTTTGCTGTTTTCGTGAAGTCTTGGCGGTTGGGCAGTCACACAAGGTCCCCGTGTCATGAATCTGTCATGGGGTGATCGCATGGACGATTCCGTCACCCCAAATCAAATACTTTTTAGTGGCTAAGTTTGGGCGCCGTCCTAATACCGACAAAGTATTCATGCAGCGAACATCTGTTCGGCACACGCTCGCCCACTCGCCGGATGAGACGAATGAAAAACAGAAGCCCGAATGCTGCCCCCTACATCCTGACCGCGCTGGCGCTCGCCGCCGCGATCTGGACCGCCTTGGGTTCGCCGCACAGCGAACGGCCCGTCTCGAAGCAATTGGCCCACAGCAGCATGGTGCCGTGAGAGCGCGCGGCGGCCGCTAATTCCTCACCGCGTAAATTGGTGTCCTCAGCACATTGAATTGGGTAGCCGGGCGTCGCCTCAACCACCGCCGTCATTGCGACCCGTTGGCTCGCAATGACGATGTGGGTTGCCTTGGGTGCGACATAACAACCCGACGGGCAAATCAGCAAAAGTCTGTCCAGCCCTCGCGCG
>NZ_PSRR01000138.1 GCF_004296405.1 Bradyrhizobium sp. Leo170
CCCCTGGACGTTGATCCCCTCTGGCTTAAGGCGCGATGCACCTGATGACGCCACCAGACCAATCCGTTCAGAGCCTCGCGCGCGATTGCGAAGCCACTGCTTTGCCTGAACTAGACTTCGCGTTACCGCGATCGGAAATGACGCCTTAATCGCCTGATAGATTTGCTCGGCCTCATCAGCCTCACCTGCGACCAATGCACCAACAAACTCCGACAACTTTTCGGCACGAAACGATCGAACCGAGACAGCAAGGTGGAGCGCCGACAAGGATTGCCTGTCGAGCCCCTCGAGCTCGGCCGCAAGATCCTGCCCCCAGTGATAGTCCCGGTGCGCCAGCTTCGTAGAAGTGTAGACTTTCCAGCCACGGAAACTGCGCTTGAGCGCCGAAAACCACTCGGTCAAGCCAGCCTCACCGGCGTTGATTTCCTGCCCTCCCCCAACCAGGCAAATGATGACGCACCAGCCGTCATGCCGATCCATCACGCTAACAAGGAATTCGGGCTCCGACATCTGAAAATCAGACTGGCCTCGTTTCTGGCCCATGAACTTCGCTAAGTGATTCTTATCCCAAGCGCGCTGTGCCTCGTCAAATACTGCTACCCGCTCAATGGGAGGCTCTGTGGTCGTCAGATTGCCGTCCCGAAAGTGCATGATGTTCTGAACAAAGCTGTTCACTTTCCGGGCGGCGTCGGCTTTCTTGGTCTTTTGACCCCGCTCTTTTAGCCTTCCATACTCGTCGCGGGCGAGCGCTTCGCGCAGCACCTCGACAAGCGGTCCATTGCCGGAAAGAAACACTGCGTGCTCTTCTTCGTGAGCCTTAGTTCGAAGGGTCACCAAATTGAGACCAGCCAACGTTTTTCCGGCACCAGGCACACCAGTCACGAAGCAAATTGACTTGTACTGGTGCGCCTTGGCGTCTTCAATAATCCCAGCGAGGCAGGCCGCTGTCTCGCTCAGATTCTTTGCCCCGGCGTCGGACCGAGTGATGTTTTCCACGCGGTGTCCTTGATAGAGCGCCTGCGCCGCTTCAATGATCGTAGGTGTCGGCCTGTATCCGGTTCGGGACCATTGTTCGCCATCAAGGCCACCCTGCCCCGGTGTTTGCCTGACAACCTCCGCGACGAATTTTCCGAGGTTGTTACCATTTGAGCCGATTGGGCCGGCCACCCCGTCTAATCCCCACGTCAACTTGAACGGAGACTCATCGGCCATCGTCGCAACAACGATCGGAACTATTCGGCGATCGTGGCTGCCGGCATGAAAGTTCTTGAGGTCGAGGGCGTAATCCATCACCTGATCGAAGGCCGCTGCATCGAATTGACGCGACCCCACCTTGAACTCGATGACGAAGACGACCCCCGCAGTAACCAGCACCACGTCAGCCCGCTTGCCCATACGAGGGATAGCAAATTCAAAGGCGATCCAACCGTTGAGGCCCCGGAGTTGGCGTCGAACGATATCGATCTGGCCTAGCCACGCGTTACGCTGCAGCGCATCCAATGCGAACGGGTTTCGCTTGGCGAGATGTCCCAGGATCGCTTCGGAGGCCTGATCGACAACGTCCGCGATCGGGCTAGAATAATACGCGGTAACTAGAGCGGTCTGAGCCCGTGCTTCTGCGTAATTCAACGGTTGATCCTATGTCCTTAGAGAATATCAATCTCGCAAAAATGGCCGAGATACTAGCCCAATCTTCCGATTATCGCGTTCTTCGCAAGCTTATCCCAAGAGATGAGTTTGCAATATGCAATGGGCAAGCTACGAGAACTGGCATTCTGCTCGACGTCGAGACTACTGGACTGAACACGGCGCGGGACGAAATCATCGAACTTGCCATGGTCAAGTTCACCTATCTGCCGGACGATAGAATAGCGGCCATTACGGAGGTCTTTTCTGCCTTCAACGAGCCGTCAATTCCGATACCGGAAGAGATTACCGAGCTCACGGGCATTACCGATGAGATGGTATCGGGCCATCGTATCGATCCCGATGTCGTTGCGTCCTTCGTCTCGGACGCAGTTCTGGTCATAGCCCACAATGCGAACCTCGACCGAAAGTTTGCGGAGCGATATTGGCCCCAGTTCGAGAGGAAGCCCTGGGCTTGTTCAGCGACGGAGGTCGAGTGGCGAAAGCACGGATTCCACGGGTCTCGCCTAGGTTATCTATTGGCCGGCGTTGGTCTCTTCCATCAGGCGCATCGAGCCATCGACGACTGTAGAGCATTGATAGAGATCCTATCGTCGGACGTCCCGAAACTGAATCGATCCGCCTTCGCACTCCTGCTTGAGCGAGCTCGCCGCAAGACTATTCGTATTTGGGCAGAACAATCTCCGTTTGAGCTGAAGGACACGCTCAAGAAGCGGGGCTATCGCTGGAGCGACGGCTGCGATGGAAGGCCGCGGTCTTGGCATATTGACGTGGACGAGGCCAGTCAAACAGCTGAGATCGAGTTCTTACGGAAGACAATTTATCTGCGAGATGTGGATCCGCGAATCCAGATGATGAGCGCGATGAATAGGTTTTCGAACAGGGTTTGATCTCGCTGTGCTGTCGTGGAAACTCGGCTAGGCGCTGACCGCCAGTGGCTTTTTTTGTATTTAATTCCGATTCCTTGCGTGCGAAGTAGGGTGGGATGCGCGAGTTCCCCCCACTGACAATTGGGGACTTCCGAATACCTAGCCCGCTGACACGCACCGGAAAATTTGATTGAATCGGGGCGCTCACCGCCCGCAGAGCGCCAATCTATACACGTTTGTTTCGCTGCGCGGTCCGGCGTAACTAGCTCGAATCTGGGATCGTGCGGAACGGAGATCGAGTTGCAGATTCTGTAGGCGAAGGAGAAATAATCGCAGCTAAACGCGGGTCAGGCGCGACTAGGAAAATGGAAGGGAGCTCGTGACCTCCGCTGATCGCATAGCATCATTTGGTCCATTTCGCCTCTTTCCGGGGCAGATGCTGTTGATGGAGGATGAAAACCCGGTTCGTCTCGGCGGCCGGGCCTTGGAAATATTGATCGCGCTTACCGAGCGCTCCGGTGAACTGGTTAGCAAGAATGAATTGATGGACCGGGTCTGGCCTGACACGACGGTCGACGAAAATAGCCTTAAGTTTCATATCTGCTCCCTCAGAAGAGCGCTTGGTGACGGACAGCCAGGACGGCGCTATTTGGCCACTGTTCAGGGACGCGGCTATACCTTCGTAGCACCAGTCGAATTTTCCTCTGCAGTAAAGCCGATAACACCACCGAGCGCCGCGGTTGATCGCAAGCACAATCTGCCAAGTCTACATACGCGAGCGCTGGGCCGAGGCGATACCATCAGTGCGCTGCTGGATCGGTTTCCGCGACAACGGTTAATCACCATTGTAGGGGAAGGCGGCGTTGGCAAAACAACGGTTGCCCTCACCGTCGCAGAGGCAGTCATCGGGACGTATGAACACGGAATTTGGTTTGTTGATCTCGCACCGCTTAACGATGAGCATTTTGTTGCAGGTGCACTCGCTTCCGCACTGGGGCTTGAGACGCATTCAGAGAACCCGATCCCAGAGCTTGTCGCGCACCTGCGGATTAGACGGATGCTGATCGTGCTCGATACATGTGATCACGTGGTCGGAGCAGTAGCTGCATTGGCGGAGCAGATCTTGGCTGCCGCGCCGCAGGTGCATATCTTGGCGACCAGCCGGGAACCGCTGCGTGCGCAAGGCGAGCAATTGCACCGCTTACCGCCTCTCGGGGTTCCGCCCAATCCATCGAGGATAACAGCTTCGGACGCTCTTTCATTTCCGTCGATCCAATTGTTCGTCGAGCGAGCGGCAGCGATGCTTGAAGGTTTCGAGCTGGAAGAGGCTGAGGCGCCTGCCGTTGCCGAAATCTGTCGAAAGCTCGGAGGGCTGCCGCTTGCTATCGAGCTGGCTGCGAGTCGTGTTGAGGCCTTTGGTGTTCGACAACTGTCGTCGCTGCTAAGCAGTCAACTTAACCTCCTGAACTACGGTAAGCGTTCCGTGCGGCCACGACATCGAACGCTAACTTCTGCGCTTGACTGGAGTTACGAGTTTCTGCCCGAAGTCGAACGTGCACTGTTGCGCCGCCTGTCGGTCTTTCGCGGCGCCTTCACGTTGGAGTCTGCAAGCGCAGTGGCTTCGGTTGCAAATTCCGACGTGCCGAATGATCTGGCCAATTTGGTCGCGAAGTCGCTCGTGGCGGCAGACGTTGGTGGCGCTGTTGTGCAATATCGATTGTCGGACACGCTGCGCGTATACGCGGCGCAGAAGCTCGCCGAAAGTGACGAGCTCGAGCAATATGTACGCCGTCATGCCGAGCATCAGAGGGATTTATTCGAGCAAGCGGGGGCAGAATGGACATCGCAGCGGACTGACGAGTGGCTGGCCACGCATGCTCGTCACATCGACGATCTACGTGCGGCCCTGGACTGGGCTTTTTCGCCGAAAGGCGACGCGGCGGTCGGCGTGGCTCTTACCGTCTCCGCAGCGCCTATGTGGTTTCGATTGTCGCTGATAAGCGAGTGTCGCGGACGCGTCGAACAGGCACTCGCCGCTTTCCAGCCTAGATCGACCGAAGACGAACGCCGCAAGATGCAGCTATACGCCGCGCTGGATTGGTCGAGATTTTTTTTAACAGCATCTGTGCAGGATACTGGCTTCGCGTGGACCATTGCGCTCGAACTCGCCGAAAGGTTCGGTGATACCGACTATTCACTGCGTTCGCTCTGGGGTCTGTGGGCCGGACGCTTAAACAGCGGCGATTTCCCCGCGGCGCTCGAGCTTGCAAGCAAGTTTCGTAACCATGCCGCGACGGAGGCCGATCGCGCTGACCTGCCTGTCGGCGATCGAATGGTAGGCGCATCGTTACATTTCCTGGGGGACCAGATAGGTGCGCGGCAGCACATCGAGCCCATGCTCTCTCACTACATCACCCGTGATCACCACTCAGATGTGGTCCGCTTTCAGTTCGAGCAAAGCACAACGGCAAATATCACGATGGCCCGAGTTCTCTGGCTGCAGGGATTCGCCGATCAAGCGATGCGTACGGTCAAGGATAGCATCGAACACGCATTGTCCATCGATCACACGCTTTCCCTATGCAACGCTCTCGCCCAATCCGCGTGCCCGGTCGCCTTTTTGGCCGGCGATTTGCCGGCTGCGGAAAGGTACACGACAATGCTCATCGACCGCGCCGATCGGCACGCAGTGGAGGTTTGGCTTATCTACGGCAAGTGTTTTAGAGGCCAGCTGCTCATCCAGCGCGCCGATGTAGACGCTGGATTGCGGCTTCTCGGCGCCGCTGTTGATGACCTTCGCAAGGCGGGCTTTGCCCAGTACCTCACTGCATTTCTCGTGGCCTTCGCGGAAGGCTTAGCTCGTAGCGGGCAAGTCGCACAAGGACTTGCTGCAATCGAAGAGGCTCTCACGCGATCCCAGCGGAATCAGGAGCGATGGTGTTTTGCCGAAATTCTGCGCGTCAAGGGCGAGCTCATTCTTCGGACCCGCCACCCTGCGGCTGCCACAGAGGCTGAGGGGCACTTCTTGCAGTCAATCGATTCAGCGCGCCGGCAGCAAACGCCGTCTTGGCAATTGCGCACGGCGATGAGTTTAGCTGAGTTGTGGCGTGGTCGGGACAAGCCTGCCGCGGCGGAACAGCTTCTATCATCGGTCTACAACAAATTCAGTGAAGGTTTCGCGACCAATGATCTAAAGAGAGCACGCGCACTGATCGATCAGTTACGCAACACTTAGCCTCGGACGGGAGAGCTAAGGTCGGCATCGGGTAAGAAGCCAACACTAGGTCTATCCAGAGCTCGATCGCTTTGCATCTGACCGCGGACCTTGGTACTTCCAGTGTCGGTCGGACACCGGTCAAAGTGATCAGCTGTTGAGCGAGCACCAACCCGAAGCCACTCGTGCTCATTTCTGCTTCAGTGGAGAGAAACTACTGCAGTCCCATCCATTTATTCGAACTGTAACGCTTCGGCGGGTCGAACGTGAGGTGACCGTCACTTGAGAGCCGAACAGTCTGGAACGGTGCGCTGCGGTCATGTCGCTTGGATTCATCCGTTCGCCAGATGCGGTTCGGGCTTCCGCCGTATCCATAACGGGAATCGGTACAGGTTTCAGCGAACGCAGGAGCAGCTAAACAAGCGACGCCAGCCGAATGGCTTCGTTCCAAGGGGGCAAGGGTCAGATTGGCATAGCGGCAAGCCATCGGATCGCCGAAGCGTGCTTATCCCTCTGATCTGCCGCCCTTCTCGTGCTGCCGCCGCGTGGTTTCGGCTTTGTTTGCGGCCGCAAGTTCCCGAGCGATGTATTCCGCAAGGTTGCCGATTTCGGCGTTGATGGCCCGTTCCGAGATGCCCTGGTCCCTTGCCATTTGGATGCAGCGCCGCGCCAGTTCCGCTACGTCTTGAGAGGCACCGCCCGCACCAATTCGATCGAAAGCGTGGATGCTATTCTCGATCCAAAAATCGATAAATTCGCGCACCTTGGTGCTCATTTGCGCCTTTCCCGCCGCATCAACAAAACCATCCTGCCTCAATGGGGTTGAAGAGTCGGGTGAAAAGCAAGCTCTAAGCGGCGCATGGGAACAATACTCGTCAACGCGGGCGAAGGCGTAAGCTGCCGCCTTATCGCTGAGCGGCAACGTGCGACAGCTCTCACGCGTTTATCGCAATGCGAGCCCGTGGTTTGCAAATGCCAGAGAAATGATGATCAGCAGGCTGGACGACCAGCCCCCTGCACGCCTCCAACTGCTTTGGGCAGCAATATTCGCAATTTGCGAAGTTTAGCTTAGGCCAAACGCAAGCTCCCACGCACTTGCGTGGACTCTGCTTCGGCTTGTCAACCATCACTGTCAACCATGTCAACTCTGTCAACCTAACTTTTCGAACCTCCAGCTACCGAGATGCCGGGATGCGAACTACTCGCGATACGCTAAGCTGCTGGAAGGACCCACAAGCAATCCGCCATAGAGGAGGCCGATGTCCGTCAACCGAGGGCCGGATCAACAACACATCCCAGAGACGTACATTCTGGGCGCTTCGCCCCGGAGACGCGTCTCTCGCGTTGGTCTATTCGCGCTTGGGACGCTGGTCGACCCTGAACGCGGTGCACGCGTTGGCATTTCCAATCCTTCTCTGTGCAAGCCCCCGAGTTTGGGGCTCGTTTTCTTGATAGCAATCGCCACGAGTTACTCGGAAAGCCTCTTCCTTTCTTCTTTCTGTGTTCTTCGTGGTGCTCGCCATTTTCACAGAATTGGACCCTCTCGGGCGATGGTCTGACGGTGCGCGTGAAATCCAGGCTCGCCATTCCGTCGAGATAATTTCCACCAGATTGGTGAGGCTCTTGCGGCCTCGCATCGGACGCTCGGTGACCTTGAGATGGAACAGCCGGCGGCCTTCATGCAAAGTGGTTTGGACGGTGGTCCGGCAGACGCCGGCAAGCGCGGCTATTTTGTCGATCGGCAAATCGCATACGCCGTGGTGCTTGATCTCGCCTGCGATGATGCAAAGAACAGCCCGCTGTCCTTCGGTATAACAATGCCGAAGCGTATCGGGCAGAGCGCTGGACCCACCGAGCCGCCGCCGTCGATCTCGCGAAGCTTGGCGATTGGGTGACCGCGGCCGTTGCCGCGGAACTAAACGAGAGGCTTTTAGTGGCTTCGGGGAAGCTGCAGGGGGCGCCGCCGGTTTCGTGGCTATCGAGCCCTGTTCATACGCCTGGACGATGGACTCATTCCATGGACGAGCTTTCAGCCGCTCAATGCTCGCGGCGAAATCAGGCGCGCGTGGGATATAGGAGGTCATTGCGCGCTGTCGGCCATCGTGGCCAGCGCGGCAGTGCGTTTACTGAACCTGCCGATGCGCCGCTGACCCACCTCGTGGGCCTTACGTTGCTCCCCGGCGATGCGCACGTATAGTCGGAGGCTCCCGCGTCCGATGTAGACCGAACGCTCCAGGGGCTTGAATCGGCTTTGCACGAAGCGCGACGTCGTCGCCGGCTTGTGCGACCGCTTTGCAGATAGCCCTTTCATTGCGACGCTCGAGGAACTGCGCAGTCACGAGCGTCAGAGCGTCGCGAGAACCGATAGCGCGCACATTCCGGGGAGAGCGATGAAGAGAAATTACCTAATACGGCGAGGCGACCCCGCTCCGTCGTATGCAATGATTCACTGTCTACTGCGGACATCAACCGCTCTCCTCGAGGACAACGGCTGGTAGCTTGAGCTAACTTGATGATTCAGGCTTGCTGTCTACCCCCTATTCTTCTTCCGAGGTTGACGTTTTTCTACACGTCCCAGGGCAGGCACGAATATAGATCCAAGCGCTTGTTTTTGCTTGCTAAACTCGCGCTGTCGCCCGCGAAGTTTAGCGCACTCTGGGTCATCGATTGCGAGGCCGCTGATTTTCATTTCGATAGCCCAAAATCGCTCATCTGCCATTTGGTATTGATGGAGCGCTGTTATGAGAGAACGGATCTTATGGGAGAGGGCCGCGCGATCCTCGTCATGTTCGCCTGTCGCGTATTCATAGACCCTATGAATGAACGTATGGAAGGGTGCTCCCTCAGTCGAGCTTGCGCTCCGCGGATGATATGAATCAAATAGATCAAAAGCTTCTCGAACGAATCTTGTTTTTGCGGTCCCTAAAAAGTGTTCATCATGATTCTGTCGTCCACCACGGTCGGCAGGCAGGGTCAACAGTACACTATCGATTCTACTCGCTATTTGCGCAGCGCCCTCAGCGAACCCTCCTCGACCGAGCCCTGCGACTGGGGGTAGCAATTCGAGGTCAAACGGTGGTTCCGATGAGCTCTGAAGGTGCAGCCGTGACCAGTCGTCGAGCGAAGCGAGTTCACCGCAGATATCTAGCAGTTTGCCGCGAAGTCGCTTCAGGTTAGCCTTGATTTCTTTGCTTCTTGGCGCGAGATGCGCGCGGTTCAGCAACGAGTTCAGATACTCGGCCAAACCTTCCACGGAAGCCCTGGCTAACGTCTCTGGATCCATTGAAAGCAGTTCACTCGAATCAAGGCCCGGCCGCTTTTTGGGACGATGCTTAAACGGTGCGAGCAGCGCGACAGCTTCCTCAAGCGCTCGCAGCGGCCCCCGCGCACACGCTGCATGCGCAGATGTTTCGAACGTCCACCGCTTTCTCACTTGCCTCTCCCGATGAACCCTGCGGTCAACCTCGGTTGACGAGCAGCCAGGTTGAGCGCCGGACAAATCGTCCGGATCGGCTTCAGTCCTGAGCATGGCAATAGAAACCGATTCGTGGATCACTGGAAAACGCTACCCTGGGGGAAACTCCTCGCACGGCGACCAGGCGATCGTTGAAATTGCCGACATTTTGGCGGCCGGCTTCCTGCGTGTTTTGGAGCGGAAGTCCAGTCAAATCTTGCACGGCAAAGCGAATTCTCCGCTCGACTGTAGGAGCCTGTCTGAGGGTGATGTCGCCGCCACGAACCAGGACTTCGCTCCATGAAAGAGACCGTTTTGTCGCAACTGGCGGCCCTGAAAGGCGCCCCCATTACCGCTTTGAAAACCCGTTGGCGAGAGCTCTTTGACACCGAGCCCCCCGCCTACAACCGCCGATTCCTGGAGAACCGGCTAGCCTATCGGATCCAGGAGTTGGCCTATGGCGGGTTGAGCCGGGAGACCCAGGAGCGGCTGAAGGCGATGGCCAAGCAGTACGCAGACCAAAAGCCGGCGGATCGCAAGGCTCGGCCGATCCTGCGCCCTGTTGCCGGCACCAAGTTGATACGGGAGTGGGAAGGCGTGGAGCACTGCGTCACCGTCAGGCACGACGATTTCGAATACCTTGGCCGTCCCTATAAGTCACTGTCTTCGGTGGCACGGCAGATCACCGGGACAAAATGGAATGGCTGGGTCTTCTTCGGCCTGAAGAGTTCATAGGACCGGAAATGACCTCCCGTAGCCGGCCAAAGAAGGCCGACAAAGGCTTCGCCAGTCCTTTCGAGAACGGCTCTTCGGCCCGCATCCCGGCAGTCAGGAAGCTCCGGTGCGCCATCTATACACGCAAGTCCAGCGAGGAAGGCCTCGACATGGATTTCAACTCGCTGGATGCGCAGCGGGAATCTTGCGAGGCCTACGTTGTCAGCCAGAGAGCCGAAGGCTGGTCTCCGGTCTCAGATCGCTACGATGACGGGGGTTTTTCAGGGGGCACACTGGAACGGCCGGCATTGAAGCGGCTTCTGGCTGACGTCAAAGCCGGCAAGATCGACGTGATCGTCGTCTATAAAATTGATCGGCTTTCCCGCTCGATGCTCGACTTTCTCAATCTCGTCGAGCTGTTCGAGCGCCACGGCGTTACCTTCGTTTCCGTCACCCAGTCTTTCAACACCAAAGATGCCATGGGACGCATGGCCCTCAACATCCTGGTGACCTTCGCGCAGTTTGAGCGTGAGCTGATTGGCGAGCGCATCCGCGACAAGGTCGCAGCCTCGCGCAAGCGCGGCAAATGGATGGGCGGCTGGACTCCGCTCGGCTATGAGGTTCGTGAGCGCAAGCTGATCATCCACGAACGGGACGCGGAACGCGTCAGGGCGATCTTTCGGCGGTTCGTCCAGCTGAAGTCCGCGACCCGGTTGGCACGTGAGCTGGTCGCCGCCGGCGAGACGAACCGCTATGGGCACCTCCTGGATAAGGGCGTGCTCTACAAGATGCTCAACAATCGCGTCTATATCGGCGACGCCGTCCACAAGGGAACGTCCTACCCCGGCGAACATGAGCCCATCATCGACCGTAAGCTCTGGGACCAGGTCCACGCCATTCTGAAGGAAAGCCCGCGCAAGCGAGCAAACAACACCCGCGCGCAAACTCCGGCGCTCTTGAAAGGCCTGCTTTTTGGTCCCGACGGCGCCGCCATGTCCCCGACCCACACCCGGAAATCGGGGCGGCTGTACCGGTATTATATTAGCCAGAGTGCGATGAAGCGGGGGAGATCCGACTGTCCCGTCCCGCTTGCGCCGGCCGCCGAACTCGAGCGCATCGTCATGGACCAGGTTCGCGGGCTTCTCAAGATGCCCGAAATCATCGTCCAGACCTGGCGCGCAGCTCGCAAGCAGCGCAAGGACATCAGCGAAACTGAAGTGCGCAACGCCCTTCTCGGGTTTGACGAGCTTTGGGACGAGCTATTTCCGGCAGAACAGGCCCGCATTGTCGAGCTGCTCGTCAACCGCGTCGATCTCGGCCCAGAGCGGCTTGACATCACCCTGAACATTTTAGGGCTGACCTCCCTGGCCGCGGAGCTGGGGACGCAACCGACCTTTCAAGAAGCCGCCGAATGAACCGACCGACCACTATCACCCTTGGGCCGCTTGGAAGGCCGAAACTGAGCCGCGACGGCCGGACGATGGTCGTCAGCATCCCGATTTCATTCCGTCGCCAGGGCGGCCGCAAGCGCGTCGTCACCCCGGCAGCGGCGCCGACCTGGTCGCCTCCGCCACCCCGGGTTGACAATACGCTTGTGAAGGCTCTGGTGCGCGCGCATCGATGGCGCAACATGCTCGAGTCAAATCTATTTGCCTCGGTGCGCGAGCTAGCCAAAGCAGAGAAGATCAACGAGTCTTATCTCTGCCGGGTGCTACGGCTAACACTGCTATCGCCCACGCTCACTGAAGCTATCCTGAATGGCTCACAGCCAGAAGGGCTGGACCTCGCGCAGCTGCTGAAGTCCATCCCTATCGAGTGGCGCGAGCAAGAAGCGATGTTTCGCACATAGGCTTAGGCCCCGCGTGCTGCCGGGGGTGCTCGGTCCCGGTTCGCCCATCGAATGTTGGAAGGGCCATCCCACCGGCCCGCAGTCCAATCGCTAGATATAACGTGCATAGTCAGAACTATTTGTTCGGTCGGTCGCATATTATGAACTTCGCCGCCCGCCCTCGCAGCACGAATGGGAATGGCCAGCTTCTGGTTCATTTGGGTTTGAATTCCAATTCACCTTGGTCAGCGCCAAGACTTCAGCCGCTATCTGCGCGATGGTGCTGTCGTGACCCTTATAAGGACATAAGAGCAGTGGCCGCGGATCGTAAAGTCCGGGATACGTGCCGTAATAGGGGATGCTGCCGTTTGTGTAGAGCAAACCCTTGCCGTCCAACTCGACGAAGGTGCCACGCATCACGGGATAATTGCCATCACGCAGCACTTTGACCGAATACGACTCTTGAACCCAAACCAGATCCCGCAGCTCGGCTCCGGCTTCTTCGATCGCTGCCAAAATGCCTTCGGCTTCCTTGTCGCGAAACCGCGAAGTCTTGAGAACGATGACACGCGCGGGAAAGTTTTGATGATGCTTTTTGTAAGCAGCAAGCGCCCCAGAAATCAATTCGTGCGCATCCTCCTTCGTCATGTAGGATGCCGTTCCCGGCTCTCCTCGGCACGCTTTTTCTTCAAGATAAAGCCGCGCCCATGTTCATCGAACATTTGCGTCGCGCTGGTGACGAGCTGTTAGCCTCCCACTTCGCGGTAGAAGCTGACGCGAATATAACAGGCGGTGAACTCGCCCTGCGTGGATGTCTTCCGCCACGGGATGCGCCCCGTACCCTTATAGTAAAGCGCCGTCATGAAGTCGCCGCCCCACCTGAACAGGCCGGGCGAGACGAGCGACGCGCACCATTCAGGAGATCCAGAGCTGCGGACTTAAGCTACCTCTGTCCGGACTCTAGGCATTATCTTCTGCAAAAAATTTTGATATATAATAGGACACTGTCATCGTACTTTTGGATGACCGCGCCTAAGGATACGCGGCTCAACGAACGGACCCTTGGACACGACGAAATGCCTCATCTTGTTCAAGCGCCGCGCTACGCCGGTCGCCAAGGTCGATCAGCGCGTCGAGAAGCCTTAAGAGGCCGCGTGCACGGTTAACTTCGAGGGGGTAATTCGCTTCTGCGAGGCGCTGGATGATTGCCGCGAGCCGCGCAGGCAGTGATGTCCCGACCCAACTGCCTTTTGCGTATTCGATAGAGTCCAATGCCGCCCCGGACTGATCGATAAACGCATCAAGGGCGTATGATGCCCCGGCTTTCTCGCACAGGGTCAGGTAGTTTTGCATGACGAAGGTTGACCAGCCGGTCGCTTTCATGAGCTTCGTGACGAGCGGGATGATGACCGCTATCTCACTCCAATCGCCGTTGACGAACCGCGCTGCGCCCGGACATTCGGCTTCGACGTTCACAAACAGGAGCGCCTTGATGAGAATCGGCATGTCATAGCCGTGCACTTCCCCCGCACGGTAACCGTTCGGGCTGAACGTTCTGTCGTCGATCACGCGCTGCACACAGTCGTGGAGGACAGGCAGTGCATTGGCGGGGACGTCTTTGGCATCCAAGACATGCCGTCTGACAGTGCTGTCCGCGAACTCTGCAAGCACGCGCAACGCCTCTTCGTCGTCCTGCGAGAACGGCTTAAGAAAGTGCTCGCGAATCCATTGCAGATCGAAAAACGGTAAGACGCGGGCGAACATGGTGCCTAAGGCGTGGTCCCATTCGAACAAATTCGTTTGTTTGTCGCGGCGCTTCTTATCGTCCCACGATGGCATCAGCCGGTCGGCCGTCCAGCGCGCAAGATCGACGAGGAGCGGTCCGATTTTCACGCGGTAAACATCTGACCGGCACCACTCTTCAAGCGGAAAGTGCGCGAAGAGCTTGGCGGCATATTGCCCGTCAAACGAACGCTTTGGGTCGGTCCAATAATCCCCTTCACGTCTGTTGCGCTTCGGTGCCTTCACCCATGCCGGCGGTAACGGCTCGAAGCCCGTCTCGGCTTCAACACCAAGGGCATTCAACGCTTTCGCCACAGCTGCCTTGCGTGCGTCGCGATCTTCCGTGTCATCGCGCTCAAAGGTCGTTTCGTTCTGAATGGGATCGATGTAATGCGCGAGGTCGAACGCGAAGTGCGCCGCTACCCACTTCACATGCGGGTCCGGGTCCAAAAAGAGGGCTTGGAAAGCCATGAGCTGCACATCTTCGTTCGTATGGCTCGCAAGCTCAATGAGGCTGGCTGACGCCTCCGAACGGGGCGCGGTACTCTTGCGGTCGTGGAATAGCGCGGAAATAAGATGAAAGGACGGATGCCACGGAATCTTCGACCCCCCATAATCCCCGGGCTCGCGCATCTTCAGAACGCGGTCCATCACATTCCACGCCCATGGCCGATCCGCCGAATCTTTATCGGCATATCGGATAACGCACGCGGCGATAGCGGAGACGCCGCTTTGGACCGCGTGGGGCCCGACATCGGCGCGCTCATCGAAGAGGTCATTGCGGTCGTGCTTCTTGGCGTATTCGATTGCCTTATCTAACGACCAGCCCTCGGCAGGCTTGCCTTCATTCAAGGATTTCATGGCCCAATTCAGCACACGCGTTTGGCCCAAGGACTCTGAGGCCTTGGCGGCCTTCTGTTGCGTGGCTTCGGGCAGCGGTTTCGGCGGCTCATAGCCGATGGCGACTTGATCGCCTTGCATCTCGTAGCGCCGATAATTCTCGATATCGCCAAGGCCGGACCAAAGCTCGGCCTTCTCCTTCAATTGCTGCGCCAGCTTCGGGTGTTCGCGTTCTTCTTCGAGCTCGAACGGTAGGTTTGCCGGGAACGCCGCCAGCGCCTTCTTGAAGCGATCCCGCAGGCTCGTGTCGCTGCTGATGGCAAAATGCATCGCCAGTTCACGCACATCGTGTTTGCGGTATTCGCGGCTTTCGAGGAACGCTTTCGCCTTCGCTTTTTCACCCGTCAATTTCGTGAGGAAACCGAACCCGAAAAGGTCGACATCCTTCTGCGGCTCTTGAATGAGCCGCGCCATATCATGCTCCCACAAGCGCTGGCACGTGACGATGGGCAGCGTCGTTTCAGAAACCTCGAACGTCTCGATGGCAAGACGCAGGCAAAGGCCCAGCGTGGCATAGCACTCGCTGCCTTCGAGGATTTCCTTGATCACGTCGCTGGTGGAGCGGCCTTTCTCGATCTCCTTGAAGGCCCAATAGGCGAGCGACAGATAGGCACACTGGAGCAATTCGGAGCCCAGCATACCAAGGCCCCAGCCGAAGACGTGCCAGTCACCCCAGAACTCCTGCTTGCCCCACGGGAAGTCCAGGACGATAGGAATCGGAGTGCCGTGTTCGCGGCGGCCGAGTTTATGGATTTGACGCCAGCCGGTGGTCGCGTGGTTCGTAAGTTTCTTGATGAAGCGAAGGCCAACGGCGGGACTCTTCGCGAGCAGGCTGGCGAACGGTTCGTGCAGCGCCGATGAAGGGTGGAAATAATGATTGTGGGCGTCGAGGCCGACGTCATCCAATCGGAACTCGGACATGCTCGTCGGAAAGTGGACCGACGACAACGCCATCTGTTGATCGCGCGTGCGCTTCTCCTCCGGAATTGCCCCGATCTCTTCGCGCCACTTTGCGTGTTCAGCTTCTTCGCGTCGGAGCCGGTCACACTCGTCCTGCGGCAATTCTTGCAAGAGCTTGGCTTCAGCGACCTTTTCAACCGCCTCCGGCGCAACTTCCGCCATGACCGGCGTAAAGCCCATCAGATCGTCGAATGCGGGCCGCAGCATGTGCTCATTGTTGGCGGCGCGTTCAAAAAGCGCGACCGCGAACTCGGGATAACTTCGGGCCGATCGGAGAAGCATGTTACGCAACCCGGTGGCGAGACTCTTCTGCGCTTCGTGGCCGAGGACGTCCCATTTGCCGCGCGGGCGCGCATAGCCCTCGGCGTAGATTTTCGCTTCGAGATCGACGAGCCACGAACTGCACGTCGCCAGAATGTCCTTCGAGCGTTTGTTCTTAATGTCCGATAGCGCGTTCTGCCAAACCCCTAAAACCTCGAGCGCTTGCGGGACAAGACGCGGTGGGAGCCTGTCATAACGCGTGATGATCCAGTCAATAAGGCGTCCCCATGCTTCACCGTCCGAAGGCCATCCAAGTAGATCGGCCAAGCGAATGGAGTCCATGCCTTCAATCTTGATCGCCCCTTGCATGATGATGGGGCTCGGCACGGTGTGCTGCGCCTGAAACCACACGAACAGCTTTTCGCACAAAGCGAAGTTCTCGGCCTCGACACGCTGCGTGAACTCGTCGATGGCCTTCTCGAATGTGTTCGTGAAGGGTGGCGCCGTGAGCCATTCGCGCTTCCACTGGGCGCGCAAAGAAGAGCTTTCCAGCTGGGCCAATCCGGCGGTCCAACGTCCGGGTTCGGTGAGCGCGTCTTGAGCCAGCAAACCCACCACGCGACCAAGCAATGGCGGTTCGCCGGCGGCGGAAAGCGCCGAAGGCCATGTGTCGCCGAGCTCGATGAGCAGCCGGAAGAAGACCCACTCAAAGAAGATGTCGTGCGTGAATGAAACCATCGCGCCTGCGCGCGCAAGACGAATGATGTTATCTGCCTCCAACGCAGTCAGTTGAGCGACGGTCTCCGGCTTGAGATTGCGGACCAAGATCTCCTTGCCGAGATTACGCACGCCTTTTTCAGCAAGGTCGATGAGCGCGCGCTGGCGTTGCGGCACCGTTTCGGCCATGGCGTCATGTCCGGCGCGCAGCCACCACGCGTTGATCAGATCGGCTTCGGTTTTCGGTTCGGCGTCTTGCGGAATGGCTTTGGCAAGCACGGACGCAAAAAACGGACGACGCGCGATCTGCTCCACGGCTTGGCTGGGACTGAACAGAAGGCGGCGCAGATTGGGCTTCGATTTAGCTAGTCGTTCCGCCTCGTCTTCGGAGAACCCCTTCACCGAAACGCTGCCCATGCCGTTCGCGGTGTAAAACTGCCGGGGAAACCAATTCCGGTAGGCTTCGAGACCTTGATCGCGCGAACTCGCGAGAACCTTCCAGTGCTGGAGGTTTGGGTCGGCCTCCATGGCGCGGAGGAGATCGGTGATGATGTGTTGCTGATCTGGCCGGATACGATCGATACCATCGATAAAAAGGATGGGCGTACCTGAAGCCCCGATTTCGGCGAGAAGATCGGACGCTCTGGCGTGGCGCACACCGAGCGCTGTCGCGAAAGTCGTCCAGCTCGTTCCAAGTAGCCGGTCATTCTTGAGAAAGAGGATCGGGCCCGACTTCGCGGCGTTGGCTCCGAAGTGCTTCAGAACGGCAGATTTGCCGCAACCCGGCAGGCCGCCGATGGAAACAACCCGATGCTTCTCCAGCTGCTTCGCGACTTTCTCCTGCAAACCGTCGCGCGCGACATGAACGTCATCGACCGTTTCGGACACATCGTTGAGCGCATCGAGCGAGGCGGCATTCAGCCGTTTGATGTCGTCGCTGAAGTTCGGTGTAATTTTCAGTCGCACCGAGCCCTTCAGTTGGGCGAGCAGGGACGAACGCGTCCATTTGGCGGCGTTCGCCGCGCCTTCGCGCGCGATGCGGCAGAGGCGATCGAAAAGAAGGATGTCCTGACCGTCGACATTATCCGCGACGATTTCTTGCAGACGATTGACGATCTCAAGGCGGAGCGCACCGCCATCTTCCAGCCCAGCCAGATGGAGCGCGGCGAAATTCCGGTAGAAGTTGACTTCCTCCTCCAGATTGGCCGCGCCAGTAAGGGGCAACAACGCTTCGCGCAGTCCCTTGTCGTCAGCACCCGCCGTGCCGCCCGGCGCGAAATACTGTTCGAAGTCTTTGGCGTCCGGGCTCGCTTTTGCTCTGGCGATCACCCGTGAAAGGCTGCGGAAGGTCGAGTCCGTGACATGCTCGACGACAAATCCACTCGCGTCCGAGTTTTTGATGAAGGTAGCGGTAGCTTGCGTCTTCACAGCCGCCGCGACGATCTCTTTGAATTTCTCATCGGCGCCGCTGATGGTGACGGAGCGCTTAACCTGAAGCTCAAGCGATTTATTCGTACCGGCATGGTCGAGACCGACGATAACATCATCCATGGGATGGCCGTGGCCTTGCCGCTGAACAGCGACGCTGGTGACAATGCCAGGCTGGCCTGCCGCGCGCTCTTGCCGGAGCAGATGCGCGAGGTAATAGGCGACGACCGTGTCTTCATATGTAAACCCCGCGCCGCCGGTCAGTTCGGTGGAGGCCGGTTTTTGTTCAAGTGTGTCGGTCAAGGCATCCCGCCCCCGGGAATCGATTTTCTGAATTCGTTATTGTGCGAGCGAGCAATATTCGCGGCGGAAGGCCTTTATTTAGGCGGCAATTGAGGCGCGGCAAGGGATTGGTTGCGGGGATAGGATTTGAACCTATGACCTTCAGCTTATGAGCCCTGACGAGTTGTAAAAAGCTTATCAGCCCGATAACGGACTGCGTCGATCGCCACGCAGTGGCTGATCGAACCAAAGTCTCCGGCCTAAGTCTCCAAAACGGGAGTTTTCGCGGAACTAGTCGGAGACTTTCGGCAATTCACGCTCCCGGCCACGCGAATTGCGAGTGCGGAGACGGAAACGAATACGCGAAACCCGCAGTTTCCGGGCCATTTGCGCATTTGTCGGGCCAAAACTGAAGGCCGGAGTGGACAGCTGGGCAAGGAGGTATCGAACTCGCAGACGGCGGATTTTTGAGTTGGTTGAGCGAAAGAGATTCAAAACTGGGCCCCGACGAGGGACCTGTTTTTCGCGAAATGCCGTACCGCACCAATTTCCGGCGTTCTAGGATTCGGAGAAAAACGCGTTCTCCAGCCCCATTCGCGGCTCATTTTTAGTACGGTCGGCGTTCTCCAGGACGAACAAAAGTATGAAAACGGCCGAAATTTTCGGGCCTGTCTCCGTTTCGAGGTACGAAATTTCGGGGCGAAGTGGCGGAGAGAGTGGGATTCGAACCCACGGTACGGTTTCCCGCACACACGCTTTCCAAGCGTGCGCCTTAAGCCACTCGGCCATCTCTCCGGAAGCGCCCTCTCTTGAAGGGATGGGGCGGATTTTGCAAGGGAGAGAGGGGGCGGAAGCGGAAATTTCCTTAAGTTTTTGGAACAGCTTGGCTTTTCGGCGGGGTTGGCGGTCGGGATCGGGGCGCGGGTTCGGCCTGTTGAACCCGAATCCTTGCCGTGCCGACGACTGCAAGGCAAATCAGTGGTGGAGGGCGGCGTGAAGCGGACATTTGCGATTCTCGGCCTGGTCGTGGCGGCGGCTATGGGCGCCGGTCCGGCGCTGGCGCAAAGCTGCATCAAGGCGGGCACGGACGTGAGCTGCGACGACGGGCGGCGCGGGATGCTTTCGGGCGACACCATCATCTGGAGCGACGGCACGCGCTCGAGCCTGACCTCGCCGCATCCGAGCGTGATCGTCGGCAACCCGTCCTCGGTCAGGGTCGGGCCAGGCGTGTTCGTCGGCAAAGGCAGCGGCGTCGTGCCGATGGAGAATCCAAGCGACTCGCGGCGGGCGCGCTGCCCGGTGCTCGATGGCGTGGCGTATTGCTATTGATCTGCGCTTGCATTGACGGCGTGCGGCCTTCTCACCCCGAGGAGCAGCGCGAGCGGCGTCTCGAGGGGTGGGCCACAGGCTCATCACTCTCCGTCATTCCTGGGGGCGCGCGAAGCGCGAGCCCGGAATCCATCGGACGGCGGACACAAGCGGAGAAATGGATTCCGGGCTCGATGCTATCGCATCGCCCCGGAATGACTGCCTCCGTCATTGCGAGCGGAGCGAAGCAATCCACGTCTCCACAAGCGGCGCTATGGATTGCTTCGCTGCGCTCGCAATGACGATGTGGATGCTTTCGGTGCGACAAATCAACCCGACGGGCAAATCAGCCGAAAGTCTGTCCAGACGTGCAGCGAAAAATATTCCGCTTCCGCCGTCGGGCAAATCAGTGATTTAACTCCGCGCGTCTCACGCGAATGAGGGGCGGG
>NZ_PSRR01000139.1 GCF_004296405.1 Bradyrhizobium sp. Leo170
CGCGCGGCGCTGAGGTTACGCCACAACCTCTTCCGCCAACACCAGCACCTCGCGCGTGCGCGTGACATCAGGCCAATCGCGGTTGAAGTCGGCGATCAGCCGCTTCATCTCCTCGCCATTGACCGCGCGATCGAGCGAGGTCTGGTCGGCAAACTGATACGTCGCCAGATGCTGCGACGGATCCGTCGCGCTCCAGTGCCGCCACGCCTTCTGCGCCCGGAACGATTTCAGCGCATCCGGCAAATGCTCGCGCGAATACCATGCGTCAAACGCGGCGCGTTTCGCAGGGTCGGTAACGGTCGAACGGACGATGAAAAGCGCAGTAGGCATGTCGCTTCCTCCGTACATTTGTAGGGCGGACTAGCGAAGCGTAATCCGCCGCAACATAACCGCAAGGAGGGATGGCGGGTTACGCTTCGCTAACCCGCCCTACGGCATCCCTACAACGGCAAATTGTCGTGCTTCTTTGCGGGGATCTCGACCTTCTTGTCCTTGAGCATCGCGAGTGCCCGCGCGATCCGGCGCCGCGTCGAATGCGGCATGATGACGTCGTCGATATAGCCGCGCTCGGCGGCGATGAAGGGGGAGAGGAAGCGGTCTTCGTATTCCTTGGTGCGGGCGGCGATCTTGTCTGGATCGCCGATGTCGGAGCGGAAGATGATCTCGACCGCGCCCTTGGCGCCCATCACCGCGATCTGCGCGGTCGGCCAGGCATAGTTCATGTCAGCGCCGATCTCCTTCGAGGCCATGACGTCGAAGGCACCGCCATAGGCCTTGCGGGTGATGATGGTGACGAGCGGCACCGTGCATTGCGAATAGGCGAACAACAGTTTTGCGCCGTGCTTGATCAGGCCGCCATATTCCTGCGCGGTGCCGGGCAGGAAGCCGGGCACGTCGACGAAGGTGACGATCGGGATGTTGAAGGCATCGCAAAAACGAACAAAGCGCGCGGCCTTGCGCGACGCATCGCTGTCGAGCACGCCGGCGAGCACCATCGGCTGGTTGGCGACAAAGCCCACCGTGCGGCCCGCGATGCGGCCGAATCCGGTGACGATGTTCTTGGCGAACGTCTCGGAGATCTCGAAGAAGTCGCCCTCGTCAACGACCTTCAGGATCAATTCCATCATGTCATAGGGCTTGTTCGGATTATCGGGGATCAGCGTGTCCAGGGACATGTCGACCCGGCCGATATCGTCGAAGCTCGGCCATTCCGGCACGCCGTCGGTGTTGTTCGAGGGCAGGAAGTCGATCAGCCGACGCATCTGCAACAGCGCGTCGACGTCGTTCTCGAACGCGCCGTCGGCGATCGAGGAGCGCGTCGCGTGCACCGAGGCGCCGCCGAGCTCCTCGGCGGTCACCACTTCGTTGGTCACGGTCTTCACCACATCAGGACCAGTCACGAACATGTAGCTCGTGTTCTTCACCATGAAGATGAAGTCGGTCATGGCAGGCGAATAGACGTCACCGCCGGCGCAGGGGCCCATGATGACGGAAATCTGCGGGATCACGCCGGAGGCGATGACGTTGCGGCGGAACACGTAGGAATAGCCCGCCAGCGCCGCGACGCCCTCCTGGATCCGCGCGCCGCCGGCGTCATAGAGGCCGATGATCGGGGCCCTCGCCTTCATCGCCATATCCTGCAGCTTGGTGATCTTCAGCGCATGCGTTTCCGACAGCGAGCCGCCGAACACGGTAAAATCCTTGGCGAAGACGAAGGTCTTGCGGCCGTTAACGGTGCCCCATCCGGTGACGACGCCGTCGCCGGGAACCTTGGACTTCTCCATGCCGAATTCGGTCGAGCGGTGCTCGACGAACATGTCGAATTCCTCGAACGAGCCCTTGTCCAGGAGCAGCTCGATGCGCTCCCGCGCCGTCAGCTTGCCGCGGGCATGCTGTGCCTCGATGCGCTTGATGCCGCCGCCCAGCTTGGCGCCGGCGCGCCGCTCTTCGAGGGTGTCGAGGATATCTTTCATTTGCTTCCGCCCGCATTAGCTAGTGATTGGCTGCTGGAACCCGCGCGGGGTTCTAACACGGCATTTTCTGAACCGGAAACCACCTTCTTGCCCCGAATCCCGGGCACGGGCGGTACTTGGATCAGCGCAAATTTGGGGAGGAAACCATGGATAACACCACAGCCGAGGCCGGCTCGGTCACCGGCGGCGTGCGCCTATTGCTCAGGCTGGAGGGGCTGACGCTGTTTGTGGGCATGACGGTGCTGTACGCGATGTGGGGCGGCTCGTGGTGGGTCTATGCGATCCTGTTCCTGGCGCCCGATTTGAGCTTTGCCGGCTATGTCATTGGCCCCAAGGAGGGCGCGGTCATCTACAATGCCGCCCACAGCTACATGGCGCCCGTGGCCCTGATGACCGCGGGCTTTGCGACCGCCGAGCCGCTGGTGCTCTCGATCGCAATGATCTGGCTCGCCCATATCGGCATCGACCGCGCGCTCGGCTACGGACTGAAATATCAGGCAGGATTCGGCTTCACCCATATGGGACGGATCGGAAAGGCGAAGTCGCCTCAGGCTTGATAATCGACGGCCGGGACAATCCCGGCCATTCCTTCGTTCGCTGACGCCGGCAAAGCGTGGATGCGGCCGGCGTCAGGCACAGGAGGCGTTGCAAGCCGCGGCTCCGTCACTCCCCCACCTTGAACGGCTCCTCCTTGCCGGGCGGCACGGTCTCCACCGCCATGGCAAGCATCATCGCGACCATGACATAGTTGCCGGCGACCGCGGTCAAATCCACGATCTGCTGATCGTTGAACACCTTCTTCGCCCGCGCATAGGTCTCGTCCGATACCTTCTTGGTGGTGGTCAGCTCAGTGACGAAATCATAGACCGCGGCCTCATCCTCGGCCATGTTTGACGGCCGCTTGTTGGCTTGCAGCTCGGCAATGATATCGCCCGACAGGCCGGCCTTGGCCGCGAGCGGCGCGTGCGCGAACCATTCGACTTGCGAGCGCCATTGCTGACCAATGATCAGGATTGCAAACTCATTGAGCTTGGTCGGCACCGAGGTCTGCCAGCGCAAATAATAGAACAGGTCGAACAGCCGCTGGCCGAGCACGGGACTGCGGATCATCGGGTTGTAGGGGCCGCCGATGCCGACGCTCGAGACCTTCATGATCTGCTCGCCCAGCGGTCGCTGCTTTTCGTCGAGCTGGTCCATAGTGAGCTGCGGGAAGCGCGGCTCCTTGCTGGTCGCCGGCGCGGCAAACATCGTGGCCGCGAACCAGCCGCCGGCGGCGGCAAGTGTGAGCGACGAGAGCCAGATTGAAGCCGAATGCATGGTTTCCTCCGCATGATTTTTCATTGTACGGAGATGTTAGTCCGGCATCGATTTGCGCACCAGCCAGTGCGGGCGCGCATCAGCCCATCAATACGCCACGATGTCGGCGAGGCATTGCTGCGTCACGGTCATGCGGGCGGCGATGTGGCTCTCGTTCTTACAGTCCATGTTCATCGCGAACACGGTGACGGAGGACCCCTTCTCGACCCAGCCGACCAGCCAGCCGAGCGAGGGCTTGCCGATTTCGGCGCCGACGAGGCCGCTCTTGGCGCGGATGGTGGCGTCGCCGACCTTGGTCACGGGGAGGATGTCGCGCGTCAGCTCCTGGGCGCGCTTGGAGACCGGCAACGTGCCGCGCCGCAGGCGGTCCACGAAATCGATTTGCTGGACCGGATCGATGCGCAGGTTTCCCGTCAGCCAGAACTGGTCGATGCCGCCGCCGATGTCTTGGTTGCCGTATTCGAGCAGATCGAGATATTTCTTCATCCGCTCTTCGCCGATGCGCCGCGCGATCTCCTGATAGACCGGCACGGCGGAAACGGCGATCGCCGAGCGCAGCGTATGGTCCTTGTTCCAGGCCTCGACGCTGCGCGTCACGCCGTCCCACTTGAACACGTCCTTGTCAGGGTCTTCGACCACGCCGGTATCCAGCGCGATGACCGAATTCGGGATCTTGAAGGTCGAGGCCGGCAATTTGCCCTCGCTCGACCTTCGCTTGTCGCTGGCGATGATCAGGTAATCGTCGACCTTGTAGGCGACGAAGGTCCCCTCGGTGCCGAGCTCGAAGAAGCGCCGCGCCAGGCTGTCGCGAAACTCGTTGCGCTGGTAGGACACGTTGGCGAGGCTGCGGGTCGGCAGAACGGACGCGGCGGTGAGGAGACCGAGCGCTTGGCGGCGATTGATCACGGCTGAACCTGGATGGGTTGAGGAGCAGACCATGATGGATGCCATCGTGATGAAACGATGGCAAGAACCTTACCGGGCGCGGCCCGACAGGCGGAGCACGAACACCAGAACTTCCGCAACGGCCTTGTAGAGCTCGACCGGGATCTCGTCGCCGAGCTCGACATTGGAAAGTGCGCCCGCCAGGACCTCGTTCTCCTCGATCGGGATGTCGTGGGCTCTTGCGAGCTCGATGATCTTGGCGCCGATCGCGCCCCTGCCCTTGGCAACCACCGTCGGCGCGCCGCTGTGGTCGTAATGCAGGGCGACCGCGAGCTGGCTCTTGGTCTCGACGCTCATAGCGCGCGGTCCAGGAAATGGCCGGCGCGAGCCGGTGCTGCCTGCGGCGCGCGCGTCCTGGATCACGATGTCGCCGGGCAGAAGCTCGGCCCGGCTCAGCGCCTGGCTCAACTGCGGCACGCTGGCGCGAAGCTGCGCGGCGGTCGCCGGGCGTTCCGCCCACATCCGCACCGAAGTCTGGTCGCCGATGAGTGAGATCAGCGCATGGATCGGGCCTGCCGGTTCGACATCGAGCGAGAAACGCGCCCGCCAGATGCGCTTGGCAGCCTCGGCCTCAACACCGCCGCCGCCGTCACGGGAAATCTCGAACTGCGCCATCGCCGTGCCTTGCGGCGTTGCGAACGGGATTTCGAAATGCCAGCGCGGCGACGAGGTGTCGATCTGCTGATGCGCGGGATCGATGCGGTCCGGCAGAGACGCCACCTGCAACAGCGTCTGCCGCGCCAACGCGGCATCGGTGTCGCCAAGCAGATGATGCGCCGCGGCGGCGAGCCGCATATCCGGCGCGACCGATGGCGAGGCGACGGGCTGGGCGGTGGGAAGCGCGCCTCGGAACGGCGGTGCCGGCGTATTGGTGTGGACGGTAACATCGGCGGCGATGTCAGTCGGACGCGCGGAATTGCCGAGTTCCTGCAGCAGATTCAGCGTCGCACCGGCGGAGGAGCCGGCATTTGACGTGCCCCGGCCGATGGTGCCGGGCATCACGAGATCGTCGGCGACCGGAACGCGCGCCTGCGGCAGCAGGATTTCCTCGACCTCGAGATCGGATGGCGCGAGATTTTGGGTGAGCGCGGGATGTGCCGCGGCCTGTCCCGCGGCGGTGGAGGCCGGCGGCGCGGCATTCGCCGTGCCGAGCGACGACAGCAGGGTCTGCCGCAGCACGATCAGGGCGGCCTTCAGATCGGGAACGCCCGCGGCCGGCGATGCGGTGCCGGCGGCCAGCGCCGCCTCGAAGAACAGGCCGGAGCGCTCGAACGCATTCTTGATATCGCCGCCGTCAAGGTTCTGGTCGAGCCGGGTTTGCTGCGTCAGCACCTGCGCAATCGCCTGCTGCAGCCTTGGCGGCAGGTTACCCGCGGCAGCCAATGCGCCGAGATTGGCAAACAACGGCGCCAGGCTCTGCTGCACCGTCGCCGCATTTTGCGCGGCGTTGGCGACAGCCGCGCGCTCCACCGGCGTAAGGACGTTCTTGGGCTGGGCCGTCGTCGAGGGATTGGCGGTGGCGAGCTGCGCGTCGGGCGATAGCGTCACCGCGTCGTCAGCGGCGGCATCGCCCTGCCCGAGCATCGCAAGACGGATCCCGTCCTTGGTCTGGGATACCGCGAGCTGCAGCGCCTGCCCCTCCTTCAAGGGAACTTCCGAGAGCACGTCGATCGACAGGCTCGAGATCGCGATCCGGACCAGGTCGGCGGAGAGCACCTTCAGCACCTGCGCATTGATCACGCTGCCCGGCTGCAGCACGAGATCGGGTGCGACGCTGCCCACCTCCTTGGCGGAAAGCACCGGCAGCACGGGATTGATGGTCAGCGCCATGTCGGAGGGTCTCGGCTGGAAGGCTAGAGCCTACCTCCGCGCCGTAAACCTCCCGTTAACTTAGCGGTGGCGGTTGCGCCAAAGGAACTTAGTTCAGCGTCTTCAGGATGCTGGCGGCCGCGTTGAAATCGACCAGCCGTGCGGCGCGGCGCGCGGCGACCTCCTCGTCCAAGCCCCACTGCTCGATGTTCCAGTCCTCGTCGACATGGGCGGCGGTCCAGATTTGCGCCGCGTCCCGAAAACCGTGGGTCAAGGCCAGCGCAAGCAACGCCGAGCCGGTGAGCGTCGTCACCACATGCAGCGCGGCCACCGACCATGGATCGCTCGGAAACGCCTCGCGCGCGGCTTGGATCGCGCTTTCCGGCTGGGCGACGTGCACGATGCCTTCCGCGAGGATGAAATGCGCGCCGAGCGTATCCGCGGCCCAAAACAGGATCGGATCCCAATGCTCGGCCTCGCGGGCGACCAGCGCCTCTGGACGGCCGGCGCGATAGAACAACAGATCCGAGCCGAGATATTTTGCGGCGTCGTCAGCGACCACGTCGACGCGACCAACCACGCCCTCGATCACGCTGTTGGCAAAGCGCGTCAGCGGCATGGTCAGCGGATCGATCATCTCTCCTTGCGCGTTCCACTCGGCAGCGACGGCGTCCGCGATTGCGCACGACGGCACCGTCACCTTCTTTCCCGATGGCGTACGGATCGGCCTGCCGTCGAGCGTCACGGCAAAGCCGCCGTCCTCCTCGGCGACATCGGCGCGGCCATAGAACCGCTTGCGCTGCGGCGCGCGCACGTTGCGACGCGCCGCCTCCTGCGGATCTAGCGGGGATTGTCCCGCCGCTTCATCGAACAATTCGCGCATGTCTTCGCAAGCTTCCGTTGGGGTTCGTCTGCTCACAGGATAAGTCAGGCGTCGGGGCAAATAAAGCCGACGAGATCAAAGATCGTTGTGGGCACCGCAGCCGTTGCCGCCCCCCGTCATTGCGAGCGAAGCGAAGCAATCCATTTCGCCACTTGCGGAGACGTGGATTGCTTCGTCGCTTCGCTCCTCGCAATGACGACTGAGAGACCTGCTCTTCAGTCAGTTCAGGCCTCAGTCACGTGCGGCGCAACTGCGCGAATAGGCGGCGCGATCGGCGGGATCGAGGCCGGCAGCCGCGCCCTCGTCGAGACAGCTTCTGACACGGTCACCGAACGATCGGCGGGTCGACGCGCGGGGACTTGGCAATCGGGGCAACTGAGATTCTGGTTCTCCGCGCATCATCGGGGTCGTCGGCGCCACGATCTTCGGTGGCGGCGGCGGTGCAGGAGGGGGCGGAAAAAGGTTCGGGTTAGTGCCAGGCGCGATGAACTGTGCCGACGCCGCGGGCGCGGCAAGCAGCAAGGCAAGGGTGAGTGCAAGCGCTGAATATCTCATGATGGATATGTCGGAACGCTCCTTTGAAACCGCAAATAAATTATTCCTCGGGCGCGTTCTCGATCGGGTCGAACCGGCTGGTGTCGAGCCCTAGCAGGTTCCAGGATTGCTGCATATGCGGCGGCAACGGTGCGGTGACGTCGATGACCCCGCCGCGCGGATGCGGAATCACGATGCGCCGCGCGAGCAGATGCAGCCTGTTCTGCAACCCGCCCGGAAGTTCCCAATTCTCCCGATTGAAATATTTGGGATCGCCCACGATCGCGTGACCAATATGCGCCATATGCGCGCGCAACTGGTGGGTACGTCCCGTGACCGGCTTCAGCGATACCCACCCTAGCTTCTGCGCAGCGGTTTCGACCACCGCGTAGTAGGTGACGGCGTGGCTTGCGCCCTCATCGCCATGGGCAGCGATCCGCATGATAGTGTCGTCCTCGCCTTCCTCCTTCGCAAGATAGGTCGAAATGCGGCCCTGCTTCGGTTTGGGCACGCCCGCCACCAACGCCCAATAGATTTTGCGCGCCGAGCGCGAACGAAACGCGCCGGTGAGTTGCGTCGCGGCAAAGCGCGTCTTCGCAACCAAAAGGCAGCCCGAGGTTTCCTTGTCGATCCGGTGCACCAGGCGCGGCTTCTGGCCCTTGGCGTCGCGCATCACTTCCAGCATCTGATCGACATGGCGCGTAGTGCCGGAACCGCCCTGCACGGCAAGCCCGGCGGGCTTGTTCAGCACCAGCACGTCGGCGTCCTCGAACAGCGTCATCTCCTTCAGCGCGGCAAGCGTCTTCGTCGCGGCCTCGGAGAGCTGACCAACCACCTTCGGGGCATCGAGCTTCAGCGGTGGGATGCGTACGCTCTGTCCCTCCTCCAACCGGTCCTTGCTGTCGGCGCGCTTGCCGTTGACGCGCAGCTCGCCCTTTCGAACGATGCGCTGGATATGAGAGAACGACAGCCCGGGAAACCGCGCCTCGAGAAACCGGTCGACGCGCATGTTGTTCTCGTCCGCGGTCACGGTGACGGTCTGGACTTTTGTCGGCAACGGCAGCTCGGCGGCAGCTTTCGCGGGCTCTGCTGCAACGGGCGGGGCCGATTTCTCCCGCCGCGGCTGGGCAAAGCGCGGCGGCTTTGCGCCCGCGCGATGCATCGGCGGCCGATCGCCCTCGTGACGATTGCGAAAGGGCCGCGCGCCCTTCGGGCGATCACCACGATCGCCCGATTTTGACAATGGTCTCTTGACGCGGCGGCTCATGCTGTTTTGGCTCCAGAGGTCGGGTGTTGCGTAGCGCAAATGCGGCTGGCCGTCACGGCGAAATCACCGCAAATCCCGCGCAAAACCTCCAAAAGGTGACGTCGGTTTGACGAGACGCGTGCAACAAGCCACCTATACTCGTTGACAGTGTCGGGAACGCCATGCATATTTTCCGCGGGTGGATACGACCCGCTGCTTGCGCCCGAACAGGGTATGGTGAACGTATCGAGCCGCTTCCGGCTTCCTTTGCCCCGGCGAACGAGTCAGCAACGCAAGCACCTGACGATTTCTCGTTCGCTTACAGCAGAGGACGATCCATGCGCGATTTCCGCGATGCCAAGGCCATGGCGCAGACGCTGCGCGATGCGCTCAAAGCCAAATCAATATCCGTCAGCCACAGCGGGAGCCTTGAACTGGTCGCCAGGACCTTGGGCTTTCACGACTGGAACGTGCTGTCGGCGGCCATCCAGTCCAGCCAGCCGGTTGCCGCCCAGGGAAAGGGTCCCCCTGCCCCATCGCTCAACGGCGGCACGGTGATCCCCGTCGCGCCGATGCGGGACATCGTGTTCTTCCCGCAGTTGATCTCACCGATCTTCGTCGGACGCGAGAAGACGCGGCGCGCAATCGAAAGCGCGGCCGCCAATGATGGGCGCATCGTCGTGATTACGCAGCGACGGGCCGAAGACGACGACCCAAATTTCGACGCGCTTTATTCGGTCGGCGTCGTCGCCGATATCATGAACCGCGTCGAGTTGCCGAACGGAAACCAGAAGGTACGGGTTTCCTGCGGCAAGCGCGTCGCTGTCGTCAGACCCGCAGAAGCCGACTTCCTCGCGGCCGAGGTCGTGCCGCTCGACGAGGTGCGCGCGCTCGACACGGAGGCTTTCGCGCTGACGGGTGAGATCTTCGAGGCGTATCGGAGCTCCACCAACACGGTGCCGCCGCAATCGCTCTACCGCTATGCCGGCGAGCCGGGCGTGCTTGCCGATGTCGTCGTCCAGCTCCTGGAGGTCGGCGTCGAAAGGATGCAGCAGGTCCTGGAAATCCGGGACGTGGTCGCAAGGCTCGAAACCATCCTCGGCTGGATGCGTGCCGGGCCGCCGGCCCAGGCGAGCTAGTGATTTGAGAGCCGGGGCGGTCTACGTCACGTCCCGCTCCTTCCTGAGCCTTGCCCAATAGTCCAGCCGCTTGCGGATTTCGCGCTCGAAGCCGCGGTCGGGCGGATCGTAAAAGGTCTGGCGGCCCAGGGCTTCCGGAAAGTAGTCCTGCCCGGAGAAGGCGTCGGGCGCATCGTGGTCGTATTGGTAGCCGGAGCCATAGCCTTCCGACTTCATCAATTTGGTCGGGGAGTTCAGGATGTGCTTGGGCGGCAGCAGGGAGCCGCCCTGCTTTGCCACCTGCTTCGCCGCGGCAAATGCGGTGTAGACGGCATTCGATTTCGGCGCGGTGGCGACATAGACCACGGCCTGCGCGATCGCGAGCTCGCCCTCAGGCGAGCCGAGGAAGTCATAAGCGTCCTTGGCGGCATTGGCGATCACCAGCGCCTGCGGATCGGCAAGGCCGATATCCTCCACCGCCATGCGCACCACGCGCCGCGCCAGGAACAGCGGGTCCTCCCCGGCATCGAGCATGCGCGCGAAATAATACAACGCCGCATCCGGATCGGAGCCGCGCACCGATTTATGCAGCGCCGAGATCAGGTTGTAATGGCCGTCGGCGGACTTGTCGTAGATCGGCGCGCGGCGCTGCAGGATGTCTTGCAATTGGGCGGGGGTGAAAACCTCATCCTTGCGCGCGGAGCGCCAGACTTCTTCGGCGAGCGTCAGCGCGGCGCGGCCGTCGCCGTCGGCCATCCGCACCAGCACGGCGCGCGCCTCCGCATCCAGCGGCAGCTTCCTGCCCTCGACCTCTTCAGCATGCGCGTAGAGCTTTTCGATCGCTTCGGTATCGAGCGAATGGAACACCAGCACGCGCGCCCGCGACAGGAGCGCGGCGTTGAGCTCGAAGGACGGATTTTCGGTGGTGGCGCCGACCAAAACCACCGTGCCGTCTTCCATCACGGGCAGGAAGGAATCCTGCTGCGCGCGGTTGAAGCGATGGACCTCGTCGACGAACAACAGCGTGCCCTTGCCGGTCTCGCGCCGCGCACGCGCCGCGTCGAACGCCTTCTTCAAATCGGCGACACCAGAAAATACCGCGGAAATCTGCTCGAAATGCAGATCGGTCGCGTCGGCCAGAAGCCGCGCCACCGTGGTCTTGCCGGTGCCCGGCGGCCCCCAGAAGATCAGCGAACCCAGCGTGCGCGTCTCCAGCATGCGCGTCAGCGCCCCATCGGGGCCGAGGATATGGTCCTGCCCGACGACATCGGAAAGTTTTCGCGGCCGCAGACGATCGGGCAGCGGATGCGGCGCATCCTGCTCCATCCCTGCCGCGGCAAAGAGGTTGGTGGAGGATTCGTGCTGGCGCTTCGCGCTCATCCGCCGAGGGTCACGTTGATCTGCTGGCCGCCGCGCACCAGCGTGATCCGCCAGATCCGTGACGCCGCTTTCGAGGCCTTCTCGAGATCGCCGGTGCGCGCGATCTTCTGGTTGTTGACGGCAAGGATGATATCGCCCTTCTGGAAGCCGACATTGGCGGCCGTGCCGTCGTCGGCGAGGTCGGTGACGACGACGCCTTCGACCCCGGCATCGAGATGCAATTCGTCCGCGAGCGCCGGCGAGATATTTGCCACCTTGGCACCCTGGAATGGCGAGCGCGCGGTCAGCACGATCTCGTCACGTCCCGTATCGGGCGCGGTCTCCAGCGGCACGGTGAGCTTGATGGTCTTGCCGCCACGCTGCACGTCGATCTGGGCGGAGCCGCCGAGCGGACGGGTCGCAAAACGGTAGTCGAAGGCGTTGGGATCATCGATGGTCTGGCCATCGATCGCAACGATCAAGTCCGACGGCTTCAGCCCCGCATGCGCCGCCGGGCTGTTCGGCGCGACGTTCGCGACCAGTGCGCCGTTTGGCAGCTTCAGCCCGAGCGTCTCGGCGATGTCAGGCGTCACCGCCTGCAGCCGCGCGCCGAGCCATGGCCGCTTCACCGCCTTGCCGCCGCTCTTGGCGGACGCCACCACCACGCGCACCATGTTGGCGGGAATCGCAAAGCCGATGCCCTGCGAACCGCCGGAGCGCGAAAAGATCGCGGTGTTGATGCCGGCGAGCCGCCCGGTCATGTCGACCAGCGCGCCGCCGGAATTGCCGGGATTGATGGCCGCATCGGTCTGGATGAAGAACTGGTAGTCGGTGATGCCGACTTGCGTACGCGCGAGCGCCGAGATGATGCCATGCGTCACGGTCTGGCCGACGCCGAAGGGATTGCCGATCGCGAGCACGACATCGCCGACCAGGAGTTCGTCGGAATTGGCGAAATCAAGCGTCGCGAATTTCTCTTTCGCGTCCTTTATGCGCAGCACCGCGAGGTCGGTGCGGCTGTCCTTGAGCACGATCTCAGCCTCGAACTCGCGTTTGTCGGCGAGCGAGATCTTCACCTGGTCGGCGCCCTCGATGACGTGGTTGTTGGTGACGACGAGGCCGGAGGGATCGACCATCACGCCGGAGCCGAGCGAGCGCTGCATCTGCTCGGGCTGGCCGGGCACGCCGAAGAAGCGGCGGAAGATCGGGTCATCCAGGAACGGATTGCGGGTCTGCACGGTCTTGGCGGCGTAGACGTTGACGACCGCCGGCTGTACGCGCTGCACGATCGGCGCATAGGACAGTTTCAGCTCGGCCGGCGAGGACGGCACGCGCCGGTCCTGCGCCAGCGCCGGTGTCGCGGCGGCGGCTGAAATCAACAACACGGCGGCTAAGCGAATCAGCGTCATGTAAAGTTCCCGGGAATTCGTCGTCTTGATATAGGCGTGAGCCAGCGGTGAGAGAAGCGATTGCTTGCTTCAGGCGGCGGTCTGCGCCGCCTCGATGGGATCGGGCGCGGGCGCACAGGACAGCCGCGCCCGGTGAGTCTCGCCCCATTGCTTGAGGATCTCGATCACCGGCCGCAGGCTCTCGCCGATTTCGGACACGGTGTATTCGACCCGTGGCGGCACCTCGGCGTAGACCTTGCGGATGATGAGCTTGTCCTCCTCGAGCGCGCGAAGCTGCTTGGTCAGCATGCGCTGGGTGATGCCGGGCATCCGCCGCCGCAACTCGCCGAACCGCTGCGTGCCGGACAACAGATGGAACAGGATGACCCCCTTCCATTTGCCATCGATCAGGTCGAGCGTCGCCTCGACCGCGCAGCCCGGCCGATGGGCAAAATTTCGCCGTTTCATGGGGCTTTCTTCCAATAGTATCCAAACAGGGACTAGTTCCCTGAATTTACCGTACTTGCCAACTGGGCGCCAGCGCGAGAGTTAGATCGCAACCAGACAAGGGAGAAGGCAATGAAGGCCGTCGGATACAAGAAATCCCTGCCGATCGAGGATGCGGAATCGCTGTTCGATTTCGATGCCGCAAGACCGGAACCCAAGGGGCGCGACATCCGCGTCGCGGTCAAGGCGATCTCCGCCAATCCCGTCGATTACAAGGTGCGCAAGCGCGCAGCTCCGCCCGAGGGCGAGGTCAAGATTTTGGGCTTCGACGCAGCCGGCGTGGTCGACGCTGTCGGCCCCGACGTCAGCCTGTTCAAGCGAGGGGACGAGGTCTTCTATGCGGGCTCGATCCTGCGCCAGGGCACCAATTCGGAATTCCATCTGGTCGATGAGCGCATCGTCGGCGCGAAGCCGAAGACGCTGTCGTTTGCGCAGGCCGCTGCCCTGCCCCTGACCTCGATCACGGCGTGGGAATTGCTGTTCGACCGGCTCGGCGCCGCACCCGGCAAGAGCCTCGATCCACGTACGCTCCTGATCGTCGGCGCCGCCGGCGGCGTCGGCTCGATCCTGATCCAGCTCGCGCGGCGGCTGACCGGCCTGACGGTGGTCGCGACCGCGACGCGGCCGGAGTCGCAGAAATGGTGCCTAGAGCTCGGCGCGCATGCCGTGGTCGATCATGGCAAGCCGATGAAGGAGCAGATCGAGAAACTGAGGCTGCCGCCGGTCGGCCTCGTCGCCAGCCTCACCTTCACCGACCAGCACTACAAGGCGATCGCCGATTTCATGGCGCCGCAGGGCAAGTTCGGCCTGATCGACGATCCGCCGGAATTCAATGTCAGTGCATTCAAGGGCAAGGCGATCTCGGTACACTGGGAATCGATGTTCACGCGCTCCTCGTTCCAGACCCCGGACATGATCGCGCAGCATCATTTGCTGAACGATGTCGCCGATCTCATCGACAAGGGCGTGCTGCGCACCACGCTCGCCGAGACGTTCGGCACCATCAACGCAGCCAATCTGAAGCGGGCGCACGCCCTGCTCGAGAGCGGCAAGTCGCGCGGCAAGATCGTGCTGGAGGGGTGGTAGACCCGACTGCATGCGGGCGCGCCTGGTGCGCGCCCGCTCGTGTCACGCCTGAACTGGTGGACGCGCCGCTTCGGTAGGCGGCGTTGACCGCTCGATGAAGCCTTTGGCGAGCGCGTGGTAAATTCCTTCCTCGCAAACCAATCGCGAGGTGCCGTAGGCAATCAATGCGGCGGTCATCAGCGGCACCACCATGGTGTGATCCCCGGTCATCTCGGTCACGATGACGAACGCCGTGATGGGGGCTTGCACGACACCGGCGAAATACGAGACCATGCCGAGCAGCATGATCGCCGCCAAAGGCGCTCCGTGAAAGAAGGACGCCACGTTCGAGCCAAGTCCAGCGCCTACCGCCAGCGATGGCGAAAAGATGCCGCCGGGAATGCCGCTGATGGCTGCCAAGGCAGTGGCCAGGAACTTCAGGAACCCGAAGCTCTCAGGCAACGGTGCGCCGCTCTCGAGTGCATCCTTCACTTGCGAGTAGCCTGTGCCATAGACCGTGTCGCCGGACCCCAGTCCACAGAGCGCAACCGCCAGGCCGCACAGTGCTGCAAATGGCACTGAATGGCGTCGAATCGCCTGTCCCACGAACCCCCGAAACCCGCGCGCCACGGTAATGACGATGCGACTGAACAGGCCGCCCATCAAACCGCCGACGACTCCGCAGACGGGAATTGCGAGCCAGTCGATGCCGCGGTTCAACGTCACCGCGCTCGTACCGAAATAGTCATAATTGCCCATCAGCGCGAGCGACGTCAGGCCCGCAGCAATGACGGCCGCGATAATCAAGCTGCTGGTGCGCGTTTCGAAAGCGCGGCTCATCTCCTCGATGCCAAACACGATGCCCGCGAGCGGCGTGTTGAAGGCAGCGGCAACACCGGCCGCGGCACCGGCCAGGATCAATCCCGGCTGCCGCCGCGGCGACACCCGTCCGATTGCGAACATGATGGACGCACCGACCTGGACCGTTGGTCCTTCGCGGCCGATCGAAGCACCGCATAGCAAGCCAAAGAGGGTCAGGATGATCTTTCCGACCGCGATACGTATGGATACGAGCCGTTCCCTCGCCTGCTGGTTGGTGAGATGACGCGCGGCGATCGCCTGCGGAATGCCGCTGCCCTGGGCGTTCGGAAACAGCCTGGCCGTGAGCAACGCCGACAGCCCAAAGCCGATCGGCGTGACAAGAAGCGATGCATAACGCGATTTGGACAGCAGCATCGCGAAGGCCTGCTGCGCCAGATCGGAGAGCTGGGCCAGCAGCACCGCGGCCGCGCCAACAACGACGCCGCCGAGCAGAAAGATCGCACGTCGCTGCCAGCGCGCCGAGGTGATCTTAACCAGCCGCTGATGGCGGGTGGACAGGGTCAGCTTCATGAAACTGTTCTACGCAATCCGCGCCTCCGAAAAAAGCGCGGATCCGTGGGGTGGGTAAAGCGCAGCGTGCCCACCGTCTAACGCCGTGATCGTGATGGTGGGCAAGCTGCGCTTTGCCCACCCCACAATTGAGCCCGCGCCCCCTCCCTCGTCATTGCGAGGAGCGACAGCGACGAAGCAATCCACGCCTCAGCAAGCGGTACTATGGATTGCTTCGCTTACACTCGCAATGACGGAGCGCGAGCCGCCTCAGATGGTGTTGATGATACCCCCTTCGACGCGGAGTGCCGCCCCGTTGGTCGCGGAGGCCTCTTTCGAAGAAACATAGACCACCATGTTGGCGATCTCGTCGACGCTGGCGAAGCGCTGCAGGAGCGAGGTCGGGCGGTGCTGCTTGACGAAGTTCGCCACCGCCTCGTCCTCAGGCTCTCCGTTCTGCCTGGCGAGATCCTTGACGAAGGTGTCCACGCCTTCCGACAGGGTCGGGCCCGGCAGAACGGAATTGACGGTCACCGCGGTGCCGCGAGTGAGCTCAGCGAGCCCGCGCGAAATCGAAAGCTGGGCGGTCTTGGTCATGCCGTACTGGATCATTTCCTTCGGAATGCTCAGCGCGGACTCGGAGGCGATGAAGACGATGCGGCCCCAGTTGCGCTTCAGCATGCCCTGCATATAGCCGCGCGACAGGCGCACGCCCGACATCACATTGACCTCGAAGAAGCGGGTCCAGTCCTCGTCGGGGATTTCGAAGAAGTTCTTCGGCTCGAAGATGCCAGCATTGTTGATGAGGATGTCGACCTCGGGTTGTGCCGATAGCAGCGCCTTGCATCCGGCCGCTGTGGAAACGTCGGCGGCGATGCCGCGAACCTTGGCGCCTGCGACCGCCTTCTGAGTCGCAGCAACGGCGGCATCGATCTTGGGCTGGCTGCGGCCGTTGACGATCACTTCCGCGCCGGTTGCCGCCAAGCCACGGGCAATGGCCAGCCCGATGCCCGCAGTCGAGCCCGTGACGAGCGCGGTTTTTCCCGAAAGATCGATCTTCATGTTGTATCTCCGTAAATTCGATCACGGAGATATCGGGAGCCCGAGATACGGACGCAATTGCCGGATGCAGCATGGCTGACGTCGCGCCAACGTATCCGTGCAAAAATGAAAAGCGAGGCCGAACAGAATTGTAGGGTGGGCAAAGGCGCGTCAGCGCCGTGCCCACCATTCACACTCCGCTCGTGATGGTGGGCACGCTACGCTTTGCCCACCCTACACTCGGAAATGAAAAAGCGGCGCTCGATGGCGCCGCTTTCACAAACCTTCAGGATCGAAGCAGGCTTACGCCGCCTCGGCTTCCTTTTCCTGCACCGGGCCGGAATCCTGGCCCTTGGCGTCGACATCGCGGTCGACGAACTCGATCACGGCCATCGCGGCATTGTCGCCATAGCGGAAGCCGGCCTTGATGATGCGGGTGTAGCCGCCCTGGCGGTCCTTGTAGCGGGTCGCCAGCGTGTCGAAGAGCTTCTTGACCATGTCGACGTCGCGCAGTTCCGAGATCGCCTGGCGGCGCAGCGCCAGCCCGCCCTTCTTGCCGAGCGTGACCAGCTTCTCGACGATCGGGCGCAGCTCCTTGGCCTTCGGCAGCGTGGTCACGATCTGCTCGTGCTTGATCAGGGCCGCAGCCATGTTGGCGAACATCGCGCGCCGATGCTCGGCCGTGCGATTGAGCTTCCGATGAACCTTTCCGTGACGCATGATCTATTCCTTTTCGATTGTCACGACGGCTCGTCGGACATGTTTCTCAGGTGGGCTTCCTGCGTTCGCCCAGGATGGTGAGTAGCCAATGGTGAATAACGAGTGGTTTTCCACTCGCTATTCGCCACTTCATATTTCGCTCAGTAATGATCCTCGAAGCGCTTGGCGAGCTCGTCGATGTTCTCCGGCGGCCAGCCCGGCACTTCCATGCCGAGATGCAGCCCCATCTGGGCCAGCACTTCCTTGATCTCGTTCAGCGACTTGCGGCCGAAGTTCGGGGTGCGGAGCATTTCCGCTTCGGACTTCTGCACGAGATCGCCGATATAGACGATGTTGTCGTTCTTCAGGCAGTTGGCCGAACGCACCGACAGTTCGAGCTCGTCGACCTTCTTGAGGAACGCCGGGTTGAAGGCGAGATCGGGGATGATCTCCTGCGCGACTTCCTTGCGCGGCTCCTCGAAATTGACGAACACGTTGAGCTGATCCTGCAGGATACGCGCGGCATAGGCCACCGAGTCATCCGGCGTGATCGCGCCGTTGGTCTCGATCGTCATCGTCAGCTTGTCGTAGTCGAGAATCTGGCCCTCGCGGGTGTTCTCGACCTTGTAGGAGACCTTGCGCACCGGCGAGAACAGGCTGTCGACCGGGATCAGGCCGATCGGCGCGTCCTCAGGACGGTTGCGCTCGGCGGGCACATAGCCCTTGCCAGTCGCGACCGTGAACTCCATGCGGATCTCGGCACCGTCGTCCAGGGTGCAGAGCACGAGATCCGGATTGAGCACCACGACGTCGCCGACGGTCTGGATGTCGCCGGCGGTGACGACGCCCGGACCCTGCTTCTTCACGACCATCCGCTTGGGGCCTTCGCCCTGCATCTTGATCGAGATGTCCTTGATGTTGAGGACGATGTCGGTAACGTCCTCACGGACGCCCGCGATCGAAGAGAACTCGTGCAGCACGCCGTCGATATGCACCGACTGCACCGCAGCGCCCTGCAGCGAGGACAACAGGATGCGGCGCAACGCGTTGCCGAGCGTCTGGCCGAAGCCGCGCTCGAGCGGCTCGGCGACAATGGTCGCAAACCGCGCGGCATCGGAGCCGGCCGTCACCTGCAGCTTGTTCGGTCGAATAAGTTCCTGCCAATTCTTCTGGATCGTCACTGTGTCACCCGTGGTGAAGTCGATTTGGGCCAGTCGACATCAACTTACTGGCGTCGCGGATTAGTCCGCGCGGTCAATTCCAAAAACAATCGCGAGACGGCAAAGCCGCCCCGCGACCAACCATCAGACGCGCCGGCGCTTGCGCGGACGGCAGCCATTGTGCGGGATCGTCGTCACGTCGCGGATCGAGGTAACGGTGAAGCCCGCAGCCTGCAGCGCGCGGAGCGCCGACTCACGGCCCGAACCGGGGCCGGCAACTTCGACTTCCAGCGTGCGCATGCCATGCTCCTGCGCCTTCTTGGAAACGTCCTCCGCCGCAACCTGCGCGGCATACGGGGTCGACTTGCGCGACCCCTTGAAACCCATCGTGCCGGCGGAAGACCAGGCAATGGTGTTGCCCTGCGCGTCGGTGATGGTGATCGTGGTGTTGTTGAACGACGAATTCACATGCGCGATGCCGGAGGCGATGTTCTTGCGTTCGCGGCGGCGTACGCGGGTGGCTTCCTTGCCCATTCCAAACCTTTCCTGTGATCTCAACGCCGCCGTAATGCCAGCGGCTACACCTCAAAAGGCGAATGGCGCATGGCGAATGATTCTCTTCGCCACCGCCAATCGCTATTCGCAAACTTACTTCTTCTTGCCGGCGATCGCCTTGGCCGGCCCCTTGCGCGTGCGCGCATTGGTGTGGGTGCGCTGGCCGCGCACCGGCAGGCCACGGCGATGGCGCAGGCCGCGATAGCAGCCGAGGTCCATCAGCCGCTTGATGTTGATGCCGACCTCGCGCCGAAGGTCGCCCTCGACGACATAGTCGCGGTCGATCACTTCGCGAATCTGCAGCACTTCCTGGTCGGTGAGCTGGCTGACGCGACGGTCCAGCGGGATCTTGACCTTCTCCACGATGTCGGCTGCGTTCTTCTGGCCGATGCCATGGATGTACTGAAGCGCGATCAGCACGCGCTTGTTGGTTGGAATATTCACGCCGGCAATACGGGCCACGGCCTTCTCTCCTGTCGCCGATCCCCTGGGATCGGTGCTTCCTAGATCTCTGCTATCTCGGGCAGGTGTCCACAAACGCGAACACGACGCCCTCCCCTCGTTCCTTCGGGGCCCGGCATCGTCATAAAACTATCCGACTTGGATGCGAGGCTTATTAAAGGATTCATGTCGGTTTCGTCAACCGCTCCTAGCGCTTAGCTCGCTTTTTCGTGAGCTTTTTTGCGGGCCGCTTAGCGGCCTGCCTTACCGTCTTCTTGGCCTTGCCGACGCCCCTGGCCTTGGCCGCCTTGGAGACCGCTTTGCGGGCCTTCCGGGCGGAGGTGGCGGCCTTTTTGGTTCCCTTGCCGGCCCCTC
>NZ_PSRR01000140.1 GCF_004296405.1 Bradyrhizobium sp. Leo170
GCCGCTTGGTCAGCGCGATCGCGGCATCGCGCGCCTTCTTGCGCAGCTCTGATGGCGGCACCACGGCATTCGCGAGCCCGCAGGCCAGCGCCGCTGATGCCTCCATCGGCTCGCCGAGCGCGAACATCGCATACGCCCGCGCATGGCCGATCCGGAGCGGCAACAGGAAGCTCGAGGCTGCTTCCGGCACCAGCGCCAGATTGACGAACGGCGTGATCAGCCGCGCATTGTCGGCGAGATAGACGAGGTCGCAATGCAATAGCATCGTGGTGCCGACGCCGACGGCATTACCCTGCACGGCAGCGACCAGCGGCTTCCTGGCCTTGCCGATGGTATCGATGAAGCGATGCGCGCCGCCCTCGACGGCGTTGCTGCCGTCGCGGGCCTGGCTGGCGAAATCGGCGAGGTCGTTGCCCGCCGTAAAGCTGTCGCCGTCGCCCTGGAACAGGATCACCCGGACCGAGCCGTCGCTCTCGGCGCGGTCGAGCGCGTCCGACATCGCGTCATACATGGCCGTCGTGAGCGCGTTCTTCTTCTCGGGACGCTGCAACGTCACCGTCATCACGCCGTCGGCGATCTCGGTCTTGACATGCTCGCTCATGATTTGCTCTCCGGCTCGCCGTTACCACTTCTCGCCGAACGGGCGGATTTCCAATTCGAATGTCCAGGCGCTCTTCGGCTGCTGGTAGAGTTGCCAATAGGAAGCCGCGACTGACGCCGGCGGCATCAACAGATCGGGATCGTCGAGCGCGTTGGGGCCAAGGGCTTCGATGCGCCGCTGCCGCACCCATTCGGTGTCGACGCCGGAATCGATGATGAGATGGGCAACGTGGATGTTCTTCGGACCGAGCTCGCGCGCCATCGCCTGCGCCACCGCACGCAGGCCGAACTTGGCGCTGGCGAAGGCCGCATAACCCGGCCCGCCGCGCAAGGATGCGGTGGCGCCGGTGAAGAAGATGTTGCCCTGGCCCCGCGGCAGCATCAGCCGCGCTGCCTCGCGGCCTGCGAGGAAGCCGGAATAGCAGGCCATCTCCCAGACCTTGCGGAACACGCGCTCGGTGGTCTCCAGGATCGGGAAATTGACGTTGGCGCCGATGTTGAAGATGCAGACCTCCAGCGGCGCGTGCTTGTCGGCATCGTTGAGGAAGGAGATGATCTCCTCCTCCTTCCGCGCATCGAGCGAGCGGGCATGAATCTCGCCGCCAGCCGCCTCGATATCCTTCACCAGCGGCTCGAGCTTGGCGCCATTCCGTCGTCCGGCGAAGATCGTGAACCCTTCGGATGCAAATTTCTTGGCGATCTCGCCGCCGATATAATCGCCGGCCCCGATGACCGCCGCCGTCGCATTTCTCTTCTGCATTGGTCTCTCCCGACTGCTGATTGGAAATGAATTGATGTCGCTGCGCGCGCTCAGGACGTGCGTAGCGACTCCGCCAGTTTGTGCTTCAATATCTTGCCGGTCGAGGTCGCGGGCAGCGCCTCGAGCAGGATGATCTCCGACGGCCGCTTGTAGGAGGTGAGCTGCGGCGCGACATGGGCCATCAGGTCCTGCGCCGTCGCCTTGGAGCCCTTGAGCAACTGGACGAAGGCGACCACTTCCTCATTGCCCTCGACCGGCCGCCCCACCACGGCGCACTGCACCACGGCGTCATGGGTCGAGAGCACGGCCTCGATCTCGGCCGGATAGACGTTGAAGCCGGAGCGGATGATCATCTCCTTGGTGCGGCCGACGATATAGAGGCAGTCGCCCTCGAAGCGCGCGAGATCGCCGGTGTTGAACCAGCCATCGGGATCGATCGCCTTCGCGGTGAGATCGGGTGCGCGGTAATAGCCGCGCATGACGTTGGCGCCGCGGACATGGAGCTCGCCAACCGCGCCGCTCGCAACGAGCTTGCCATCCCGGCCGACGATCCTGGCCTCGAGACCGGGCATCAGCGTGCCGACCGCATGGTCGGCTCGCGGCGTCTCCGGCCGGACGCCGGAAATTCCGGGCGAGCATTCCGTGATGCCATACCCGTTGAGCAAAGGCAGCCCGAGCTCCTGCTCGACCCGCGATTTCAGGTCGAGGTCGAGCGGCGCGCCCGCGACCGAGATCAGGCGCAGCGCGCCGCGGTTCAACTTCGAGAGACCTGTCGTCCGCTTGTATTCGAGCAGGCGCTGATAGGTGGCGGGAACGCCGTTCAGGATCGTGATGCCTTCCTCCGCCATCGCCTGCACCAGCGCCGCCGGATCATACTTCGCGACCAGGCGGACGGTGGCGCCGGTCATCAGCGTCATCGTCAACAAGGAGATGCCGACGATGTGCGAGATCGGCAGCACGCAATATTGCACGTCGTCCGACGTCATATTGCGCAGCGCCGCGGTGGTCTGGGCGCTGAACAGGAGATTGCGGTGCGTCAGCATCACGCCCTTCGGCGTACCCGTGGTGCCCGAGGTGTAGATGAGGACCGCGACCTGGTTGGCGCCGTCGGCTTTGACCGGCTCGGGCGAGGTCGCCTCATTCAGCGCGGAAACGCCGATGCCATAGAGCGGTCCAACATCCTGCACCGGTGCGCCGTAGCGCGCGGCATGCGCGGCTGCTTCCTTGGAGACGTCGGTGGTGAAGAAGGCGCGACGCGTGCCGCTGTGATCCTGGATCTGCTCCAGTTCGCGCGGCGACAGGCGCGGATTGACCACGATCGCCCAAGCATCGAGCCGGCTCGCGGCGAACAGAAGGCAGGCGAGCGGGATCGCATTCTCGCTGACGATCATGATGCGGTCGCCGGCGCGGACGCCGAGCGCACGCAGTGCGTCCGCGGTGCCGCCGATAGCGCGGTCGAGTTCGCGATAGGTGAGGCTGCCGCCGTCATCGATCAGCGCCGTGCGATCCGGCGTCGCCGCGACATGCCGGTCGATCACTTCATGAATCCGGTTCGGCAGATTTGCCAGAATTTCGGCCGCCGGGGCCGCCTGCTCCAATATCGTCAATGCCACCTCCCGCCGCCGCGCCCCTTGTCTCGGGTCTTGTCGCGAATTGGTTTGCTCAGATTCCCTGCCGTCTCGCGCAGCCTTTCGCTGCCGCAAGCTGCGCGACGATCTCTTCCTCGACCTCGCGCAGGCGATCCTTGCCGAAGAACATCTCGTCGCCGACGAAGAAGGTCGGCGAGCCGAACTCGCCGCGTGCCACCGCGTTCTCTGTGTTCTCGATCAGCTTCTTCTTGACGTCACCCTGCTGGATGCGGGCGATCACACGATCGATATCGACGCCGGACGAGAGGAACGCGGCGCGGAAGACCTGCGGATCATCCATCTTCTTCGGCTCGACCCACATGTGGTGGTAGGCGGCGCGGAAATAGGACTCGAATAATCCCTCGAGCTCCGCGGCGATCACGCCGCGCATCAGCATCAGGGTGTTCACCGGGAAGAACGGGTTCGACTTGAATTTCGTGATGTGGTGGCGCCGCAGGAAGCGCTCGGTTTCCAGCGCGTTGTATTCGGCCTTGTTCTTGATCCCGCGCAGCGAGTCGAACGGCGACATGTTGCCGGTCGCCTTGTAGACGCCGCCGAGCAGCACCGGGACGTAGTCGAACTTCACGCCGGTGCGCTGTTCGATTCCCGGCAGGACAAGCTCGGCGAGATAGGCGTTCGGGCTGCCGAAATCGAAATGAAACTCGACCTTGAGCGGAGCAGCCATCGATTGCCTTTCCTTGTGCGGAGCGGCCCGTCGCCGCCATCGGTTGCGATCCCGGCTTTAAAGTTCTATTTTAGAACTGTCAATAGCGGATTGCGCCCTGCGGTAACGGGCAGCGCACAAACGGTTGAACAGGCCTCAGTGCCGAATTAGAATGAAACCTGCTTCGCGGACCGCAGGTGACTGGAGACATTGATGAAATGGGACACGCTTGAAGAGGAGCCGTGCTCACTGGCCCGCACGGTGGCCGTGATCGGCGACCGCTGGAGCCTGCTGATCCTGCGCGAGTGCTTTCTTCGCAAGCGCAGGTTCGAGGCGTTCCAGTCCTCGCTCGGCATCACCCGCCATCTGCTCGCCGAGCGGCTGAAGAAGCTGGTGCGCTTCGGCGTGCTGCGCCGGATTCCGTACCAGGAATCGCCGAAGCGCTACGAATACATCCTGACGCAGAAGGGCCTCGACCTCTATCCGATCATCATGTCGATCGTGCACTGGGGCAACATCCACATGGTGGACTCGCGCGGCCGCCCGATGCTGCATCAGCACAAGAACTGCGGACACATGTTCGACCCCGTGATGGTCTGCTCGGAATGCGGCGAGCCGCTGTCGGCCAAGGCCGTCCATGTGCATCCAGGCCCCGGCGCCCGCCAGACCTCGCCGGTGCACGCCATGGCGGCGGATGATCCGAAGGCGAAGGCCAAGACCGAGAGCTGACTGGGGCGCGGTAGCCCGGGTGGAGCGGAACGCGTAACCCGGGGCCGGTGGTTAACCCGGGTTGCGCTGCGCTCCACCCGGGCTACGGGCCGGAAACCTGGCTCGAACCGGGCTAAAATCGCTCCAAATCCTTCATTTTGGGCCGGTTTTCGGCCCGTTTGCCTTGACTCCTGGCGCTTGGCCGCTATAATGGCGGCCAATCCGGCGTGGGATTTCTCGCGCCGTTTGTTTTTGCGTGAATTCCGGGGCACGTCCCCGCGCCGCGCGAAAATCGTAACCCATAGCGACTGAACAAGAAGCCGGCCCGGGGGATACCCCGAGGACGGGATCGAACACGAAGGAATAAAACGATGTTCGCAGTCATCAAAACCGGCGGCCGGCAGTACCGCGTCGTTCCGGATGATGTTCTCGAGATTGGCAAGATCGCCGGCGATGTCGGCACGATCGTGCAACTTGGCGAAGTTCTGGTGGTCGGCGGCGAAACGCCGATCCTGGGCGTGCCGACGGTGGCCGGCGCTTCGGTGGCAGCCGAGGTGCTGCAGCACAAGCGCGGTCCGAAGGTGATCGCGTTCAAGAAGCGCCGCCGCAAGAATTCGCGCCGCAAGCGCGGCTATCGCGATGAGCTGACGGTGCTGAGGATCACCGAGATCCTGACCGACAACGCGAAGCCGACGATCGGCCCGCGGCCGAAGAAGGAAAAGATTGCTGCAGCGCCCACTGAGGATGCTGCATAAGCCTTCAAGAACGCGACGTTAGAGAAATGTGATTGTCACGTATCAAAAGTTGAAGCGTGACAAAAAGTGAAATGATTCCGTCAAGGAATTGATCTAGAGAATTACTGCAGTTGGAGACGAGCTATGGCTCACAAAAAAGCAGGCGGTTCATCGCGAAACGGACGTGATTCCAAAGGCAAACGCCTTGGCGTCAAAGCGTTCGGTGGCGAGCTCGTGATTCCCGGTAACATCATCGCGCGTCAGCGCGGCACCACCTGGCATCCGGGCCTTAATGTCGGCATGGGAACCGATCATACCCTGTTCGCCAAGGTCGAAGGTCGTGTGGAGTTCCGCGCCAAAGGCAATGGCCGCACCTTCGTATCGGTAATTCCGGTGCTCGAGGCTGCAGCCGAATAGACGGTGGACGATATGAGTCCGCCGGATCCTGTTGAACCGGCGGGGCTCTAAGAGGCTCCAGGGGAGGCGGGATACCGGCCTCCCCTTTTCTGTTGCGCGTGTCCCATGTGGGGCCACGCGCAAGGATCGAAGCGTAGCGTACCGTTATCGCATCACAGGAGCCCGACATGCTGCAGGATATCCCGACCCCGATATTGCGCGAGTCGAGAGGTTGCGTCCTCGAGACCGAACGGCTGACCTTGCGCAAGCCGACGCTCGCGGACGTAAAAGCAATTGCGCATCTCGCCAATGATCGTCGCATTGCAGAGAACACCCGCCGCCTGCCGCATCCCTATCTGAACGAGCATGCGGTCGAATTCGTGCGTGCGACTGCCGGCGGAGGCGGCGAGACCGTGTTCCTGATCGAGAACAGCTCCGCGCCGGTCGGCATGGTCGGCATCAACTGGCGCGAGCCTGATGCGCCGGAGCTCGGCTACTGGCTCGGCGTCGAGCATTGGGGCCAGGGCTTTGGCACCGAGGCGGCGCGCGCGGTGATCGACTACTTCTTCGAGGAATTCGACCACGACTATCTGTTTTCCGGCGCCCGCGTCGCCAACCCGTCGTCGCGCAACATCCTGGAGAAGTGCGGCTTCCAGTGGAGTGGCGTCGAGCTGCACCGCTTCGAGGCGCTCGGCTCCTCCACCCCGGTCGACTGCTTCCGCCTGTCGCGCGGCGTCTGGTCGTCGCTGAAGAGCTGGGGCTCATCGTTGCGGCGGGATCGATAACACGCAGACGGCGTAGGGTGGGCACGCTTCGCTTTGCCCACCTACGTCACAGCATCCTTAGGGCTACACCGGCGGGCTCACCACCGGCTCTTCCCGCCCCAGCTTCTGCTCGCGCAGGAAGATGTAGAGCCCGGCGCCGATGATGATCGCAGCCCCCACAATGGTGGCCCAGGACGGCACGTCACCCCACACGACGAAGCCGAAGATCACCGCCCAGACGATCATCGAATATTGGTAGGGCACCACCACGCTTGCCGGCGCCAGCTTCAGCGAGCGGTTGACGCAGAGCAGCGCGGCGACCGAGATCAGGCCGGCGACGAAGAAGATAGCGAGGCTGCCGGCATCCGGCGTCACCCAGCCGAATGGCGACAGCACGGCGCCGAGCAGGAATGTGCCGCAGAACTGCGACGAGGTCAGCACGATATCGGGCGTTGCGCGCAGCGAGCGCGTGATCAGCATCAGGACCGCGAACGACATGCTGCCGCCGAGCGCGATCATCGCCGGCAAGCTCACGGTTTGCGCTGACGGCCTGAGCGCGATCAATACGCCGCAGAAGCCGACCAGGATCGCGCTCCAGCGCCGCCAGCCGATCTGTTCGCCCAGCACCAGGCCCGACAGCGCGGTGACGAAGATCGGACCGGCAAGATAATAGGTGATGACGTCGGCGAGCGGCAGGTAGACGGTCGCAAGGAAGAAGGCGGCGACCTCGAGCGTCGACAGCGTCACCCGCAGCAATTGCAGCCAGGGACGCTCGAGTGGGAAGAACGCCGCGCGCTGCTTCCAGATGATCGGCAGCAGCACGGCCAGTGCCGCACAGGCGCGCAGCCACAACAACTGTCCGACCGAATAGGTCGCGACAAGGAATTTCCCCATCGCATCGCCGAACGAGAACATGAAGATCGACAGCAGCATCAGCCCGATGCCGGCAAGCCGGGCGGAGCGATCATCATAGGCGGAGAGTTTTGCGAACAGGGTCATGGATGACTGGGATGCTTCTCGTCATGGCCGGATTAGGCGGAATCGATTGCCGCATCAACATCGCTGCGATACCGATACATCACAAAACAATTCTGCCGAGGAAAGCCCTGATATGACTGACTTCGACCCCGCCCAACACCGCATGGTGCAAGCACAGCGCTGGTTCGAAGATTTCACATTGGGCGAGCGCTTTGTGATCCCGAGCCGGACCCAGACGGAGGCTGTGTTCGCGGCGTTCCAGACCGCAAGCGGCGATACCCATCCGATCCACTATGACATCGAATATTGCCGCGCCCGCGGCATGCCACACCTGCTCGCGCACGGCTTCCAGACCCTGATCCACACCGCGCCCGGCGCCGGGCTGTTTCCGTTCATTGTCGAGGAATCCATGATCGGCTTTCTCGAACAGTCGAGCCGCTTCTTGAAGCCGGTCTATGCCGGCGACACCAACTATCCCGCGCTTGAAGTGACCGAGCTTGTGCCCGGCCGCACCACCGGCGTCGTGACACTGCGCTCCACCGTGTTCAACCAGCGCCGCGAATTGGTGCTCGAGGGGATGCAGAAATTCTTCATCCGACGGCGGCCGGCTTAATCTAAAGAGATACACCTTCGTGCGCGAGCAGCCAGCGCTTGCGCTCCAACCCGCCGCCATATTTGACCAGCGCGCCGTTGGCGCCGATCAGGCGATGGCAGGGCAGCACGACGCTGATCGGGTTCGAGCCGTTAGCGTGGCCGACCGCGCGCTGGGCGTTGGGCGCGCCGAGCTTTGCCGCCATCGCACCGTAGCTCATCGTCGTGCCCACGGGGATCTTCGCCAGCGCGGTCCAGACCTTGTTTTGGAACGCCGTGCCGGCGACGCGCCACTGGATGCTGCCGAGGCGATCGAGATCGCCCTTGAAATATTCAGACAGCGCAGCGCGGATATCCTTCGGCGCACGCGCCTGTTTCAGGGCCACCGCGCCATAATGCAGGCGCAGCAGCTCGTTCATCCGCGCCTCATAGTCCTCCCAATCCAGCGCGCGGAGCACGCCGTCGTCATCGGTGACCAGCAAAGCTATCCCGATCGGCGTTTCCACCCGATCCAGACCGAACGTTGTGGCCGGCTTCGTGAGTTTGTCGCGAACAGGCATCTTCATCCCGGATAGCTGAGCGCCGGCATCTTCCCTGCGCGGCGTGCCAGCGTCCACCCGATTTCCGGGGTTGGGCCCGCACCCTACTTTGGTCGACTGATATCGCTCGGCTTTTCGGCCCGACTCCACCTTGCATTGCAGCAACGGTTCCTCCACTATCGTCGCTAGCGATGGCATCCGGCGGACCTTGAAGTCCAGCGGAGAAGATCATCGGCACAATCACATGAGGAAGCTGCGAATGAGGAACGGGTTTTTGCATCTGGTCACAGGGACGGCGCTGGCATTCGCGCTGTCGGTTTCAGCGGCCAATGCCCAGAAGAAATACGACCCCGGCGCCAGCGACAGCGAGATCAAGGTCGGCCAGACCGTGCCGTTCTCCGGTCCTGCATCGGCCTATGCCTCGATCGGCAAGACCCAGGCCGCCTATATGAAGATGATCAACGACCAGGGCGGCGTGAACGGGCGCAAGATCAACCTGATCCAGTATGACGATGCCTATTCGCCGCCGAAGGCGGTCGAACAGGCGCGCAAGCTGGTCGAAAGCGACGAGGTGCTTCTGACCTTCCAGATCGTCGGCACACCATCCAATGCGGCGGTCCAGAAATATCTCAACTCCAAGAAGGTGCCGCAACTATTCGCCGCGACCGGCGCCTCGAAGTTCACCGACCCGAAGAATTTCCCGTGGACGATGGGCTTCAACCCGAACTACTTCGTCGAGGGCCGGATCTACGGCCAGTACATCCTGAAGAACCATCCGACCGCCAAGATCGGCATCCTCTATCAGAACGACGACCTCGGCAAAGATTACCTGAACGGCATCAAGGCCGGCCTCGCCGACAAGGCGGCCAGCATGGTGGTGGCGGAAGCCTCCTATGAAGTGTCAGATCCGACCGTGGATTCGCAGATTCTCAAGATCAAGGATGCCGGCGCGGACCTGTTCTTCAGCGCCACCACGCCGAAGCAGGCGGCGCAGGCGATCAAGAAGATCGCCGAGCTCGGCTGGAAGCCGGTGCAGATCGTCGACATCAACGCGACCTCGGTCGGCGCGGTGATGAAGCCCGCAGGCCTCGAGGCCGCCAAGGGCGTGATCAGCGTCAACTACGGCAAGGATCCGCTCGATCCGACCTGGAAGGATGATGCCGGCATGAAGAAGTATTTCGAGTTCATGGCCAAGTACTATCCGGAAGGCGACAAGGATTCGAACTTCAACACCTATGGCTACTCGACCGCTCAGCTCCTGATCCATGTGCTCAAGGAGTCCGGCGACAATCTCACGCGCGAGAACGTGATGAAGCAGGCCTCCAGCCTCAAGAACGTGCAGCTCGACCTCTCGCTGCCCGGCATCGTCGCCAACACCTCGCCGACCGATTACCGCGTCAACAAGCAGCTCCAGATGATGCGCTTCAACGGCGAGCGCTGGGAGCTGTTCGGCCCGATCCTCGAGGACGCCGGCCCGGCGGGCTAGTCAGCGAGCATCGCAAGACAAACGATCGGCGGCCTTCGGGCCGCCGATTTCGTTTTGAACGTTATAGTGGCGCGCTTTCTCAACGTCATTGCGAGCGCAGCGAAGCAATCCATGCCTCCGCAAGTGGAGAGATAGATTGCTTCGCTTGCGCTCGCAATGACGGGAGCTGCGTAGGGTGGGCAAAGCGCAGCGTGCCCACCATCCACGGTCGGTGCAAGAAAGGTGGGCACGCTTCGCTTTGCCCACCCTACGGCTTGGTGGCTTACTTCGGAATCTCTCCGAACGTCTTGCCGACCGGGAGCACGGCGTGGCGGATCAGTCGCGAATCCTCCACTGCGGCCTGGCGGTGCTTCACTGCTTCGCGATAGACGGGATCGCGGATCATCTCGACGAAGGCGGCGACGCTTGGGTATTCGGCGATGAAGCAATGGTCCCAACGTTCCTCCTGCGGCCCGATCAGCATCAGTTCGAAACGGCCCTGCCAGACGATGCGGCCGCCGAGCCGCTCGAACACCGGTCCGCTCTCGCGGCCGTAAGCCGCATAGGCTTCCGCGCCCGTGGCCTTGCGGCCGTCGGGATAGGCGGCCCATTCGCGCAGGCGAACCAGATTGAGCATGTGGATCGGCCCCGGCCGATCGTTCTCCCTGAACTGCGCGAAGACTTCCTTGGTCGGATCGATATGGCCCATTTTGGTTCTCCCTTCTTGTCTTGACGCGTTTTCTGCGCAGATAAGTCCACGCAATCTGCGTAAACTTGATTGCTATGCGAACCGGTGTCCACTTCGCTTGAAAACGCTACGCTCGGTTCCGCAATCTTTATCACGCGCTGCCTCACCTACTAACCCGGCATTGGGATGCGTAGGGTGGGCAAAGCGCAGCGTGCCCACCATCAAGCACTCCGCTCGCAAAAGGTGGGCACGCTTCGCTTTGCCCACCCTACGGCTTCGTTCGACGTGGCGCTGCCTCACCTCCTAATCCCGCGTTAAGCTTTGCGTAACCGGGCCTTAAACCGGGAACGCTAGCGTGCGGCGGAACGTGGTGTGAGCAGCGTTTTTGGATGGCGTGGGGAAAGAAAAAGAGCGGCGGGCGCAAGGAGCCGCTATTCGGGCTTCCGGCCGCGCTCGCCGATTTGCGGCTCTCGCCGGCCGACCGCATCCCCAATCCCGAAGACAGACCGAAGAAATCCGCCAAGCAGCGCAGCAGCAGTGACGCCGGTGCGGAACCGCCGCGCGAGCGCAAGCCCGCTTCGAGTGGCGGGAAACGGCGGAAATCGCGCGGCGGCTCTTCGATCGGCCGCATCTTCTATTGGGGCGTCGTGCTCGGCCTGTGGGCGGCGATTGCGGTCGTCGGCGTGGTGGTCTGGGTCGGCGCGCATCTGCCGCCGATCCAATCGCTCGAAATCCCCAAGCGGCCGCCGACGATCCAGATCGTCGGCATGGACGGCAGCGTGCTGGCGCAGCGCGGCGAAATGGCCGGCGCCAATGTCGCGCTGAAGGACCTGCCGCCATACCTGCCGAAAGCCTTCATCGCCATCGAGGACCGCCGCTTCTACTCGCATTATGGCGTCGACCCGATCGGCATCGCGCGCGCAGCGGTGACCAATCTCCTGCGTCGCGGCGTGTCGCAGGGCGGCTCGACGTTGACCCAGCAGCTCGCCAAGAACCTGTTCCTCACCCAGGAACGCACCATGCAGCGCAAGCTGCAGGAGGCCGAGCTCGCGATCTGGCTGGAGCGCAAGCATTCCAAGAACGATATCTTGGAGCTCTATCTCAACCGCGTCTATTTCGGCTCCGGCGCCTATGGCGTGGAGGCCGCGGCGCAACGCTATTTCGGCAAGTCGGCGAAGAACGTGACCTTGGCGGAAGCCGCGATGCTTGCAGGGCTCGTCAAATCGCCGTCGCGGCTGGCGCCGAACCGCAATCCTGAAGGCGCCGAGCAGCGCGCGCAGATCGTGCTGTCAGCGATGGCGGACGCCAAGTTCATCACCGAGGCGCAGGCGAAGGCCTCGATCGGCCATCCCTCCTACAACGTGAAGCCGGCCGGCGCCGGCACCGTGAACTACGTCGCCGACTGGATCGGCGAAGTGCTCGATGACCTTGTCGGCCAGATCGACCAGAACATCACGGTCGAGACCACGATCGATCCGAAGCTGCAGAACGTCGCCGAAGCCGCCATCATCGACGAGCTTGCCGCCAAGAGCGTCAAGTTCAACGTGACCCAGGGCGCGCTGGTGGCGATGACGCCCGACGGCGCGGTGCGCGCCATGGTGGGCGGAAGGAACTATGCCGAGAGCCAGTTCAACCGCGCGGTGACCGCCAAGCGCCAGCCCGGCTCGGCCTTCAAGCCGTTCGTCTATCTCACCGCGGTCGAGGCCGGGCTGACGCCGGAAACGATCCGCACCGACGCCCCGCTCGATATCAAGGGATGGAAGCCGGAGAACTACACCCACGAATATTTCGGCTCGGTGACGCTGACGCAGGCGCTGGCGATGTCGCTGAACACGGTCGCGGTCAGGCTCGGGCTCGAGGTCGGCCCGAAGAACGTGGTGCGGACCGCGCACCGGCTCGGTATCTCCTCCAAGCTCGACGCCAATCCCTCAATCGCGCTCGGCACCTCCGAGGTCTCGGTGATCGAACTGGTCGGCGCCTACGCGCCCTTTGCCAATGGCGGCACCGCCGTCTCGCCGCACGTGGTGACGAGGATCCGCACCGATAGAGGCAAGCTGCTCTACGTTCGGCCAGCCGACCAGCTCGCCCGGGTGATCGAGCCGCGCTATGTCGCGATGATGAACACGATGATGATGGAGACGCTGATCTCCGGCACCGCGCGCAAGGCGGAAATCCCCGGCTGGACCGCCGCCGGCAAGACCGGCACCAGCCAGGATTTCCGCGACGCCTGGTTCATCGGCTACACCGCCAATCTCGTCACCGGCGTCTGGCTCGGCAATGACGACAATTCGCCGACCAAGAAGGCGACCGGCGGCGGGCTGCCGGTGGAGGTGTGGAGCCGCTTCATGCGCACGGCGCATCAGGGCGTGCCGGTCGCGAGCCTGCCGAATGCGCAAGTCGGCTGGGCCATGCCGAACCTGATGCAAGCCTCGTCCCAGGTCAGCGCACCATCGCCGCAGTCGCTCGCACCACCCTCACCCGTTCCTTCCGCCGGTCAGTATCGCCCACCGCCGACGCCGACGCGCGCCTCGACGCCGTCCAATCCCAGTGCGCGTCCGGAAGCTGCGGCGGGATTGGATGGTTGGCTGGTCGATCGCCTGTTCGGCGGCCGCTGATTGCGTAGCCCGCTGATCTCGTAGCCCGGGTGCAGCGAAGCGTAACCCGGGACAGCTCGATCCACGTTTGAGACCGTCCCGGATTGCGCTTCGCTCCATCCGGGCTACAGAGCTTTCGTAGGATGGGTAGAGCGAAAGCGAAACCCATCAATTGGGCCGCTGCGGCGAAGAAGATGATGGGTTTCGCTTCGCTCTACCCATCCTACACGTCGAAACCCTAATCCTCGATACCGTAGCGATGCAGATCGTTGCCGTGGGTGTCGAGCCAGGTCTTGGCGCGATCCACCGACGAGCAGATCCGGCCCACGGTCTTCCAGAACCGCAGCGAGTGATTCATCTCGACCAAGTGCGAGACTTCATGCGCTGCGAGATAGTCGAGCACGTAGGGCGGCGCGAGGATCAGGCGCCAGGAGAACGACAGCGATCCGTGCGAGGTGCAGGAACCCCAGCGGCTCGATTGATCGCGGATCGAGACGCGGCGCACGCGCACGCCGAGTTCCGCCGCATAGGCCAAGGACGCCTTGTGCAAATCCTTGCGCGCTTCGCGCTTGAGGAAGTCGTGCACGCGGCGGTCCATGTGCTCCGGCTCGCCGGCCACGCACAAAATCCTTTCGCCGCTGTCACGAATCTCGGTCCACACCGTGCCGCGCTCGCCGGCGCGATGCACGAGCCGATGCGGCACGCCGCGCAGCGGCACCACTGTGCCGGGTTGGAACGGCGCCGCCTTCGGCAGGCGACCAAGACGCGCGGCGATCCAGCCGCCATGAAGCTGCGCGAAGTCGCGCGCATCGGCGATGGTGCCGCGCGGCGGCATCGTGAGGATCGCTTCGCGGTCAGTTGGATGAATGCGAAGCGTGTAGCGACGCGCGCGCCTATGCCGCCGTAGCCTGATCGCGAAATATTGGGAGCCGTGCTTGATGAGAAGAGTCGAGGGTTCGGCGGGCCGCCGATAGAGGAGCGCGCGAGTGGCCATTTCTGAGAGTCCGGGGAGGAGAAGTTCGCCCGGATTCTGCCATATCCGCCGCCAGGGAAATCGCTCGGCGCAAAAACAAATCATTTGCCCAATATACAGAGGCTGCCCGCGATTTGACCCCTACATAGTGGGGTCGGAACCCGAAAAATTTGGACCGACCCGGCCCGAAATCACCCTCTAAGGAACGAGTCAAAACTCATTCCTTGAACGATCGCCGAATCCGGATTCTTTTAATCAATTCAGCGACTTATAAACCCACCCAAATCGGGCTCGATCACACCGCTATTCAGCGGCCGCGACCAGGGAAAGCCGTGTATTGGCCGACGAAACCATGAAATCGGAGATGCGCGGCACGATTTCAGCACGGAAACGCGAGCCGTTGAACACACCATAGTGTCCGACGCCCTTCTGCACGTAGTGCACACGGCGATGATCGGGAATCGACGTGCACAAAGCATGCGTCGCTTCGGTCTGGCCAAGGCCGGAGATGTCGTCCTTCTCGCCTTCCACCGTCATCAACGCAACGCGCCTGATCTTGGAGGGAACGACCAGTTCGCCACGATGAGTCATCTCGCCCTTCGGCAGCGCGTGCTTGACGAAGACGAGGTCGACGGTCTGCAGATAATACTCGGCGGTCAGATCCATTACCGCGAGATATTCGTCATAGAATTCGCGGTGCTTGTCGACGAGATCGCCGTCGCCCTTCACCAGATTGGCGAACAGCGCCTTGTGCGCATCCATGTGGCGGTCGAGATTCATGCTGATGAAGCCGTTGAGCTGCAGGAATCCCGGATAGACGTCGCGCATCATGCCAGGATGCGGGAACGGCACCTTGGTGATGACGTTGTTGCGGAACCATTCGATGCCGCGTTCGGCGGCGAGGTTGTTGACCGCGGTCGGATTGCGGCGGGTGTCGATCGGACCGCCCATCAGCGTCATCGACAGCGGCACGAAGGGATCGCGCCGCGCTTCCATGAGGGAGACCGCGACCACCACGGGCACCGAGGGCTGGCAGACCGCGATGACATGCATGTTGCCGCCAAGCGCATGCAGCATCTCGATGAGGTAATCGACATAGTCATCGAGATCGAAGCGGCCTTCGGACAGCGGCACCATGCGCGCATCGGCCCAATCGGTGATGTAGACCTCGTGGGTCGGCAGGAAGGCTTCGACCGTGCCACGCAGCAGCGTCGCGTAATGGCCGGACATCGGCGCCACGATCAGCACGCGCGGCTGGGGGCTGCGCAGCGGCCGGGTCAGCTTGCGATCGAAATAGAGCAGCCGGCAGAACGGCTTTTCCCAGACCGTGCGGACTTCAACCGCCGTACGCACGCCATTGACCTCGGTCTCGTCGAGGCCCCATTCCGGCTTGCCGTAGCGGCGGGTGGTGCGCTCGAACAACTCGCAGGCCGCGGCGACGGATTTGCCGACTTCGGTATGCGTCCACGGATTGAGCGGATTCTGAAACAGGATCTTGGTGGCGTCGGTCACCGCGCGCGCCGGGTTCAGCGACGAATGCGCCATCTCGTACATCCAGTACAGTGGCGTCGTGACCGCCGGACTGCCTTCGGCCGCCAGCGGCGGGGCGCCGCCAAATTCACCAATCGGCATTTGCTTCAAAATCCTTGTTTGCGACGCAGCATACTGTCGAATGCGTAATAAAGCGTCAATGCATCTGTCACTACATCTACGGCCGAAAAAGCCCTAAACAACCGGGAATCCACGGGAAAGTGAAGGTTACTCGCCTCCGCTGAGCAGCGAGCCGTTGCGCTTGGCGCTGCGCAAAAGGGCAAGAAAGATCGCAAATGACGCGACAAGCAGCACCGCGTTGATGACGAGGGCGTCGACCATCAGCTCAGTGCGGAAGACGTGGTCGATCAGGAGCGCCCGCATGCCCTCGAACACATAGGTCGGCGGCAACATCCAGGCGACGACCTGCAGCCAGGGCGGCAATACGCTGACGGGATAATAGATGCAGGCGAGCGGCATCAGCGCGAACATCAGCGTCCAGACGATGCTCTCCGCGCCGAGCCCGTTCCGCAGCACGAGGCCGGAGGCGAAAATGCCGACCGACCAGCTCGTGAAGATCAGGTTGCAGAAGAAGGCGATCAGCGGCAGGCCGATGGCGTAGAAGTTGAAGCCGAAGAAGAACAGCGCCAGCAGCGTCATCGGAACGACGCCGATCGCGAGGCGGATCAGGCTCATGATCATCAGCGAGATCAGGAACTCGATCGGCTTCAGCGGGCTCATCATGAGGTTGCCGAGATTGCGCGCCCACATCTCTTCCAGGAATGAGATCGAAAAGCCGAGCTGACCGCGGAACAGGATGTCCCACAGGATGACGGCGCCGATCAGGGTGCCGCCGGCCTGCGCGAAGAAGCCCGAGGTCTGCGAAATGTAGTTCTGCAGGAAACCCCAGGTGATGATCTGCAGCGCCGGCCAGTAGACCAGTTCCAATAGTCGCGGCCAGGACGACAGCAAGAGATACCAATAGCGCAGCACCATCGCGTTGATGCGGTTGAGCGACAGCCCGCGATGGACGGCAATCCCGCTCATGTCGCGCTCTCCCGGGTGCGGCCGCGGGCGACGTCCAGGAACACCTCTTCCAGCGTGTCGCGGTTGTAGCGGGCCATGATCCGGTCGGGACTATCGTCATCCTCGATCTTGCCGCGCTTCATGATGATGACGCGGTCGCACAGCCGCTCCACCTCCAGCATGTTGTGCGAAGCGAGCAGGATCGTCGCGTTATGGCTCTTGCGGTAGTTCTCCAGGTGCTGCCGCACCCAATCGGCGGTGTCAGGGTCGAGCGAAGCGGTCGGCTCGTCCAGGAGCAACAGGTCAGGTTCGTTGATCAGTGCCTTGGCGAGCGCCACGCGCGTCTTCTGGCCGGCGGAAAGCTTGCCGTTGGCGCGGTCGATGAAGTCGCGCAGATCGAGGTCGGAGGCGAGTCGATCGATTCTGTCTGCGAGATTCCGCACGGCATAGAGCCGGCCGAAGATCGTGAGGTTCTGGCGCACGGTGAGCCGCATCGGCATGTCGACATAGGGGCTCTCGAAATTCATCCGCCCGAGCACCTCGGCGCTCTGTTCGGGCATCGGAAAGCCCAGCACATGGATGCGGCCGGAGGTCGGCAGCACCAGGCCCATGATCATGGCGATCGTCGTGGTCTTGCCGGCGCCGTTGCCTCCGAGCAGCCCGGTGATGCTGCCGCGCGCGATCCGAAACGAGACATCGTCGACCGCGCGGGTGGCCTTGTAGACCTTCACCAGATGCGCGACATCGATCGCGGCCGAAGCTGCGGGATCGGAAGCTGGCGGCTTACGCGAGATTGTATCTTCGATCTTCATGCAACCCGTTTCATTGAGGCATCAGGTCCCCGAGCGCAAGGAGCTCGTCATGCCCGGGCTTGTCCCGGGCATCCACGTCTTACTCTTTCCTGCGGCAAGAACGTGGATGGCCGGGACAAGCCCGGCCATGACGGGCGCCGCCACAGCCGGATCACGCGCGTTTGTGATCGAGCTGTCGTGTAGCTAAAGTGAGGATATGACCGACGTAGCCGCCTCAGATTTCCGCCAACCACGCCGCCATGTCCGTCTGGATACGATTCTGCGGCTCCGTTGGCTGGCCGCGCTTGGCCAGCTCGCCGCAATCTTCATCGTCGCCCAGGGTCTGGAATTCGACGTTCCCGTCATCCCCTGCATCGCCATCATCGCGCTGTCGGCGCTGCTCAATCTCGCCTTGCAGATCGCGTTCAACCCGATGCAGCGGCTGGAGCCGATCTATGCCGCGGCATTGCTCGCGCTCAATATCGTCGAGCTTGCCGGCCTGTTGTTCCTGACCGGCGGCCTACAGAATCCGTTCTCGTTCCTGTTCCTGGCGCCGGTCCTGATTTCCGCCACCGCGCTGCCGGTCCGGCTGACGATCGCGCTTGGCTGCCTCGCGGTCGCCTGCGCGTCGGCGCTGGTGTTCTTCCATTTTCCGTTGCCCTGGGACCCCGACGATCCGCTGGTGCTGCAGCCGATCTACCTGTTCGGCGTCTGGCTCTCGATCCTGCTCGCGATCGGTGTCACCAGCCTGTATGCGTTCCAGGTCACCGAGGACACGCGAAAGCTCTCGGACGCGCTGGCCGCGACCGAACTGGTGCTGGCGCGCGAGCAGCATCTGACCCAGCTCGATGGACTTGCCGCCGCGGCCGCGCACGAGCTCGGCACGCCGCTGTCGACCATCTTCCTGATCTCGCGCGAGCTGGAACGTACGGTGCAGGACGGCCCGCTCGCTGCCGACCTGAAGACGCTGCGCGAGCAGGCGCAGCGCTGCCGCGACATCCTGAGCAAGATCACCCAGCTCTCCTCCACCGGAGCGCCGTTCGACCGGATGAAACTGTCGACGCTGATCGAGGAGGCGGTTGCACCGCACCGCGATTTCGGCGTTGCAATCAAGGTGCGGCTTGCTGTCGCAGTCACCACGGAACCGGTCGGCGCCCGCAATCCCGCGATCCTCTATGGCGTCGGCAACATCCTGGAAAATGCGGTGGATTTCGCCAACCAGACCGTCGAGGTGAATGCCTGGTGGAATGCCGAGACCGTCGAAATCGTCATTTCCGATGACGGCCCCGGCATCGCTCCGGATATGCTGAACCGGATCGGCGAGCCTTATTTGTCGCGGCGCCGCAGCGCGGATGAGGCGCAAAACGGCCGCGCGGGGCTTGGTCTTGGCATTTTCATCGCGCGGACCCTGCTGGAGCGCACCGGCGCCAGGGTCACTTTCACCAATCGCGTCTTTCCCGATCACGGCGCCGTGGTGCAGATCGTCTGGCCGCGCGACGTGTTCGAGACGAGCGAAGCTGCCGACGAAATGATGGGCTGAACACAATTCGACAATTTGACGCATTAACCGGCCGGTTTTGGGTGGCCTTGGCATCGCCGCAGTCACACGCCATATCTTTGGTGTTGGAGAAGGGATAGCAGAACCGTGAACGCCATCGCCGAACTGAACGATCAAGCCGACCGCTCATTGCTCATCGTCGAGGACGACAAGCCGTTCCTGGAGCGCCTGTCGCGCGCCATGGAGACCCGCGGCTTCACCGTGACATCCTGCGATACTGTGTCCGATGGTCTGGCGCAGATCGGAAAGGCCGCGCCTGCGTTTGCGGTGGTCGATCTGCGGTTGGGCGACGGCAACGGCCTCGACGTCGTCTCCGCATTGAAGCGCAAGCGCCCCGATGCGCGCGCGATCGTGCTCACCGGCTACGGCAATATCGCCACCGCCGTGACCGCGGTGAAGATGGGCGCGATCGACTATCTCTCGAAGCCCGCGGACGCCGACGATGTCGTCGCGGCATTGCTCGCGAGCGGCACCGAGAAATCCGAACCGCCGGCCAACCCGATGTCGGCCGACCGCGTACGCTGGGAGCACATCCAGCGCATCTACGAGATGTGCAATCGCAACGTCTCGGAAACCGCGCGCCGCCTCAACATGCACCGCCGAACGCTGCAGCGAATCCTGGCAAAGCGCGCGCCGCGATAGTTTGTGGCTAATTCGTAGGGTGGGCAAAGCCAACGGGGCGCGCGTTCGCG
>NZ_PSRR01000141.1 GCF_004296405.1 Bradyrhizobium sp. Leo170
CGCGCCGGAACCGGCCCAGCAATCGGCCGCGGTGCAGCAGAAGGCCGCGGAGCCGCAGCAGGCCGTTCCGCCGGCTGCCGCCCCGACCGTCGGCGAGGCGAAGCCGGCTCCGCCCGCCGCGCCGACCATTTTGCCGACCCAGGAAATGCCGCAGGTGCAGGGATTGGAGTAGCAGGTGTTCCTTGTCATTCCGGGGCGATGCGTGCGCATCGAACCCGGAATCCATTTCGCCGCTTGCCCTGTGGATGAATGGATTCCGGGCCTGCGCCTTGCGGCGCATCCCGGAATGACCGAGGGGAAACAAAAACGCCCCGGTTTCCCGGGGCGTTTTGCGCTCGGCCAATATCTGCCGAAGCTGCTGCCGCGATTAGGCGGCGGCCTTGGATCCGTCGGCGACCTGCGGCGCGGCGGAGCCGGTCGTGATCGGAATGCTGCGCGGTTTCTTGGCCTCGGGGATCTCGCGAACGAGGTCGACGTGGAGCAGGCCGTTCTCAAGCGAAGCGCTCTTCACCTGTACGAAGTCGGCGAGCTGGAACACGCGCTCGAAGGCCCGAGAGGCGATGCCGCGATAGAGAACGTTGGAATTGTCCTTGCCGTTCTCGTTGGCGATCTTCTCGCCCTTGATCGTCAGCGTGTTCTCCTTCGCGACGATCGAAAGCTCACCCTCGGAGAAGCCGGAAACCGCAACGCTGATGCGGTAGGCGTTCTCGCCGGTGCGCTCGATGTTATAGGGGGGATAGCCGGGGCTGCCGTCCGAAGTCGCCTGGTCGAGCAGGTTGAAAAAACGGTCGAAGCCAACAGTGGAACGATAGAACGGGGTCAGATCGTAGGTACGCATGATAGTCCTCCAATGAGCGACTGATTCGATTACCCGCCCGCCACCGGGCCGGGCTTTAGTCTGTGTGCAGCCTGATGTTCCGGTTCCGAAACACTGGTAGCGGCCTGCACGAAAATGATATGGGTGGGGCTATCAGTTGTTCAAGAGGCGGAAATATCGTCGCTTTTTGGCGCTCACGCCTTGATTCCCGCCGTCCCTCACCTAGCGGTTCCCCTTCATGACGCTCGTCTCCATTCCAGCCAATCCGGTTCCGGAAGACGTCGTCAGCGGCACCATCAAGACGCCTGATGGCGCCGAATTGCGTTTTGCGCGCTGGGCGCCGCCGCCGGGCCGCAAGGGAACGGTCTGCGTGTTCACCGGCCGCAGCGAGATGATCGAAAAGTATTTCGAGACCGTGCGCGATCTGCGCGACCGCGGCTTTGCGGTGGCGATGATCGATTGGCGCGGGCAGGGCCATTCCTCGCGGCGGTTGCGCGATCCGCGCAAAGGCTATGTGCGCAGCTTTGCCGATTACGAGATCGACGTTGAAACCTTCGTGCAGCAGGTGGTGCTGCCGGATTGTCCGCCGCCCTATTTCGCGCTGGCGCATTCGATGGGCGGGGCCGTGATGCTGCGCCTCGCGCATGCGGGAAAACGCTGGTTCGATCGCATGGTGCTGTCGGCACCGATGATCGACCTGCCGGGACGCCGCACTTCATTCATCCCGACCGCGCTGCTGCGGATCATGCGGCTCGCCGGCCAGGGCGGACGTTACGTACCGGGCGGCAGCGACGAACTGGTCGGGCTTTCGCCTTTCATCAACAATCCCCTCACCAGCGATCCCGTCCGCTTTGCGCGCAATGCTGCGGTCCTGGAAGAAGACCCCACGCTCGGCCTCGGTGCGCCAACGATTGCCTGGGCCGACACCGCCTTCAAGGCGATGCGTACGTTCCGCGAATATTACTATCCGTCGCAGATCCGCCAGCCGATCCTGATGCTGGCGGCGAGCAACGACACCGTGGTGTCGACTTCAGCGATCGAGGAGTTCGCCTATCACTTGCGCGCCGGCTCGCACCTCGTGATCGCCGGCTCCAAGCACGAGATCCTGCAGGAGCAGGACCGCTACCGCGCGCAGTTCTGGGCGGCGTTCGACGCCTTCGTGCCGGGCACGCCGCTGTTCGGCTGACGCGCGCATTTCCTCGATCGGCTACAAGGTCTTCAGATATTCGATCAGGGCTTCGCGTTCGTTCTTGTCGAGCGCGCGGCCGATGATGCCCTTCGGATACGGCGCGGCTCCCTCGAACGAGTGGCCGGCCACGCTGTTGCCGTGGATGTCGTTTCCGTCGCGATCGGTCGCCGAGAACAGCGTCTGGCCATTCTTGCACGACGTCTCGTCGCCCTTCACGTCGAAGCCGACATGCTCCGGATCGAAATCACGTGCGCCCATGCAGAACTTCCTCGGGCGCTCGGCGGCGGGCCGGAGCAGCCAGTCGAGCGAGGGGACGGAGCCGTTATGCAGGTAGGGCGCCGTGGCCCAGGCGCCGTTGAGCGGGCGCGCGCGATAGCGCGGCGCCGGCGAAGGGTTGGGGCAGTTCTTTCGGTCGCCCCAGAGCTTCTTCTGCTGCGCCGGCGGGATATGCCGCTCGTCCATCCATTTCCGGCTGACCAGATCCACCGTCACCATCAAGGCGAGGGCGTAGGACATCTCGGTGGTAGAGGTCGGCTGAAGGTCAGGACATTCCCACCACTTCGTGAGGTCGCGCGTCGGGTCGATGCCGAGGAAGCCGGGGACCTGAACGGTTCGCATGGTCAGGACATTGGCCTGCGCCGGGTCCGTTCCCATGTCATCCGCCTTTTTCTGGACGGGATCGAGCACCGGGCTCTCGCCGGTACGGTCCCAGCGCGGCGACGACCAGAAGCTCTTGTCTGGAAATTGAGCGTCGAACACGGGATCATTGACCGGACCGAGATGGCATTCGACGCAGATCTCGGCGTACAGCTCGCGGCCCTTGGCGACGCGGTCGGGCTTGAGCTTCCAGGCCTGATCGTCGAAGAGCTGCGACGGCCATTTGGGCGCGGCCAAACCGCCAAAGCGCTGTGGCGTCTGGCTGAAGGGATCGGGACCGCGCAGCATCGATTCGATCCACAGCAGATTCTGCACTTCCACCGACGAGCGGAACAGCGTGTCTGCGGGATACTCGGGCGACATGTTGATCAGCGCGGTCACGCCTAACGCCTCGCCGGCATTGCGGATCAGCGGCTGCTCGATCGAGGCGTCGTATTGGGCATATTTGAGCCACGGCACGGTCCAGATCGGCGGGTAGCTGACCGGCGCGTCCTGGGCGTGGAGGTTCTTTTCGAAGCCGGTGAGGCCGTTGATGGCCAGGTTCTGCGAGAAGACCTGGTTGCCGATGCGGTTGAGCGCGTCGAGGCGGCCGAACCCTTCCTCGGTATCCTTCTGCTGCTTGCCGTCCTCGGTCGTCTTGCCGGCGATGGTCTTGTCATAGGTGTTTTGCCAGTCGAGCAGGAATTTTCCGATCGCCGCCAGCTTTTGCTTGAGCGCGCTGCGGTCTGCATCGCTTGCGTCGCGCCCGAGCACGCGATCCGCGAAGCGCTTGAAACGGAACGGCACATACAAGGTATAGGCAATGGACAGGCCGGTCGCGAGTTCGAGCTTCTTCAGATCGGTCATGGCCGGGCCGCCGTCGAAGCGCACGGCCACGCCCTTGTAGTGAAGCTGTCCGGTGTGACAGGCCGCGCAGGTCAGCCCGATCTTGTCGTCCTCGCGACGGCCCGTCGCCGGATCGACAACGCCGGTCATCCGCGCGAAGCCGACCGGCAAGCCGTCGACATTCTCGACCGCTGTCTTCCACAACCCTGAAGATGCCGGCGCAGGTGTCGTCTCGAAGATGCTTGCATAACCGAAGCGGCGCAGCGTGGTGTCGTCGGTATGGATGGTCTGGGGGCTCGGAATAAAGCCGAAGCGCTCGAGATAGGCGCTCTCCTTCATCAGTCCGGGCGCGCTGAACAGACGCAGGTACGGCTGCTCCAGCGCGGCGAACCAGGCGTAGGGCACCGGGAATGTCGCGGTGCCCTGGCTGACGTGGTGGAACCAGTATCGGTCCTCAAGCGACCAATTCTGGTCGAGCCAGTAGGCGGCTTTGGTCGCTGGCGCGTCCGGCAGTGGAGGCGGCAGCAATTGCGCGAGCTTGTCGGGCAGCACGGCCCTGACGCGATCCGGGAATTGGGTAAGCGCAACCAGAAGCGCGATCACCACGGCCGCTGCGCTGCCGATGACGCGAAGCGTGCGCCTGCCGGGGGCGACTTGCGGCAGGGACTCGATGCGCTCGACGATCCGCTCGGGCAGCCGGCGATCGACGAACAATGTCCTCACCTCCGCAACGCTGAGGTAGCGGTCCTTGCCTTCGCCCTTGCCCAGGATGCGAAGCAGGACGGGCCATTCGCCCTTCATCAACAGCGGGTCGTACCAGCGCCGGTTGCCTTTCGCCCGTTCGAAATTGGCGTGCATGAAGGTCGTGATTTCGGACGCCGTGAGCCCGCGTTCGACGCCGCCAGCGGGATCTCTGCACTCCTGGCCGAATTCGGCCAATCGCGCGATCTGGTCCTCGTGCACATGGGCGTGGGCGTCAAGGATGCGCGAGCCGACGCCGTGCTTGTCGAGCGGGCCGTCGCGCAGTGCATCCAGCTCGGCACCGGACCACCAGCTCTTGAGCAGGCGCCAGGGACTGAGGCCATTCGCCACGAGCGCGACGAGACTAGTCTCGATGCGCACCCGGATATTGCTCAACCCCTTCTTCCCGCTCGCCGCTCCGATCGTCCTTGATAGCGTCGAGAGGGGGGCGATATGGCCGTCGACAAATCCTTCCGCGACCAGCGCACGCAGGAACGGGCAGGGATTGTTCGGAGAAACGTCGATCAGCGGCGCGACCGGCTTCTTGGTGCGGAGGTCGTGCATGGCGCAAAATCCTGGACGCAACGAATCATGAAAAGCTATCGCCCGATAGAAGCGGACGAAGTCTTAACATCCGGAATACGCGCGAATGTTACACGACTACAGCGTGTGGCGAGGTTTGGCTGAATCCCTCAAGTCGGTGAACGATCGGAGGGCGCTGCGCTTGGCTGCGCGCTCGTTCACGACTCGGCGGCGAGCTTCCGGGTTTCGACAAGGGTCAGCCGGGCGAGCGGTACGCCGGCTTTCAAAAGTCCCTCACGATAGTGTTCGATATCGGCCGGCTGCTTCCAATGGAAGTTCTTCAAATGCCGATCGACGGTGAAAATCGGATAGTTGGACATCAAAACGCCGGTCGCGTCCGCCGCCTCCTCGGTCCGTCCCAATTGGGCCAGCGCGGCGGCGCGGATCGCCAGTGCCGGCATATGGTTCGGATTGATGTAGAGCTGCTCGCGCGCCCAGGACAGGGTCGCGTCGTATTGTCCCAGGAGGTAGTGGCTGAACGCGTTCAAGGCCGCCCATTGATAGCGCGGGTCGCTGTTGCCGCGCTGCGCCCCCATCGAAAACAGCTCGATCGCCTGGCGATGCTCACCGCTCACGAGGTGAACATATCCAAGCACGCCGCGCGCGCCCATGTCGTATGGGTTGAGCGCCACGGCACGGTTCGCGGCATCCAGGGCAGCCTCGTAGTGCCCCTCGACCGAACGCACATAGGACAGGATCTGAAAGGCGAAGGACGAGCGCGGGTCGAGCCGAACGCTGGCCTCCGCAAGACTCACGATCGACGTCCATAATTCGCGCGTGCGCTTGAGCCAGCCAAACTGGATGCTCTGCACCTGGATCGTGGCGAGATAGGCGTGCGCGATCGAAAGCGCGGGATCGAGCGCGATCGCTTCCTTGAACAGCGCAATGGACGCCTCGTAATCTTCCCTGGTGTGCCGGTAATAGTAGGAAAGGCCCTTCAGGAATCGATCCCACGCGGTGACATCGTTGGAAAGGCGGGCCGGCGCGGAAGCTTCCGCGCGGAATATCTCGGTGGCGATCGCTGCAGAGAGACTGGTCGTGATCTCGTCCTGCATCGCGAACAGATCGCCCATGTCGCGGTCATAGCGGCCGGTCCACAGTTGCTCGCCGTTCTCAGGCGCGATCAGCTCGGCGGTCACCCGGATCTTGCTGCCGGCACGCCGCACAGAGCCCTGGATCAGGTAGGTCGCGTCGATCTCGCGGGCGATCAGGCGGGTGCTCACATTCTTGCCCTTGAAGGAGAATGTCGAGTTGCGGCTCAGCACCCGATAGAAGGATTGCAGCGAGAGCGCGTGGATCAGGTCTTCGGTCAATCCGTCGGAAAAATACTCGTCGCTGGAGTCGCTCAAATTGGCGAAGGGAAGCACGCCGACGATCGCTGTCCGCGACTGCCCTGGCAGGCCCGACGAATCCCGCACCTGACGCCCACGCGCCTCCGAGCCGCCCGGCTCCCAGGTCAAGACCTCGACAGGGTCCGCGATGTTCTTGAAACGATGGCTGCCGGTGTTGATCAGGGTGGCTTTGAGGTGCCTGCCGGCCTCCTGATAGGCCTTGGCCGAAGCGGCCAGTCCGCCCGGTGGGGAAACCGTCTCGAGCCGGACGGCGATGTTGACGTCATCGCCGAACAATTCGTCCTCGTCGGCCATCACATCGCCCATGTGAATGCCCATCCGGAACTGCATGACGCGGTCGGCCGGAAGCTGGTTGTTGCGTTCCGCCATCAGCATCTGCATCTCGATGGCGGCCTCCAGCGCTCCGACGATGCTGGGAAACTCCAGCAGGAAGCCGTCGCCGGTGTTCTTCAGGATACGGCCGCCATGATTGAGGATGATCGGATGGATCGCGGTACGATGGGCTTTGAAGGCGGCATGCGTGCCCGCCTCGTCGGCCCCCATCATCCGCGAGTAGCCGGCGACATCGGCGCAGACTATGGCAGCTAGCCGTCTCTCCATAACCGTATCTATGCTCCGGAATCGGCCGATGATCGCCGCGTGCGCGGCCGACCGTTCCAATTCTTATAAAACAAGATGTACCTGGCGGAAGCCCGAACCGGAGATCATAGTAATGCAAACGTTCCGGAATTGGCAGCGGATGGCCCCTGAAATGTTAGCTGCACAATTTTTATGTCGTGGAAATAATGTGGGGCGGCTGTTCTTGTCGGTTGGCCAACGCCCGCGTGAGAGATGATGACGATGCTCGGAATTCACGAACTATGGCTTTTCATCCTGTCGGGGCTGCTGCTTAACGTCACGCCGGGGCCGGACACCGCCTATATCATCGGCAGGGGCCTGCAACTTGGATGGCGTGGCGGAGCGGCGGCTGCGTTCGGAATCAGTTGTGGCTGCCTTTTTCATGTCTTCGGCGCGGCGATCGGGCTTTCGGCGGTGCTGATGACCTCCTCAGTGGCCTTTACCGCCCTCAAATGGGTCGGCGCAGCCTATCTCCTGTTCACGGGCGTCCAGATGCTGCTGTCACGCCAGCGCCCGATCGCGGATGTCACCCTTCAGGGTGAGGCGCCGACGCTGCGCCGGGTGTTCTGGCAGGGCGCGCTGACCAATGCGCTCAATCCAAAGGTGGCGCTGTTCTTCCTCGCCTTCCTGCCGCAGTTCGTGGCCGCTGATTCGCCGCACAAGGCCGCCGCCTTCCTGCTGCTCGGCGCGATCTTCGTCCTCAACGGCACGCTGTGGTGTCTCGGCGTGGCGGCCTTTGCGGCGCGGGCGGCGAGGCGGATCCGCCGCTCCAGCGGTGTGATCACCTGGATCAACCGCACGCTCGGCGGGCTGTTCGTCTATCTCGGCTTTCGCGTCGCGATGCTGGAAGCGCGCTAGCCGTGAATCTTCACCAGCGCGCTGCCGGCGAGGTAGACCCCGAGCAGGATCATCGCGATCAGGAACCAGCGGCGGAACGCCTCCGGCTGCAGCCGTGACCGCACCGCCTGCCCAACGAACATGCCAACGAAGGACGCCACCATCGCCACCGCGCCGGGCAGCGCGGTCGCGGCAGTCAACACGCCGGCGGCAGTGAGATTGAAGGCGAGGGCGACGGTTGCGGTGGTGAAGAACAGGCCGAGCGCCTGCACCAGCTCGTCCTTCTCCATGCCGATCGCCTGCATGAATGGCATCGACGGGATCACCTGCACGCCGGTCGCCGCCGAGATCACCCCGGTCACGACGCCGACGATGCCGCCGATCCATTTCTCGTCGCGGCGGGCGACCTTGAAGCTGAAGCGGCTGAGGCCCACGACCGCATAGATGATGAGCAGGAGACCGAGGACGACGGTGCCGTAGGGCGCATAAGGCCCGGTCAGCAGCCCGCGGTTCAGCCAGATGCCGACCACGGTGCCGAGCATCAGCGGCCATAGCCGCTTGAGGATGTCGCGCAGATAAGGGCCGACGAAGGTCTGCCAGATGTTGGTGACGATCGCCGGCACGATGACGATCGAGATCGCCTGCGCAGGCGGCATCGTCACGGCCAGCAGTCCCATAGAAACCGTCGGCAGGCCAAGCCCCAGCGTTCCCTTGACGAAACCGGCAAGCAGGAAGGCGAAGGCGATCAGGATAAGCATCGAGTCGAACATGTCTGCACATTGACCGATCGCCGCGAGCGGCACAATCTGGAGATTACGGAGAATGCCTTCGGCTTTGCCGAAGCTGAACGGAGCCTGACATGCGCTTCGACCTGGTCGATCTGCAGCTCTTCATTGCGGTGGCGGAGACACGCAGCATCACCAATGGCGCCTCCCGCGTTCATCTGGCGCTGGCGTCCGCGAGCGAACGGATCAAGGGGCTCGAGGCTGCGCTTGGCGTGTCGCTGCTCAAGCGCGGCCGCCGTGGAGTCGAACTCACCGCCGCCGGCGAAAGCCTGCTCGATCATGCGCGGATCGTGATCCACAATGTCGAAGCGCTGCGCGGCGACCTCGCCGCCTATGCCAGCGGCGTCAGGGCGAGCGTGCTGCTGCTCGCCAATACCTCGGGCCTGTCGGAGCATCTGCCGCGGGCGCTCGCCGCCTTCCTGCGCGAGCATCCCGACATCAATGTCGACGTCGAGGAGCGCGAGAGCGCCGACATTGCGGCTGCGATCGCGACCGGTGCTGCGGATCTCGGCTTCGCCGCCGAGCATGCGTTGCCCGAAAGCGTCGAGCGCTTCCTGTTCAGCGAGGATCGCCTGACGCTGGTGGCCTCGCGCCGCAGCGATCTCGCAGGGCGCCGCCAGATCGATTTCCAGGACGTGACCGACTATGACTTCGTCGGGCTGACCGCCTCGACCGCGCTGCAGGCCCACATCGCCAAGCATGCGGCCCGGCTCGGCGCCCGTCTGCGGTTCCGGGCGCGCCTGCGCGATTTCGACGCGATCTGCCAGATGGTCGCGGCCGATGTCGGCATCGCCGTGATCCCGGAGACCGCCGCGCGGCGCTGCGCCCGATCGATGCCGATTGCGTCGATCCGGCTGCGCGACTCCTGGGCCGACCGCAAACTCACCATCTGCGCTCGCAGCTTCAAGGCATTGCCGCGCCCGGCGAAGCTGCTCGTCGACTACCTGCGCAAGGCCGCGCCTTGACGGGCCGCTCGCTCAACCATTGAGCAGCTTCATCGCCGCTTCGTGCACCCGCGGGTCGCCCGCGGCGATGATGCGGCCGCCGCTCTGCGCCGGCTTGCCTTCCCAGGTGGTGACGATGCCGCCGGCGCCGGTGACGATCGGGATCAGGCCTGCGATGTCATACGGCTTGAGCTCGGTCTCGACCACGAGATCGAGATGGCCAGCGGCCAGCATGCAGTAGGAGTAGCAGTCGCCGCCATAGCGCGTGAGCTTGGCGGCGCTCTCGATCCGTCCAAAGCATGCCCGGTCGGTGGCGTTCATCAACAGCGGGCTCGTGGTGTAAGCCGTCGCCTCCTTGAGCGACGCGCAGCGCCTGACGGAAAGCCGCCGCTCGCCAGACGGGCCAGAGTAATGGGCCGAACCATTGTCGCCGGAAAACCGCTCGCCGATATAGGGTTGATGCATCATCCCGAACACCGGCGTGCCCTTGTGCAGCAGTGCGATCAGCGTGCCCCAGATAGGAAAGCCGCCGATGAACGACTTGGTGCCGTCGATCGGATCGAGCACCCAGACATATTCGGCGTCCTCGCGCTCATTGCCGAATTCCTCGCCGACGATGCCGTGCTGGGGGAAGTTGGCCTTGATTAGCCGCCGCATCACCGCTTCCGCTGCGCGGTCGGCTTCGGTCACCGGATCGAAATCGCTAGCGCTCTTGTTGTCGACCGAGAGCGAGGTGCGGAAGAACGGCAGGATGGTTTCGCCGGCGGCGGTCGCGAGGCGGCCGATGAAGGCAGTGAAATCAATGACCGGCACGGCTGTTCCCTAAAGCGCGATGCGAACTGGCAACTTAACGCTACTGCCTAGCTCAATCCGGCGTAATCCGCACCGACATTGAGGAATTTTGTCGCTGGCATTTTTGAGTGCGCGAGGGATGCCATGCGCCGCTATGAGTTTTGGGACGAGGTGCAATCACGAAATGGGGGGCTATGGTCGAAGCGCGGTATTAATAATTCATTTCTTCAGGGAAGATATTGAAAGAAAACGACAAAACTCGACTTTAGCCCTGTGTTGCAGGTCTGCAAGCCCTGCGGATAATGCATGGGAAATGAATCTAAAACCGCTTGCGTTTTGTGCGGCGCGGCGGCATATTGTTGCGGTGCGGTAGCGCCTTGCGCTATCGCTGCCCTCCTTGGGCGTTTCCTCCCTAGACTTGGGCCGCTTGTTCATTCAAGCGGCCCTTTTTTCTTTTGGGGTTCTTGCTGTCAGCGCGAAGCGAACCCGGCATGACGAGGAAACTTATTCCGCTGCTGCCTGGAACGGACCGAGGTCGCCGAGCGGGACTTCCGCCAGCGCCTCCGCCAAGGTCGCGAAATCGGCGGCCAACTGCGCAAAGCGCGGGCCGCGCTCGCGCCGGCGCTCATCCATGTAGACCGCGCGGTTGAGCTCGAGCTGAACGGTATGCAGGCCGCTCGCCGGGTTGCCGTAGTGCTCGGTGATGAAGCCGCCGGCATAGGGCTTGTTGCGGCCGATCGAATAGCCGAGCCCGCTCATGACGTCTTCGACCACGTCGGGGAGCAGCGGCGCGCAGCTTGTGCCGTAGCGGTCGCCGATGACGATGTCGGGCCGTCGCGGCTCGTCCCGCGACACCCCGATCGACGGCATCGAGTGGCAGTCGACCACGACAACGGTTCCGAACGCCTGGTGCGCCTTGTTGATCAGTCGCCGCAGCGCCCGGTGATAGGGCTTGTAGAGCGCCTCGATCCGCGACAGCGCCTCGTCGACATTGAGCCGCTCGCGATAAATCTCCTGGCCGTCGCCGACCACGCGCGGGATCGTGCCAAGCCCGCCGGCGACCCGCATCGAGCGCGTATTGGCAAAGCTCGGAAGCCGGCCCGTGAACATGCGCGGATCGAGCTCATAGGGCTCGCGGTTCACGTCGACATAGGAGCGCGGGAAATGCACCCGCACGACCGGAAAGCCGCGCTCGCTCAAGCCTTCGATCAACTCGTCCATGAAGGAGTCTTCCGAGCGCCTGAGCGACGTCAGATCGATCCTGGAGGCGTTGAGGAATTCGGCCGGATAGACCGAGCCCGAATGCGGCGAGTTGAAGATGATCGGCGCCCGCCAATTGACGGGTTCGACGATCTCGAACGGAGGCGGCAATTCACCGTCAGGCCTGCTCATCGTCCGGCGCCGTCCCTTCAATTCCGCTGGGCCTTCCAGCACGATTCTGCCGGAAAAACGGAGGATTTATGTGCGGGCATTGTCGGTAATCACAACCCTTCTGCCAAGCGAAAAAAATCGTGAGCCGGGCTGGAATGTCTCTTAAGAGCGGGTAGCGCCTGACGTGATTGATTCGCGCGGCGTTCCGGTCCACAACTAAGTTAAGCATCCGGTCGGCCGCGACGGCTCATCTTTCACTCGAAATTTACTGCCTATCGGGCTTAGTGTGCGGACCGATCCTCCCAAGCCGGGATTCGACGAAATCAACGCCATGCCCAAAATCCTCCTCGCCGAAGACGACAACGATATGCGCCGCTTCCTGGTCAAGGCGCTCGAAAACGCCGGATTCCAGGTTTCCCCACACGATAACGGTATGTCGGCCTATCAGAGGCTGCGCGAGGAGCCGTTCGAGATGCTGCTCACCGACATCGTGATGCCGGAGATGGACGGCATCGAGCTCGCCCGCCGCGCCTCGGAACTCGATCCCGACATCAAGATCATGTTCATCACCGGATTCGCCGCCGTCGCCCTGAACTCCGATTCGGAGGCGCCCAAGAACGCCAAGGTGCTGGCAAAGCCTGTCCACCTGCGCGAATTGGTCAGCGAAGTGAACAAGATGCTGGCGGCCTGACCCGCGGCCAAGATTTCGCCTTCAGGCGTCCTTGCCTGCCCGCCTGGGGTCCGTTATAGGGACCCGACCCAGCCGATTTTTCGGGCGCGTAGCTCAGCGGGAGAGCACTACCTTGACATGGTAGGGGTCACAGGTTCGATCCCTGTCGCGCCCACCAGCCTTCGCTCGCGAAGCGAGAGAAGGCTGCCGCGCCGAAGCCCCACGGGCGCAGGCGGGCTTGCGTCCGCGAGCTACGGCTCGGCAAGCCACTTGTTCGTTCCTTGAGGGCTACGCGTGGCGCAGCCAAGCGGAGCAGGCCGCATCGACGGCTTGGGTTCCTGATCCAAGAGTCAAATGACTCGCCGCTGTCATCGTTCGCGAAGGCGACGATTCAGTAGGATGGGTGGAGCGAAACCCATCGCGATGGAGCAAGCCGCGCGATGATGGGTTTCGCTCCGTTCTACCCATCCTACGTTCCGTTGCGCCTGCGGAAGCAACCACAGAAGCGTCGAAGCGCGTCTTCCCGGGATGCGCGGTCGGTTACATCTGCGCTGACAAGATCTCGAGCTCGCTGTGGAGATATCCTGAAGGGAACACGACGCCGCATTCGTCGCCCCGCCTCCAGACGACGTGGCAGTGCGTGCTCGACTTGAAGCCGTCGAACGACATGAGGAAGTCGTTGGCGAAGAAGTGAAATGAATTCGAGTACAAACCAGCACCGCGCATATGGAGATTTCTTACTAGGCAGGGATGAACTCCCGAAATCCCGCTAAACGAAAGCAATGCGAGCTGGTTCAACTGAACACGTTCTAGGGCACGACGCTCAATCATGACCGGACGCTCCAATTGATAAAATATTGGCAATTGAAATCCCGGAGCGCTGCAACTTTCCATCAGTGCGGCTGTCCTAATGCCTGCGCGCGTGTCCCTATGGTTAACGGTCGACGCGAGGAAAGCGCGAGCGAGATGGCACAAACCGCGCATCCGCGCGACACCTCACACTTTCTGGCGTCGCTCTGGCACAAAGTGCACTGACGAACGCGCAATGGTTGTGCTTATTTGCGACGCTACTTCTCGCCGATCACACCCCGAGCGCCAAAGCCCCCGTGGTCGGCCGGGAGAGCCAAGGCGGCCCCGGCGTGATTCCGACGGCTTGCGCCGGGGCAGTCCGGCCGATGTCGCGTGGTTCAAATGGCGACGCTTCATGTCGGCCTCAGTAATCTCCGCCAAATTTTTCCGACGGTCAGGATGCGGAACCGTGCGCAAGCGATGAGCTGACGCCTGTTCGGCAGTTCCATTTTATATGACGGCCCGTCTCGGCCTCCGGCGCCAGTCCGGTTTTAGAGACATGTCACAAATCCTATATAGAGATAGCCATCGTGCCTTCGCCGAGGGGCTCGGCGCGCCCCAAATGATCTGAGTGGCCTTCTCCAGAGATGTGCGTACCGACCAGAATTGTTATCCCGGCGAAAGCGCCCGCCATATGAAGATGGACGGTTCAGATGATCCGTTGCCCGCGAGGGAGACGGACAGGATAAAGGCCGCGCTCACTGCAGGAGATCCGACGGCCTGGTCCAACGCAGAAGTGGCGCGTCTCGTCATCATCCCGGCTCTGGTGGTGTTGTTGTTCGCCGGTGGCGTCTATTGGATCAAGGTACAGCACCCAGCCGCATCATCGGTCGATCAAGGACCGACGTCTACAATACAGGTGCGCCTGGTTCCTCAACGCGAGGAGACACCGATTCCAATCGATTCGACTTCGCAGGCGACGACGGCGAATGTCGCCCATTCGAATCCTGAAGCCGAACAGCCGGATGATCAGGCGAAGGATGAGGTTGTGAGCAAATCGCCTGACCAGGCGTCCCTGCCTGTTGAAGCGAGTCCCAGCATCCCCAGCATCTCACGTCGTTCGACCGTGACGAATGTGGTGCCGAACAATGCCCTGGTGAAGTTTCAACAAAGCCTGCTCAAGCACATCGCAAGATTTCAGCGGTATCCCGCGGCGGCCCACAATAGGCTTCAAGGCACGGTCGAAACGTTCTTCTCGATCGACCGGAGAGGGCGCCTCCTGGGTGTTTGGGTGAAAACAAGCTCCGGCCAGACACTGCTCGATACCGAGGCGATCGAGACCATCAAGAGGGCGCAACCTCTTCCATCCATCCCAGCCGAACTTCCGGATCGCCTCAACGTCCAGATTCAACTGGCCTTCGATCCATCCTAAGGCCTCCCCCTAACCACTGCACGGTCTACGGCTGATTGCCCGGCTCGAAAGTGCAGTCGGCGCCGCCGCCGGCCTTTTGCTTGATCACCTTGGGTTCGATCGTGCAGTTCAGCTTCGACAGGCCCGCGATGTTCGATCCGGCGGCGCCCTCGGCGGAGATGCCTGCCATCAGCATGGTTGCAAACAATTCGTTGGCGTCGCGGCCCTTCAGCGCGCGCTTGCCGATCTTGAAGGCGATGTCGCAGGAGCGCGAGGTGATGTCGACATTGCTGGTGCGGCAGACGATGTTGTCTGCGGTGACGGAGATCTTTCCGCCATAGGGAAAATTGGTATCGCCCTTGAAGAAGGAAGCGACGGTACGCTTGGGCGCGGCGGCGATCGGCGAGTATTGCGCGACCACGGCGGCGAGCGCCAGTGCCGCCGAACCTGAAGCGGAGGTGGCTGGGGCCGCGCTCGCGCCGGCAGGTGCAGACAAGAAAATCAGGGCTGCCAAACATCCAACGCGCGTCATTCCTGCCTCCTCCGCGTGTCGTCCCCGCGAAGGCGGGAACCCATACCGCGTGATGTCTCGATAGGATTCGGTCATAGTCACCTTCGCAAAAACTACTTCCTGTGGTTATCGTCCCGGGTCAAGCCCGGGACGACGCGGAGAGAGTTGTAGAGTTGTAGGGTGGGGTGGGCAAAGCGCAGCGTGCCCACCATCGCGAGCGGAATCTTTGATGGTGGGCACGTCGCTGCGCTCCTTTGCCCACCCTACGACGCTACGAACTAGCCTTCGCCATCAATCCCTCGACCATGGCGCGGACGATGGAGGCGACTTCGCTGCGCAACGCTTCGATCGGCACTGCGATCAGCTTCTGCTCTAACCCCAGCGCGACCATGCCGTGGACGGCCGAGAACAGGCTGCGCGCGGTGACGCTCAGGTCTTGCGGCGAGCGCGCCGGAAAGAGTGCGGCGAGCGGGTGGTAGATGTGGCGGAACAGGTCCATCTGCTCGGAGATGGCCCAGTCCGGGACCGGCTTGCCCGGTGCCATCCGGTGCTCGAACAGTGCGCGCCATAACTCGAGATTGTCGGCGGCGAAATCGCAATAGCCGACCGCGATGCGGACCAGCGTGTCGATGGGATCCGCGGGACCGTCGCGCTCTGCCGCGGTGAGGGCCGCGTCGAGCCGGGCCAGCGTGCGCGATCCTATCCGCAGGATCAGTTCGTCGACGTCCTCGACCAGATTGTAGACCGCGCCATTGGCGATGCCGATCTCGCTGGCGAGATCGCGCGTCTTCAGGCCGGCCAATCCGCCGGCGGCGATCGATCGTTCTGCCGCTTCGATCAGCCGCTCGCGGTTTTTAGCTCGTCGTTCCAAGGCCTTGGACATTTGTTAACTAAATACATGAGCGACGCTCAAGATGTTCTTGAACCACGCTCAGGCTCCCGTTACAAAGATGATGTGAGCAATGCTCATAACAGGGAGCTGGCAAATGTTCAAAACCGTTTTCACGCTTTTTCGCGGCACCGTGGCCGCGGCAGAGGAGGAGTTGCAGGATCGCTCGGCCCTCCTCATCCTCGACCAGCAGATGCGCGACGCGGCCTCGGCCGTCGACCGCTCCAAGCGGACGCTGGCGCTGGCGATTGCCGGCGACCAGCAGGAGGGCCGTCGGCTTGAGGCGACCAATGCGCGGATCGCGGATCTCGAGGCGCGGGCCACGGCCGCGCTGGAAGGTGGCCGCGAAGATCTGGCGCGGGAGGCGGCGCAGGCGATTGCCAATCTCGAAGCCGACCGCGACGCCGCGATGACCGCGCGCACGCTGTTTGGTCAGGAGATCGCGCGGTTGAAGCGCCATGTCGCCAATGCCGAGGCGCGGCTCACCGAACTCGACCGCGGCCGCCGCATCGCCCGCGCCTCGGACGCAGTGCGCTCGCTGCGCCGGAGCGGCATCGAGGCGGTGCGCCCATACGAATCCACGCTGCCGGAAGCGGAGAACACGCTGCGCAAGTTGCGCGAACGGCAGATGGAAGCCCAGGCCGCCGACGAGGCGCTGATCGAACTCGATACCGCCAGCGGACCGCTTGCCACGGCTGAGAAGCTCGCTGAGCAGGGCTTTGGGCCCCGCATGAAATCGACCGCCGACGACGTGCTCGCACGGCTCAAAGCCGGGCGTGCAGCTACTGCCTGAACCTTCAAGTCCTCAACATTGTTCATTTAAGGAGAGATTGCCATGAACCAGAACGTCCAGCCCCACAGCAATGCCTGGGTTACCTTCACCTATGCCTCCTTCCTCGGCTCCGCCTTCCTGGTCGGCGTCGGCATATTCTTCCTGCCCGTCGATCTCTGGATGAAGGGCTATCTCACCATGGGCATCGTGATGCTGGTGCAGACCTGCGTCACCCTGACCAAGACGGTCCGCGACGTCCACGAAAGCGGCCGGCTCGTAAACCGCATCGAGGATGCCAAGGCTGAACGGATCCTGATGGAAGTGTCCAAGGTGGCCTGACCAGGGCAGTTGGAGACGGACCGAACTTTTCGAGGCGGCGGATGTCTGGCATCCGCCGCTTTTTGCCGCGAGGATGCATCGATGACGGCGCAAGGGAGCATTTACCTTCTGGCGATGAGCGCCGTCCGGCGCTCACAGCGCCTTAATGGGTGACGGGCAGTAATTGGGCCCGACAACGGGCAGCGGCATGGCGTCTTCCTGGAGCGGCATTTCGGTCTCGCGCTTGCGCGAAAGGTTTGGCAAAGCCGGCGCGGCACTGACGCGCTTGCCCGGCCACGCCACCTTCTGGCTCAAGGCGTTGTCGCAGCCAAACATCGATCTCACCTTGCGCACGCATGCGGGCCTTCGCACGCGGATCGTCGAGCGTCCGGGCAGCTCGCTGCCGCAGGAAGAATTGGAGGCACTGGCCTCGCAGCTACGCGTCGTGGCCGCCAAGACGCTGCCGCAGGAGAGCCTGACCTACGGCATCTTCTCCGGCGAGCCCGAGCGTCTCGCGCGCGCCATCATCACGCTGATCTGTGAGGAGGAAACCGGGCGGCCGATCGCCTTCAATGCGCTGTCGGTGATGGAGGTTGAGCTCGACGGCGCGCCGATCGACGTCACCCATCTCGGCCTCGTGATGGTCGACCCTGAAGTGCGCGGGCAGGGGTTGTCCTGGGTGCTCTATGGCATGACCGCGCTGGTGCTGTTCGCGCGCGACGGGCTACGTCCGAAATGGATTTCGAATGTCACGCAGGTGCCGGCGGTGGTCGGCATGGTCTCTGAGACATTTTCCGATGTGTATCCATCGCCGCTGTCGGGCGCGCGGCGGAGTTTCGCGCATCTGCAGCTCGCACGCGGGATCATGGCGCATCACCGCGCGGTGTTTGGTGTTGGCCCCGAGGCTGGCTTTGACGAGGAACGCTTCGTCATCACCGATGCTTACACCGGCGGCTCGGATGCGCTGAAGAAAAGTTTCGAGATCGCGCCAAAGCATCGCAACGCGATCCACGGCGAGTTCTGCGCCCGCGAGCTCGATTATGCGCGCGGCGATGACGTGCTGCAGCTCGGCCGCATCGATCTGGCCGGCGCGCGGCGCTATCTCACGAGCGAGGTGCCGGCGGGCTCGCTGCCGGCGCTGATTGCCGCCTCTGCCGTGCTGGCGTTGCAGCGGCTGGTGTTGCCGTTCTTCCACTGGATGGATGATACGCGCGCGTTCGGCTCGCTGCGGCCGCGTTCTCGCGACCAGAAGGATGGGCGCCGATGAATCCCGGGATCATCGCCGATTCCATCGTCAATCTCTGCGGCGCGATCGGGCTCTGCGTCGCGATGATGACGTTCTACTGGCGCGACCCGAACAGCCCGCTGACGCGGCGCCTGCTGTTCGGACTCGGCGTGATCGCGCTCCTTTTCCTGGTGCGCGGCGTGGCGTGGTGGAGCGGCAGCGATGTGCTGGACCGCTTGAGCGTGATTCCGGCGGCGCTGATCCCGCTCGGCGCGCTTGTCGTGACCGAGGGGATGCTGCGGCGACATGCACCGCGCGTGGTGAAGATGCTGGCGGTGTTCGGCGGCATCCTGCTCGGCCTTGGCGGCGCGCTCGGGCTTGCCCGCTTCACGACCGCTTATGCCGTATCCCTGTCGCTATTCCAGCTTGCGGGCTTTGTCGTCTGCGCCTTGTTGCTCGCGAGCCGCGATCGCGCTTCGCTGATGGCGTCGGAAAATCGCAGCATCGGACGCCTCGCAGCCGGTGCGCTGATCGTGATTCCGTTCGTGATCACCGATTTCCGCACGCTGTTTCCGGACATCCCGGTTCGGCTCGGTGCGATCGGCGCGCTCTTGACCGTCACCGTGATCCTGATCGCAGGCGGCGGTGCCGAGACGCGGCGTCACGGGCTTGCGCTGATGACCTTAAGGCTTGGCAGCTCGGCGCTGCTCGGCATCGCCGCCGCCTTCATCGCCGGCGATGTCGATGCGGCGCAGATTGAGCGCTTCTGCGCGGTCGCGGTCGCCGGCGTGCTCACGATCGCCCTGATGACGGATGCGCTGCGCGCGGTGTTCGAGGCGCAGGAGCCGGGGGTGCTGAACGCGGCCGTGCTGTCGACGGCGAGGACGCGTGATGAATTGATCGCCGAACTGGCGCGGCATCCGATTTTCGAGCATGCCCGGCGCTACCGTGAGGTCGAGCTCGCGCATTACGATCCGTCGCTGCTGCGGGAATTTTTGGCGACGGAGCGAGTGCTGCGCCGGTCCGACGCGCCCTGGGGAGCTTCGTTTGATGATCCCGCGGTCGAGCGCGTGCTGTCGCTGATTGCAGCCAACAGCGCCACGCATGTGATCGTGCTCTCGCATGATCCGGTCGACCTGATCGTGCTCGCCGTGCCCGTTACATCAGCCGACCCCGCCACCGAAACCGCACTCGCGCTGGTGCGGAGGCTGCTGGCGCTGACGCCGGAGAGGGTGTGAGGTCGGCGGAGATCCGCCGGCCCCTTTTGGATTCTCGCTCGCCTATCAGCCGCAGACCTGCGTCGGCTGCGTGCGCCAGCCGTGCGTGGTGTGGACGCGGCGGTTCACGACGTAGCAATTGCCGTTGTCGTAATAGGTGTCGCCGTAGCCGTAGTACGGATAGTCGTAGGCGTAGTCGTCGTAATAGTAGGGATCATAGAAGCCGCCACCGAAGCCTGTGCCGAAGGCGAAGCGCCGTCCATGGAAGCCATGGAAGCCGCGGCCGCGGAAGCCGCCACCGCGGAATCCGCCGAAGCCCTGATGAATGCCGCCGAACGCGCTGTGGAAGCC
>NZ_PSRR01000142.1 GCF_004296405.1 Bradyrhizobium sp. Leo170
ACTTCGCCGTACGCAGCCACGCCATTCGTCTGGCGCTATTCGCGCCTGACACAGCCACGTCCATCGCATCCCGCTTCCAACGTCCGTGACGATCGCGATACGCCCCTCCAAGTGGAGGCGGGACGGCGCGGTTTCTAAGGTGATTTGCGGCCAGAACGAAGCGGAATGTTTTTCGCGGGCCGACTGGACGAGGCAAATCACCTTGATATTGCGGGAGAATCTTTGCTCAGGCGACATCCGATGCGTGAGCGAGGCCACCAGTTCAGTCCTCGTCCTGAGGAGTCTGCGCAGCAGCCGTCTCGAAGGATGGGCCGCGGGCGAGGTCTCGGCCTGCATGGCTCGAGACGCCGCTTCGCGGCTCCTCACCGTGAGGGACTGGCACTGCCCGCGCGGCTAGGACGGAGCGGTATCACCGCCGCTTGCGGACGTGGATGTTGATGTCGAGATCGATGTTGCTGACGCAGGTCTGCTCGGTGCGGTGCGAGCCGCCTTCGTGCCAGCGGCCTTTGCGCAGGCGGGCATCGCGCACATTGGCGAGCCGCAGGCAGCGCCATTGCGGGAGCCTGCCTGAACTCTCGCCGGCGAACTGCCAGGCCAGCACGACCTCTTCGCCTGCCTTGTTGGTGCCGATGATGTGCGGGCAAAGCTCGCGCGGCCGGCCCTCGTAGGTGCAGACGACCTGCTGCTCGCCGAGAATGGCATCACGGAAGAGAGCGTAGGTGGCGCTCGGCGCGGGGCGGACGCTCATAGTCAGGATCGTTCTTGTTGTGTTCCATGAACTATGCCAGATAATCAGTCTGAGATTGAAGCTCTGAACTGCGTCGGTTGTTAGGTGCGCCCATGGCCTCGCGAAGAAGCCGAACGATCAATCTGCCGGCGCCCTATCTGAAGCGGGTCTGGCTCGATCCGTCCCGCATCACGAACCGGGACGCTTATCCGTTCTGCCTGCCATTGCTGCGGGATGACTTCGAGCTGAGCTTCGATCGTGCGATCACCATCATTGTCGGCGAGAACGGCACCGGCAAGTCGACGCTCTTGGAAGGTATAGCGGTGCTGGCCGGCTTCGACGAGGCTGGCGGCAGAAATGGTTACATGCCGGTCGATCACTCGAAGGCGATCGAGAAGATGGGCGGGCAACTGTCGACCGCGCTTCGCGCAAGCTGGTTGCCGAAAATCACCAATGGCTGGTTCTTTCGGGCGGAGAGCTTCTTTTCAGTGGCAAGATATCTGGACAAGGTCAACTCTGAGTTCATTCCTCACGTACCAGCCGGCATCCCTCCGGACTTCCTCTCCCACTCTCACGGCGAAGGCTTTTTGCGTTTCTTCAACGAGCAGTGCCAGCGCCAGGGCATCTTCATCTTCGACGAGCCGGAATCGGCGCTGTCACCTGCGCGCCAGATCGAATTCCTGAAACTGCTGAAGCGCATGGATGATATCGGACATTGCCAGGTGCTGATGGCCACGCACTCGCCGGTGCTGATGGCTTATCCCAACGCGACGCTGTTGCGGCTGTCGAAATACGACCTTGAGCCCACTACCGTCGAGCAGACCGACCACTACAAGGTGATGCGGGAGTTCTACGCGGACCCGGTCAGCTTCGTGACAGCGCGATCGCGGAATAGAGTGGGACAGAGGGGCATGGGCCGAAAGCGAAACCGCACGATCAATCTTCCTGCGCCTTATCTGAAGCGGGTCTGGCTCGATCGTTCCCTCGTTCCGGATTGGGACGCCTATCCATTCTGCCTTCCCATTTTCAGGGACGAGTTCGATCTGAGTTTCGAGTCCGCCATCACCATCATCGCCGGCGAAAACGGAACCGGCAAATCGACCATCCTCGAAGGCATCGCAGCGCTTGCCGGATTCGACAGCGGTGGGGGCGGCAAGGGACACAGGTTGGTCGATCATTCCGACGCCATCGAAGTGACCGGCGAAGACCTTTCGGTTGCCCTGCATGCCGGCTGGTTACCCAAGGTCAACTACGGCTGGTTTTTCAGGGCAGAGACGTTCTTTTCGGTCGCAAGACACCTGGATCGCGCCGCGCAGGAAGCTGAACAACTGCTTGGCGGGCAGGCCAGGCAATCGGCACCCGACTATCTCTCCTATTCCCACGCGGAGGGCTTCCTCTATTTCTTCGAAGAACGCTGCCAGCGCCAGGGCATCTTCATCTTCGACGAGCCGGAGTCCGCGCTGTCCCCCTCGCGCCAGATCGAATTCCTGAAGCTGATGCGCCGGATGGACGAGACCGGCCAATGCCAGATTATCATGGCCACTCATTCGCCGATCCTGATGGCCTATCCAAATGCGACGCTGCTGCGGCTGTCGAAATACGGATTGGAGCCGGTGAACGTGAAGGACACGGATCATTACAGGGTCATGCGCGAGTTTTGCGATGATCCCCATGGGTTCGTCGAGGCGGCGATCGCGGAGTGAGCTGCGTAGGGTGGGTAGAGCGAAGCGAAACCCACCAAGCGCAGGGCGATGGGTTTCGCTGCGCTCTACCCATCCTACGGGATCGTCTCTGATGCCAGCAGATTGCCGGTGATGTCCTCCATCCGCTCGAACATCAGGTCAGGGCCGAGCGCCCGAAGTTTTGCCGGCGCCGCATAGCCCCACGCTACGGCGCCGCAGGCGATGCCGGCGGCGCGGGCGGCCTCGATGTCGCGGGTTTCATCGCCGATCGAGATCGTTTGCGATGGAGCCAGATCGGCGCGTTTGACGACGCGGCGGAATTTTGCGGCCTTGCCAAAAATGGATGCGCCGCAATCGAACCAGGAGAACAGTGCGGCGGCCTCGCCAAGCAGCCGGCGAGCGTTCGTCTCACTGTCCGAACTGACCAACGCCAGTTGCAGACCGCCGTCCTTGAGTGCACGCAGCGTGGTCTCGGCGCCTGGAAACAGCGCGATGTCGGCCAGGTGCTCCGCCTTCAGCCGCCGCATATGCCGGGCGATCGTGGGTATCTTCCACATCGGCACTTCAAGCCGCGCGACGATCTCCCGCGAGCCGGCATGCCGCAGCTCTTCGACGTCATCATCCGCGACGCGGCGAAAACCGAAGTGGTCGGCGACGTCGTTCACATTGCGCGAGAACCAGGGAAAGCTGTCCGCAAGCGTGCCGTCGAGATCGAAGATGACGAGGGAGTAGGGCATAGGGCGGCAGAAGGGATAGCACGCGCCGAGAGAATTGCGAAATTTACATGGAAAAGCACCGCGAAGCTGCGGTCAGCGTTGAGCTCTCGCCGCATGCCCCTCAGAGCGCAACTTGACTAATGCCGCTCGGCTTCGGCCTCTTGCTCGAGCTGCAGGATGTGGGCTCGCAGTGCATCGAACCTGGCTTCGGTGGCGTCGCTGAACAGCGGATCCTTCTGTGGGGAGAGGGCTGAGGCGATTTCGGTCCAATCGTCCGGCTGCAGTGCCTTCTGCGCGGCGGGGAAGAAATCACGATCCTCCATCGTGATGTGACGCCGCTCATTTTGCAGGAAATCGCGAACGATCCTGTCCACGTCCTCACGAAGGAACTCGCGATTGGCAAGCACGCCGTCGACGGCTTTGGCGACGCGGTGCAAACGCGTGGCGCCTTCCCGGTGCTCATGCGTGAGATCGCCGATTTTCTCCGCAGCGGCGGGATCGCGAATTTTCAGCTTGGCGAAGACACGGTCTTCCTGAGCATGGTGGTACATCTCAGTATAGACCTCGAAATAGGCGATGATGGCGCGGATGACCTCGTAGTCCGGTCGGCCCGAGCGATCGAAAATATCCAGCTCGTGCTCGAGGACGGCAAGCAGCCGTTCAATATTGCGGTGCTCTTGGCTTAGCAGCTCGATGATCATTGCGGTGATCCACAGGGGTGAACCATCATAGAAAGGTAGACGCTCAAATCATCGTGGCATTGCGCTAGATCAAGGTCGCGACCGATTTGCCTCTGCCGCGTAAACCGGACCTCGCAAGACGATTAGTGTCGGCAACTCAAGCCCTCTTTCCGCGGTGACGAAAAAAGTTCTCAGCGATGTCGGCGCGCGAGCCGTTCGACCGTCCTTTGTTGTGAACCAGGACATGGAGATGCCGAATGGTCGACCTGATTCTGACCACCTTCGATTGGGTTCCCGAGACGCCGCGGGGTTATGTGCGTGACATACGTGTGCGTTGGGCACTGGAAGAGGCCGCCTTGCCCTATCGCGTCCAGAGCGTGCCATTTCGCCCTCGGAATGCCGAACATTTCGCGCACCAGCCCTTCGGCCAGGTTCCGTGGCTGACCGATGGAGACATCTCGATCTTCGAGAGCGGTGCGATCCTGCTCCATCTCGGCGAGCGTAGCGATGCGCTGATGCCTGCTGATCCGCGCGGTCGCAGCGAGGCTGTGAAATGGGCGTTCGCAGCGCTCAATTCAGTCGAGATGGCGAGCCTGCCCTGGTCCATATTCGCGTTCTCGGGCGACACCGGTGATACGCCGGGATGGAAGCGTTTGGACGAATTCCTCAAGGCCCGGCTCCAACACATGGAGCCGGTGTTGGCAGGACGCGAATGGCTGGCGGGGTCCTTCTCCGTCGCCGACATACTCATGGCGGATGTGCTGCGCCTTGTCGATCGTTTCGACGGGCTGGCGGGATTTTCAGCCTGTCGTGACTATGTCGCGCGCGCCACGGCCCGCCCGTCCTTCGTGAAGGCACACGCAGACCAGATGGCCCATTTTGCTGCGGCAGACTGATCCACCGGAAAACCGCTCACTCCGCCGCTTGACGGTTTACTTCGCCGTCCGACAGCGCGCCTGCTCGCCACGTGGATGTGGTGCGTCGGCAGCGAGAGGGTGAATTACGATTCGCTAATCCGCCCGACAGCGCTGCCGTAAAGGGATGAACTGAAAAACGCGGCAAAGTATGGTTCAGGAGAGCGGCGCCATATGGAGGAGCCGGGGAACATGCGTCGCTATTCTGTCCTGCGCACTGAGACTAGAGTCGCGATCTCATCCATGTCATTTTCATCGCCAGTTATTGACAGCCCAACGTAGGTCTCAGATTCCACGTCGACTATCTTTCCCCGCAGTTCCAATCTTGCGGTGGTCACTTCTTGAGAGCCAACGACCGACCAATCAGCACCGAGCGGTCTTGCACCCAAATTGCGCATCACGTGTGCGAGAATGCTTCGAAGATTATCATCATACTCATTTCCCAGTACGATGGTCCTAGTCATCAATACCGCCCTGGAATCCAATTTTGTCTTCGGCAACGTAAGATGAACTGAGCAAGTGAGCTCCAACCTCACTCCGCCGCCTCGCTCGCGCTGCTCTTCCTCGGCTTGCTGTTCGCCTTCTTCAGCACCGGCGCCAAGAACTGGCCCGTGTAGCTCCGGGGCGCTTTCGCAATATCCTCCGGCGGGCCCCAGGCGACGATTTCGCCGCCGCCGTCGCCGCCTTCGGGGCCGAGGTCGATCACCCAGTCTGCGGTCTTGATGACTTCGAGGTTGTGCTCGATGACGACGACCGTGTTGCCCTGGGCGACCAGCTCGTGCAGCACCTCCAGGAGTTTTGCGACGTCGTGGAAGTGCAGGCCGGTGGTGGGCTCGTCCAGGATGTAGAGCGTGCGGCCGGTGGCGCGCTTTGACAGCTCCTTTGCCAGCTTGACGCGCTGGGCTTCACCGCCGGACAGCGTGGTCGCCTGCTGGCCGACGTGGATGTAGTCGAGGCCGACGCGGTGCAGGGTCTGGAAGGTTTCGCGCACGCGCGGCACCGCCTTGAAGAATTCGGCGGCTTCTTCCACGGTCATGTCGAGCACGTCGGCGATCGACTTGCCCTTGAACAGCACCTCCAGCGTCTCGCGGTTGTAGCGCTTGCCCTTGCAGACGTCGCAGGTGACGTAGACGTCGGGCAGGAAGTGCATCTCGATCTTGATGACGCCGTCGCCCTGGCAGGCCTCGCAACGGCCGCCCTTGACGTTGAACGAGAAGCGGCCGGGCTCGTAGCCGCGCGCCTTGGCCTCGGGCAGGCCGGCGAACCATTCGCGGATCGGCGTGAAGGCGCCGGTGTAGGTCGCGGGGTTGGAGCGCGGGGTGCGGCCGATCGGCGACTGGTCGATGTCGATGATCTTGTCGATATGCTCAAGGCCCTCGATGCGGTCGTGGGGCGCGGCGGCTTCGCTCGCATTGTTGAGCTTGCGGGCGATCGCCTTGTAGAGCGTGTCGATCAGGAGCGTCGACTTGCCGCCGCCGGAGACGCCGGTGATGCAGGTGAACAGCCCCAGCGGAATCTCCGCCGTGACGTTCTTCAGGTTATTGCCGCGCGCGTTGACGACCTTGATGGTGCGGCGATGGTTCGGCGGCCGCCGGTCGGGGATCGGCACCGAAAGCTCGCCGGTGAGATATTTGCCGGTCAGCGATTTCGGATTGCGCATGATGTCTGATGGCGTGCCCTGGGCGACGATATGGCCGCCATGCATGCCGGCGCCGGGGCCGATGTCGAGCACGTAATCGGCCAGCCGGATCGCGTCCTCGTCATGCTCGACCACGACCACGGTGTTGCCGAGGTCGCGCAGCCGCTTCAGCGTATCCAGGAGGCGTGCGTTGTCGCGCTGATGCAGGCCGATCGAGGGCTCGTCCAGCACATAGAGCACGCCTGTGAGACCCGAGCCGATCTGGGAAGCCAGGCGGATGCGCTGGCTTTCACCGCCGGACAATGTCCCGGAGGAGCGGGACAGCGTGAGATAGTTGAGGCCGACGTCGAGCAGGAAGGTCAACCGCTCGCGGATCTCCTTCAGGACGCGGGCGGCGATCTCGTTCTGCTGCGTGTTCAGTGCTTCCGGCACGCTCTCGAACCACTCGCCGGCGCGCTTCACCGAGAGCTCGGAGATCTCGCCGATATGCTTGCCCCCGATCTTGACGCACAGCGCTTCCGGCTTGAGGCGATGGCCGTTGCAGGCGGCGCAGGGGATATCGGTGAAGTACTTCGCCAGCTCTTCGCGCGCCCATTCGCTCTCGGTCTCGCGGTAGCGGCGGTTGATATTGGTGATCACGCCTTCGAACGGCTTCTTGGTGTCATAGGAGCGGACGCCGTCCTCATAGGAGAACTTGATCTCGTCGTCGCCGGAGCCGTGCAGGATCGCGTTTTGCGTCTTTTTCGCCAGGTCCTTCCACTTGGTGTCGAGCGTGAACTTGTAGTGCTTGCCGAGCGCGGTCAGCGTCTGCAGGTAATAGGGCGAGGAGGACTTGGCCCACGGTGCGATCGCGCCCTTGCGCAAGGACAGATCCTTGTCGGGAATGACGAGGTCCTCGTCGACATGCTGCTCGACGCCGAGGCCGCCGCAGGCGGGGCAGGCGCCATAAGGATTGTTGAACGAGAACAGCCGCGGCTCGATCTCGGGGATGGTGAAGCCGGAGACCGGGCAGGCGAACTTTTCCGAGAACAGGATGCGCTCGGGTCCGCTCTTGTCGTGGATCTTTGCGGTCTTCTTCTTTTCCTCCACCGGTGCCGCCGCCGGGGCATCGGCGAATTCGATCACGGCGAGGCCTTCGGCGAGCTTGAGCGCGGTCTCGAAACTCTCCGCGAGCCGCTGGCCGATGTCGGGGCGCACCACGATGCGGTCGACGACGACATCGATGTCGTGCGGAAACTTCTTGTCGAGGGTCGGCGCTTCGGCGAGCTCATGGAAGGTGCCGTCGATCTTGACGCGCTGGAAACCCTTCTTGAGATATTCGGCGAGCTCCTTCCTGTATTCGCCCTTGCGGCCGCGCACGACCGGCGCCAGCAGATAGAGGCGGGTGCCTTCGGGCAGCGCCAGCACGCGGTCGACCATCTGCGAGACGGTCTGGCTCTCGATCGGCAGCCCCGTGGCCGGCGAATAGGGCACGCCGACGCGGGCCCAGAGCAGGCGCATGTAGTCGTAGATCTCGGTGACAGTGCCGACGGTGGAGCGCGGATTCTTCGAGGTGGTCTTCTGCTCGATGGAGATGGCGGGCGAGAGGCCGTCGATCTGGTCGACGTCCGGCTTCTGCATCATCTCCAGGAACTGGCGGGCATAGGCCGAGAGCGATTCGACATAGCGGCGCTGGCCTTCGGCATAGATGGTGTCGAAGGCGAGCGAGGACTTGCCGGAGCCGGACAGGCCGGTGAACACGACCAGCCTGTCGCGCGGAATCTCGACGTCGATGTTCTTGAGGTTGTGCTCCCGCGCGCCGCGGATCGTGATGGCACGCGTTGAGGAGCCGGCGGTCGGTTGGCGCTTCGCCCTGAGCACTTCATCCATATCGGCATTTCCAGGCGCTTGTAAGCGCGCCACGTTATGGGCGCGCGTCGTCGGAAATCCGTACCACGGCGCCGATGGGGTGATGCCGGAACATAGGAAGAACGAGTGATGATTTCCAGTACTCAGGACGAATCATCAACGATTTGTTTTCAGGTCGCATTTCTTGCGTGCAGATTTGGCAGTAGCTGGCAGCAAGAGGATGCTCGCGCAAGCGGAGCTTCGCAGATGAGCGGCTCGGAACTAACGACACGCAAACAAAAAGGCCGGCGCAAGGCCGGCCTTTTCTTAAGATTGATATCCGATCGCGCGATCAGTACCGCCCGATGAGCGGAGCGCCGCCGAAGCCGAACTTGTAGTTCACGCGGACGGTGACGAGGTCGATGTCCTGCTTGATATTCTCGGTGGCGAAGAGGCTGCCGGCCGGGCCGGCGAAGCCATTGTTGATGAAATCGTAGGAGCGATTGCCCAGGAAGATGTGATTGTACTCGGCGCCGACCGACCAGTTCGGCGCGAAGCCGTATTCGATGCCAGCGCCAACCGAGGCTCCCCAGCGGGTGTCGTTGATGTCGTTGGTGATCGGGAAACCGGTGAAGGCGTCACGCACGCGGTAGCGATCGGCGACCACGGCCGCGCCGCCCTTGACATAGAACAGCACATTGTTGGCGGCATAGCCGATCTGGCCGGTGATCAGGCCGAAGGCGTCGACCCTCGTCTCGTTGGTGTCGATGCCCGTCAGCAGGCTGATGTTGCTGCCCTTGAAGTCGGCCCAGTTGCCCTGGCCTTCGACGCCGAACACCCAGGTGCCCATCTGCCAGCGATAGCCGATCTGACCACCAGCAGTGCCGCCGTCGGCGTTATGGGAGCCGTCACTGAAACCAAGGACGTCCCAGCGGTTGCGGCTCGTTCCCCAGCCGCCGTTGCCGCCGATATAGAACCCGGTCCAGTCGTAGACGACTGCGACCGGCGCCGGCGGGGCCTTCACATAGGGACGTGCGGCAAGATCGGCAGCCGAGGCCGGCGCAGCCAGCGCAACCAAGGCAACCGTTCCAAGCAAAAACTTCTTCATCGTAGCTCTCCAGCCTTTGTTCGCTTCAATTGGGTCCCGAAGCGTTACGGTATTAAAGACGCGAGCGCCGCGCCGTCGTTTTAGGCATACCCCGATTCAACCGGAAATACCGTCGCCCAAACGCAACAGTTAGGGGCGAAGTGCGGATAACATAAGTTAATGATTTGTTTGATGTTTTCTGGAACCCGAGGGTCGGTCTCGGGTTCCATTCCCGCCGCACCAAAATTGGGCCACAATGTCACCGTGTTTACGGCAAGTTGTAAGGAACAAAACTGGAACAGTGGCGCGGCTGGTGCTATATGTGGATAAATGCGGAATGGATGGGGAATGGCTGCGCCCGACGGTGTCGGCGAGCGTATAGGGTCCGTCAGCAATGTAAGATGTGGTTAGCGAAGACTGAATGTGGCCGCCGTGCAACCGGCCGGCCCAGTGATCGAGTGGAGAGCGGCGATGGCGGGAAGCGTAAATAAGGTCATTCTGGTGGGCAATCTCGGCAAGGACCCGGAAATCCGGCGGACCCAGGACGGTCGTCCGATCGCCAATCTGAGCGTCGCGACCTCCGAGACCTGGCGCGACCGGGCCACCGGCGAGCGCAAGGAAAAGACCGAGTGGCACCGTGTCGTCATCTTCAATGAAGGCCTCGCCAAGGTCGCCGAGCAATATCTGAAGAAGGGCGCCAAGGTGTATGTCGAGGGCCAGCTCCAGACCCGGAAATGGACCGATCAGAGCGGGGTCGAGAAATATTCGACCGAAGTGGTGCTGCAGGGCTTCAACTCCAACCTCACGATGCTGGACGGCAAGGGCGGTGGCGGCAGCTTCTCCGACGACATGGGCGGCGGTGGCGGCGATTTCGGCGTCAGCGGCCCCTCGAGTTCCGCGCCACGCCGCGCCGTGCCGGCCGGCGCCCGCAACAACGACATGGACGACGATATCCCGTTCTGATCGCGTGGTACGTTGCCGGAAAGATCGCGTGAGGATGAAAAATCTCCCTCGCGCGATACGGCTTGCGTCGAACTTATCCTCTTCAATGATTGCAGGATATAAGCCTCAAGCAATTGATGTTGCTCGATGTGTCGTGGCCGGGTTCCTCGTGGTTCCGGTTGATGTGAACTGTGAGGAAATCGATCTAACCGACAGGGCGGAGTGATGCAGGCGCCGCCGACGGCCCGCCGGCAGTCTCCTTACCTGGGACGGCGCCCTTGCCGCACCCCGCCAGGGCGTTCCCGCGGCGCGCCCGTCAAGCCCGTAAGTCTATGAAAAAACGAAGGGAAAAACCGGTCGCCTGGACCGTTCCGGGGTGGTGATCGAGCCCCTGATACGCTATATGATTCTACAGTAGAACCGACCCGGATTCCCCCTTTGTCAGAACCTGAAGACGACAAGCCCGGCGAGCCGTCGGGGCCCTCCGACATTCGTCCCGTTTCCATCCTCGACGAGATGAAGAAGTCCTACCTCGACTACGCCATGAGCGTGATCGTGGCGCGGGCGCTCCCCGATGCGCGCGACGGGCTGAAGCCGGTCCACCGCCGCATCCTGTATTCGATGTACGACCAGGGGCACACGCCGGACAAGAAGTACGTCAAGTCCGCGCGCGTGGTCGGCGACGTCATCGGTAAGTATCACCCGCACGGGGACCAATCGATTTACGACGCCATGGTGCGCATGGCGCAGGACTTTTCGATGCGCGTGCCGCTGATCGACGGCCAGGGCAATTTCGGCTCGGTCGACGGTGATCCGCCGGCAGCCTACCGATACACCGAAGCGCGCCTGACGCGGGCGGCAGAGGCTGTGCTGGCGGACATCGAGAAGGACACGGTCGACTTCCAGGCCAACTACGACAACAGCGAGCAAGAGCCGTCGGTCTTGCCGACGCGGTTTCCGAACCTGCTGGTCAATGGCGCGGGCGGCATCGCCGTCGGCATGGCCACCAACATCCCGCCGCACAATCTCGGCGAGGTCGTCGACGCCTGTGTGGCGCTGATCGATAATCCGGCGCTCACCATCGACGAACTCATCAACATCATTCCGGGGCCGGATTTCCCCACCGGCGGCATCATCCTCGGTCGAGCGGGTATCCGAGCATCCTATCATCTCGGCCGCGGTTCGATCGTGATGCGCGGCAAGGTCGCGATCGATACCCTGCGAAAGGATCGCGAGGCGATCATCATCACGGAGATCCCGTTCCAGGTTAACAAGGCGAACATGGTCGAGCGGATCGGCGAGCTGATCCGCGAGAAGAAGATCGAGGGGATTTCCGACCTGCGCGACGAATCCGATCGCGAAGGTTTCCGCGTCGTGATCGAACTGAAGCGCGAGGCGATGCCGGATGTGGTGCTGAATCAGCTCTACCGCTTCACGCCGCTGCAGACCAACTTCCCGGCCAACATCCTGGCACTCGATTCCGGCCGTCCGCAGCAGATGAACCTGAAGGATCTGCTCACGATCTTTGTCGCCTTCCGCGAACAGGTGGTGACCCGGCGCACCAAATACCTGCTCGGCAAGGCACGCGACCGCGCCCACCTCCAGGTGGGCCTGGCCATCGCGGTTGCCAATATCGACGAGGTCATCCGCGTCATTCGCTCTTCGCCGAATCCGGCGGCCGCGCGCGAAACCCTGATGTCGCGCGATTGGCCGGCGCGGGACGTCGAAGACATGATCACGCTGATCGACGATCCGCGCCACCGCATCAATCCGGATGGCACCATCCGCCTTTCGCTGGAGCAGGCGAGGGAAATCCTCGACCTCCGGCTGCAGCGCCTGACCGCGCTCGGCCGCGACGAGATCGGCGAGGAGCTCACCAAGCTTGCGGCCGAGATATCCGACTATCTCGACATCCTGCGCTCGCGCGCCCGGGTGCAGGCGATCGTCAAGACCGAGCTTGCGGAGGTGAAGGCCCAGTTCGCCACGCCGCGCAGGACTGTTATCGCCGAGCAGGAAGGCGAGGTCGAGGACGAGGATCTGATCCAGCGCGAAGACATGGTGGTGACGGTGTCGCACGCCGGCTATGTCAAGCGCGTGCCGCTGTCGACCTATCGCTCCCAGCGCCGCGGCGGCAAGGGCCGGGCCGGCATGCAGACCCGCGACGAGGATTTCGTCAGCCGCGTGTTCGTGGCCTCCACCCACACGCCGGTCCTGTTCTTCTCCTCACGTGGCCAGGTCTACAAGGAGAAGGTCTGGCGATTGCCGATGGCCGCGCCGAATGCGCGCGGCAAGGCGCTGATCAACATCCTGCCGTTGGAGCAGGGCGAGCGCATCACCACCATCATGCCGCTGCCGGAGGACGAATCCTCCTGGAGCAATCTCGACGTGATGTTCGCCACCACCGGCGGCAATGTCCGTCGCAACAAGCTGTCCGACTTCGTCGACGTCCGCCGTTCCGGCATCATCGCCATGAAGCTGGAGGAGGGCGAGGCGATCGTCGACGTGCAGATCTGCACCGAGCGTGACGACGTGTTGCTGACCGCCGCCGGCGGCCAGTGCATCCGTTTCGCCGTCACCGACGTGCGCGTCTTCACCGGCCGCACCTCGATGGGCGTGCGCGGCATTTCGCTCGCCGAAGGCGACAAGCTGATCTCGCTCGCGATCCTGCGCCATGTCGAGACGACCTCGGACGAGCGCTCGGCTTACTTGAAGATGCGCCGCGCGGTCGCGGGCGAAGCTGTCGCCGAGGAGCCGTCGGAGACCGAGGCCGAGGAGGCCACGGGCGCGATCCAGCTCTCACAGGAGCGCTATGTCGACATGTCGGCGCAGGAGCAGGTGGTGCTGACGGTGTCCGAGAATGGCTACGGCAAGCGGACCTCGTCCTACGAGTACCGCACCACTGGCCGCGGCGGCAAAGGCATCGTCGCCATGAGCGTCAACAGCCGCAACGGCAAGCTGATAGCCTCGTTCCCGGTCGAGGAGGCCGACCAGATCATGCTGGTCACCGACAAGGGCCAGCTCATCCGCTGCCCCGTCGGCGACATCCGCATCGCCGGCCGCTCGACTCAGGGCGTCATCGTGTTCGACACCGCCGACGACGAGCATGTCGTCTCGGTCGAGCATATCGGCGACGACAGCGAGAATGGCGAGAACGGCAACGGCGGCTAGAGCATGATCCGGAAAAGTGGATACCGGTTTTCCGAAAAAGATCATGCTCAAACAAAGAGCTAAAGCGGGATGACGATTCGAAGATAAGTCATCGCGCTTTAGTGCCGCCGACTGCCCCCGATCATCGAGATCACCGGCCGGTCAGATCTCGATTTCTGTCCCGAATTCCACCACCTGTCCGGTCGGCACGCCGAAGAACGCCGCAGTGCGTTCGGCGTTGCGTTGCAGGAATGCGAAGATTGATTCCCGCCAGACCCACATGCCCGGAACGTCCTCGCGCGGGATGATGGTCTCGCGGCCGATATAGTAGGTGACGTCGGAGAGATCGATACCGGGCAGCTTGCCCTGCCGGCAGGCGAGTTGCAGGCCCTCATAGATGGTCGGGTATTGCATGAAGCCGTAGTGCAGGATGACGCGCGTGATGCCCGGGATGATGTCGATGATCTCGGCGCGGTCGCCCTCGGAAATGCGCGGGGATTCCTCGATCTGCACGGTGACCAAAAGCACGCGTTCGTGCAGGACGTGGTTGTGCTTGACGAATTGCGTCAGCGCGAGCGGCACGCCGGTCGGCGCGGCGGCGAGGAACACGGCAGTGCCCGGAAGGCGGGCACGGCACTTATTGATGGCGGTCTCGATCAAATCTTCCTCTGGTTGCCGCAGTTTTGCGCGGGCACGCTCGACCAGCTTCACGCCAGCGCGCCAGGTGAGCATCAGGAACGCGATCGAGCCTGCCAGCAGCAGCGGAAACCAGCCGCCTTCGTGCAGCTTGGTCGAGTTGGCCGCGAAGAAGATGAGGTCGATAACAAGGAAGAAACCGTTGACGGCGAGCACGATCAGCGGCGAGTAGCCCCACTGGATCGCAACCAGCGCCGCCAGCAGCGTGGTGATCGCCATCAACAAGGACACCGCGATGCCATAGGCGCCGGCGAGGGCATCCGAAGTGCCAAAGCCCAGTACCGCGCCAAGCGTCGCGGCGGCGAGCAGCCAGTTCACCAGCGGCACATAGATCTGCCCGATCGCGTCGCTGGTGGTGTGGAGGATGTGCATCCGCGGCAGGAAGCCGAGCTGGATCGATTGCTGGGTCAGCGAGAACACGCCCGAGATGATCGCCTGGGAGGCGATCACGGTGGCGATCGTGGAGAAAGCGACCAGCGGGTAGTGCAGCCAGTCTGGCGAGAGCTGGAAGAATGGATGGTCCAGCGCGCTCGGATCGGTGATCAACAGCGCGGCCTGCCCGAAATAGTTGAGCACCAGCGCGGGCAGACAGACGGCGAACCAGGCGAGCCGGATCGGAAACCGCCCAAAGTGCCCCATGTCGGCATACATCGCCTCACCGCCGGTGACCGCGAGAAAAGCTGCGCCGAGGATGGCGAAGCTGATGTGGAAATTCTGGTGGATCAGGAAATTGAAAGCATAGAACGGGCTGAGCGCCGCGAGCACTCCAGGCGCCTGAACGATGCCGTGGATGCCGAGCGCGGCGAGAACAAGGAACCAGCCGAGCATCACCGGTCCAAAGATCCGGCCGATGAAGCCGGTGCCCTGCTTCTGCATCGCAAACAGGCCGACCAGAATCACGATGGTGATCGGCACGACCGCCGGCGCCAGCGATGGCGCGTCCACCTTCAATCCTTCGATCGCGCTCAAGACCGAGATCGCCGGGGTGATTGCGCCGTCGCCATAGAGCAGGGCGGCGCCGATGAGGCCGACGACCAGAAGCTGCGCGCGCCAGGTGCCCGGCGGCGCATTGCGCGCGTGGAGCAGCGCCAATATCGCCACGATCCCGCCTTCGCCGCGGTTGTCTGCACGCAGGATCAGGAGCGCGTATTTGATCGAAATGATCAGGATCAGCGCCCACAGGATCAGCGATACCACGCCCAGGACGGCGTCCGGCGTGATCGTGCCGCCATGGGCGGCCGCCCTGGCTGCCTCCTTGAGCGCGTAAAGGGGACTGGTCCCGATATCGCCATAGACGACGCCAAGTGCGCCGATGGTTGTTGCAAGAGGAAGCGGGCTCGGCGGATGGCCTGAGGCAATGGCGGGCGTGCTTGACATCGGCGAGACCCCCGATTGCATCGCACCCACCGGATCGTCCGAAGGGCGCGACCAAGACGGCAGTCTGCGACGAGACGTCGCAAATTACCACTGTGTTGCTGCGGGGGCGGGGGAAAGCGGAGGTTACGGGGTACGATCGGCGGTGACGAGGCGGGCTTCGCGAACACCGTTCTGGGTGCCGGCGTTGCGGAGGCAGGAAGCGTCGAAGTTCGGCCAGGTTTGCTGCGAGCAGTCCTTGGCGGCGGGGCGGATATCCAGCCGGTCGGCCTTGGCGAGAGGGCGGGGCACGCTGGCTTCGACCTGGGGCGCAAAGCCGGGAAGAACGGTGAGCGCGGCGGCAATGAAGGCGGCAACGGCGACGGCGGAAAGTGCCTTGATCATGACGGTTCCCTGTCAGTGGGCCTTGGCGGCCCGTCGTTTCGTTGGCGGGGGTGATAGAGGTCGCCCGTTTCCTGCCGTCTTCACCGGGGGCGAAAATGATTTCGTTGCCCCGGGATTTTGTTTCGTCGGCGCCAGATAGATGAAACATTGGGGTTCAGGGCCGCCTGGGAACCCGGCTGGCTTGCCGGCCAGCCCTAGGCAGGTTAGAGGGGGGATATGCCTCGCACCGCGCTTTATCCCGGCTCGTTTGACCCGGTTACCAACGGCCATCTCGACGTGGTCAAGCACGCCGTCGTCCTCTGCGACCGCCTGATCGTCGCCATCGGCGTCCATCCGGGGAAGAAGCCCCTGTTTTCGGTCGAGGAGCGCCTGGTGATGCTGCAGGAGGTATTCGGCCCCGTCGCCGCCAAAGCCGGCTGTGGCTTCGAATGCATCACGTTCGATGACCTTGTCGTCACCGCGGCGCAACGCGCCGGTGCTACGATTCTGATCCGGGGCCTGCGGGACGGCACCGACCTTGACTACGAGATGCAGATGGCCGGCATGAACGAAGCCATGGCGCCCGAGGTGCACACCGTGTTCCTGCCGGCCTCGCCGACGGTCCGGCCGATCACGGCCACCCTGGTGCGCCAGATCGCCGGCATGGGTGGCGATGTCTCCAACTTCGTGCCCAAGGCCGTTGCCGTCCGACTCAAGGCCAAATTCGCCAGCTAGCTCTCGCGCTCTTCTCAGATATCCGTTCCGGAGTTTTTATGATCCGAATCCTCGCCGTTCTCGCCGCGCTCCTCTGTGTGGCTCCCGCGGTCGCGCAGCCCTTGCCGGCCAATCTGGACAAGGCCAATGCAATCGTGATCGACACCAGCAAGGGCCGCATCCTCATCAAGCTTAGGACCGACATCGCACCGCAGCATGCCGAGCGCATCAAGCAGCTCGCGCGCGAGGGCTATTACAACAACGTGCCGTTTCACCGCGTGATCGACGGCTTCATGGCGCAGACCGGCGACGGCCAGAACTTCAACGGCACCGGCGGCTCGAAATACCCGAACCTGAAGCAGGAATTCTCGAACGTCCCCTTCAAGCGTGGTATCGTAGGCATGGCGCGGCGCGGCGACAGCGTCGACAGCGCCAACTCGCAGTTCTTCATCATGTTCGCGGACGGCCCGAGCCTGAACAACCAATACACCGTGATCGGCGAAGTGGTGTCCGGCATGGACGTGGTCGACAAGTTGAAGAAGGCCCCCGCAGGCTCCCCGAGCGGTGCGGTGACCGATCCCGACAAGATGGTGAAGGTGCAAGTCGCATCCGACATCAAGTGAGTTCAGGCGATGCTGCGCGGCAAACCATTTCTCTGGTTTGCAGCGCCGCTGATGCTGCTTGCCTGCACGGCGCGGGCGCAGCCGGCGCCCGAAAAGCTTGATACGCTCAAGGATCTTTTCATAAAGCTGCACAGTTGCTTCAAGCCGCCGCCGCTGTCGCAGGCCAACCCGATCGACATCACCGTGATCGTCAGCTTCAACCGCCAGGGCGCAATCCTCGGCCGTCCCAGGATCACCTATGAGACGGCAGAGGCCAGCGAGAATGACCGGTTGCAATACCGCATCGCCGTGATGCAGGCCTTGGAACGCTGCACGCCGTTGCCATTTACCGATGCACTGGGCGGAGCGGTTGCCGGCCGGCCGATGGCGATCCCTTTCCGAACCCGCAAACGTCAACCCGAAGCTAAAGAGAGGCGAGCATGGCTGTCACCGAAAATACTTTGATCCTCGAGACCACCCAGGGTCCCGTCACCATCGAGATGCGGCCGGACGTCGCGCCGAACCACGTCGTCCGCATCAAGGAACTGGTGCGCGAGGGCTTCTACGACGGCATCGTGTTCCACCGCGTGATCGAGGGCTTCATGGCCCAGACCGGCTGCCCGCAAGGCACCGGCACCGGCGGTTCCGGAAAGAAGCTGAAGGCCGAGTTCAACAAGGAGCCGCATGTCCGTGGCACCGCCTCGATGGCACGCGCCGCGAACCCGGATTCCGGCGACAGCCAGTTCTTCATCTGCTTCGACGACGCCTCCTTCCTCAACGGCCAGTACACGGTCTGGGGCAAGGTCACCGAGGGCATGGAGAACGTCGACAAGATCAAGCGCGGCGAGCCGGTGCAGAACCCGGACAAGATCGTCAAGGCAAGGATGGCCGCTGACGCGGCGGCCTGACACCCAATCGTCATACCCGGGCTTGACCCGGGTATCCATCGCTCTTGAGAAGAGTCTTTCCTAAGAGATGGATTGCCGGGTCATAGGCGAGCGGAAGCGACGCCGTCCCTTCGGACGGCTATGCCCGGCAATGACGGCCTGAAGATGCGCACCGACCTCTTCGACTTCGACCTCCCGCCTGAACGGATCGCGCTGCGACCCGCCAGTCCGCGCGACGCCGCGCGGATGCTGGTGGTGCAGGGGGACGGCGTGCTGCGCGACCGCACCGTGGCCGAACTGCCGCAATGGCTCGAGCCGGGCGACCAGCTCGTGGTCAACGACACCAAGGTGATCGCGGCGCAATTGAAGGGCCGGCGCATCGGCCGCGAGACCGAGCCGAAGATCGAGGCGACCCTCATCAAGCGGCTCGATGGTTCGCGCTGGCAGGCGCTGGTGAAGCCGGCGAAGAAATTGGCGGAAGGCGACACAATCCGCTTCGGCAATGAGGGCAAGGTCTGCCTGCTCGGGCATCTCGATGCCCAGGTCGAAGCCAAGGGGCAGGAAGGCGAGGTGACGCTGTCATTCTCCTTCCACGGGCCCGCGCTCGACCAGGCCATTGCCGATCTCGGTGCCCCGCCGCTGCCGCCTTACATCGCCTCGAAGCGCACGCCAGACGATCAGGATGCCGCCGACTACCAGACCATGTTCGCGGCCAATGAGGGCGCGGTCGCAGCCCCGACCGCGGGCCTGCATTTCACGCCGGCGCTCGAAGCTGCGCTGCGTGGCCACGGCGTCGATATTGTCAGACTGACTCTGCATGTCGGGGCAGGGACATTCCTGCCGGTGAAGGTGGACGACACTTCCGAGCACAGGATGCATTCCGAGTGGGGCAGCGTTTCCGCAGAGACCGCTGCCGCGCTGAACGCGGCGCGCGCCAAAGGCGGGCGCATCGTCGCGGTGGGCACCACCTCGCTGCGGCTGCTCGAAAGCGCTGCGAGGGAGGATGGCACCATCCAGCCATTCACCGGCGACACCGCGATCTTCATCACGCCCGGCTACCGCTTTCGCGCGGTCGATATCCTGCTGACCAATTTCCATCTGCCGCGCTCGACCCTGTTCATGCTGGTGTCGGCCTTCTCCGGCCTCGAGACGATGAAGCAGGCCTATGCGCATGCGATCGCGGCGGGTTATCGCTTCTATTCGTATGGGGACGCGTCCCTGCTGTTTCGCGCGCACGAGGGACGCGAGTTTCTGTAGATCGTGTAGGGTGGGCAAAGCGAAGCGTGCCCACCATCAGCACTCCGCAAGAAATGGTGGGCCCGCTTCGCTTTGCCCACCCTACGAGGCTGGATTGCGCAGGAGCTTTACGCGTTCGCGCTGCCAGTTGATGTGCCCTCGCCCCTTGTGGGAGAGGGCTGCTCCGCTTCTGCTACTGGACTCATTCGGGTGAGGGGTTCTCTCCACGAGGACGGTCGCCCGTGGAGAC
>NZ_PSRR01000143.1 GCF_004296405.1 Bradyrhizobium sp. Leo170
GACTGCGGGACGATGGCGCTTGGCGCTGATTGACTGCGGCCGGCATGACGAAGGAAGCAGTGTTGCTGCTTTTCAACTCAGTCCCCGTCACCATAAGCACAATCTGCCGGCTCAGCTTCGTGTGCGCCCAAGCTCGGATCGAAGCAGAATAGCGTAGAGCAATAGGGGCAGACGATCTCGCTGGCATCGCCCATATTAAGGTAGATGTGGGGGTGATCTTGTGGCGGCTTATCCCCGATGCACATGAACTCGCGGCAGCCAATGCGCACGATCGGCACGCCGACTTCATTATGAAACGTCGGATAACTTTCCATCTGCAGCGCGCGGCTTAGACGCCCGATCGATGATGCAAAGGGCAGTGCATGGTTCGTCGAGCGAGGCTCGGTCAGCACCCGGCGGCGCTCCTCTCGCGTCGTTCGGTTACCGTAAAACGTGCCGATAGCGACACGTCCATTGTTGGTCTCTCCCACCACGGGAGAGGGTTGGAAGCTAACGCACCTGCAGAGGCGCTGGGGTGCCCATCGTTGCGACGCGGTGCTTCACCGCGTTCTGCACCTTCTCGAAGGCGTTTACCTCGATCTGGCGCACGCGCTCGCGCGAGACGCCGAATTCCTCGGCCAACTCCACGAGCGCGATCCGTTCCTCGGCGAGCCGGCGCGTCTCGAAGATGCGCCGCTCGCGCTTGTTGAGCACGGTGAGCGCAGCGGACAGCGTCTTTCGACGGTTATCGAACTCCTCGCGCGCAGCGAGCGTCGTCTCCTGGTCCGGGGATTCATCCACCAGCCAGTCCTGCCACTCGCCGAAATCGCCGTCCTCGCGGATCGCCGCGTTGAGCGAGGCGTCGCCGCCGAGCCGCCGGTTCATGGAGATCACGTCCGTTGCGGTGACGCCGATCCGCCGGGCGATGATCTTCACCTGGTCCAGCCGCATATCGCCATCGTCGAGGATGGAGATTTTGCTTTGGGCCTTGCGCAGGTTGAAGAACACCTTCTTCTGGTTGGCCGTGCTGCCCATCTTCACCAGCGACCGTGACCGCAGGATGTATTCCTGGATCGCCGCCTTGATCCACCACACGGCGTAGGTGGCGAACCGGAAGCCCTTCTCCGGCTCGAAGCGCTCGACCGCCTGCATCAGGCCGACATTGCCCTCGGAGATTGCCTCCGAGATCGGCAGGCCGTAGCCGCGATAGTCCCTGGCGATCTTGGGCACGAGCCGCAGATGGCTGGTGACGAGCTTGTGCGCCGCGTCGCGATCGCCGTGCTCGCGCCAGCGCTTGGCCAGCGTGTACTCTTCCTGGCGCGCCAACATCGGGAACCGCCGGATTTCCCCGAGATAACGGGTGAGGCTGGGTTCCGCCGTATGGATCGGCAGGGCCGCGTTGCGGGCCATGATCTAGCCCTCCAACCAGTTTCGAAACAAAACTATCCTTGTCCAATCGGTTGTCAAGTTGATTTCGAAACGCTATTATATTTTCGAAGAGGCCATCATGTCAGCGCGCGAAACAGCAGAGCTCCTGCTGCAGGTGGGACGGCTCGTACAAGCTGAGGGTTACGACGGCGAACTCAGTCCGGCCCAATGGATGGCGCTCCGCTTCTTCGCCCGTGCGAACCCGTTCTCGCGGACCCCGTCGGCTTTCGCGGAATTTCAAGCGACAACCCGCGGCACCGCAACACAAGCCATCAAGGCGCTTGAAGCGGGTGGGTACTTGGTCCGACAGCCATTCACGACGGACGGGCGAAGCGTAAGTCTGCGCCTGACGAGCAAGGGCAAAAAAGCGCTTGCACGCGATCCGTTCGAAGTCCTGGTGCGCGCCCTGGATTCGCTCGACGCGATAGAGCGAACTGCGATGCGTCGCGCGCTGCGCGAAGTGCTGTCCACTCTAGCTACGAGTGGTGCGCATCGGCGCTTCGGTGTTTGCCAGGACTGCACGCATTTCGGCAGAAAGATGTGCGGCAACCTGCCCAGCGCGAGCCCCTTGGCCGCTGAATGCCTGCTCCTCGGTGTTCCGATTCAGTCAGAGGACGTAGGTCTTCTGTGCGTCCATTTTCAACCAATGAACGAGCACCGCGAGGACGGACGGACATGAATCAGTTCACCACTGCGATCCGCTGAAAGGACGCTTATTTGACCTTCGTCGTCAACGAGAGCTGTATTCGCTGCAAAATCATGGACTGCGTCGACGTGTGCCCCGTGGACTGCTTCTACGAGGGCGAGAACATGCTCGTCATCCACCCGGACGAATGCATCGATTGCGGGGTCTGCGTGCCGGAATGCCCGGTCGACGCAATCAAGCCTGACACCGAGCCGGGGCTTGAGAAATGGCTGTCGCTAAATGCGGAATACGCGAAAATATGGCCAAATGTTACGATCAAAAAAGCGCCCCCGCCCGACTCCAAGGAGTGGGAGGGGAAGCCGGACAAACTCCAATACTTCTCACCAAATCCCGGCGCGGGTGATTGAGCGCGCCGTATAGGTGCCGGACCCGAGATCGGTCCAACTGATCCAACCGGCGCAGCTGCAGCCGGGATCACAGTCCCTTCAATTGGTTCGCGGAAATCGCAACATCACTTTCGCAGTTTGCCAGCCTGAGTGCGGGCATAGGGTGACATGAGGAGCAAGTAACATGACCGAAGGTCTTGCCAGCAAAAGCTGTACTCCCTGTCGTGGCGAAATACCTCCACACCCGCGCGAACAAGCTGAGTCTCTTTCACGCACAGGTCCCAGAATGGCGGAGGAAGCTCACCGCATCGATCGGAGCTTCCGGTTTCGGAAGTTCCGCGAGGCGCTTACCTTTGTTCAGGAGATTGGTGAACTCGCGGAAGCCGAAGGCCATCATCCGAATATCAGCTTCCGTTGGGGCTATTCGGCGGTCTCGCTGCAGACCAAGAAGATCAAGGGATTGCATGAGAACGACTTCATCATGGCCACCAAGATCGACCGCGTATTCGCTCGCGGGGCCCCCGCGTGAATGAGTTCTGGTTGTCCTGCAACCTGTGCCCCTTTTTCAGTGCCAAGCGCGTTCATGGGCGCGCAGCAGACTGATGCCGCGATGCGATCGCCGTTGCAGCCCTGCTGTGATTGGTGTCAAAGCAACGTACACTTCCGCCTTTTCCGCCTTTGGCCCCTTCGCGTCATTTTCGCGGGCGCTTAACAATCGAGTCGCTTTCAGGTGAAAGCGGACATCAAATAGCAGGCAGGACCGGCTAGCTCAGTCGAGAATGACCCAAGAGCGACGTGCGCATGACCGAGGAACGCTAAAATCTCTCAAATACATGTTGGCTAGCGGCGGCTCGAGGGAGCCGCACGCTGCCAAGCTTTGGCGTCACCACCAGCCGTAGTCACCACCAGCCGTAAGAGAAGCCGGTTTGAGGTTCGGCACGTCAGGGCACCGGGGCAGACCGATGTTGATCTCGACTCGCTACTCGTCAACCCACGGCGCTGTTGCAAATGCCCCCACCCGCGGGTAGGTCGGATAGCTCCAATATGAATTAAAGGTCGGATAGCCCCAATACGAACTATAGGCGGGATAGCCCCAGTACGAATTATAGGCGGGATAGCCCCAGTACGAATTATAGGTGGGATAGCCCCGGTCCGAATTATAGGTGGGATAGCCCCGCCGCACCCGATAGCGCACGTCCGTCGTCACGGCTGGCACCGCCGCCTTGATCGACGTGCCATTGATCGGCGCAGCAGACGATTGGGCCGCGGCGGCCACTGCGAGAGGAACAGCAATTGCGAGTGCAGTCGCGAGGCTGCGGACTTGAATCTTCATGGAAGCTCCTGTTCGTATCAAAATGACTATCCACCACCCGACGAGAATGACCTTGCAACGCCGGCGAGGGAAATCACCTCTCGCCATAGAGTCGATAGACGATCGTTATTGCAGCCGCGCCGCGTGACGCCGTAGCGAGGAATGCCACCAGCCGCATCTGCAAAGACTTCTAAACCCGTTGTCGCCCTTGGACCGATCGAGGTTGCGCGTGCGAACGCGCCGCCGTCCTTGACCATGACGCCGCTCCTACGGTGGATTTTGTCGTGCGCCACGTCGCCGACCGGATGCCGGACCGAGGTAAGAGAGGGAAAGACATCGCCATTTTGCAGATGGGGCAGGATGCCTACAGAAACATTTCGGAAATCCGGAATTGCGTTACGTGGGTAACGATCAAGCTGGTCTTGCACACTCAGGTCTGGTGGTGGCACGAAGCCAAGTCCCCCGACCCGCCACTCGATCCGAGCTGACCCGGACGCGTTACGTCGCCTCTTGGCCGATGCTGTTGAAAAAGGCGGCTGTTGCGACGCAGAAGGATCAATGATTCAGTCTGTCTAATTGGCAGGACTGAAGATCATGATGGGACATCGGCAAGTCGAACAGGCTGCGTTGTTCTATGAGTTCTCGCTCGAAAGGCATATCCCCGCCGACCACCTGCTCCGGTCGATCGATAGATTTGTCGACCTTGAAGAGGTCAGGCAGGACCTGGCGCCTTTCTACGGTAATATCGGTCGACCTTCGATCGATCCCGAGCTGATGATCCGGATGCTCCTGATCGGTTACTGCTTCGGTATCCGATCGGAGCGGCGGCTGTGTGATGAGGTCCACCTCAATTTGGCCTACCGATGGTTCTGCCGGGCTCGGTCTGGATGGGGCCGTGCCGGATCACTCGACATTCTCCAAAAACAGGCATGGCCGCTTCCGACAGAGCGACCTCTTCCGTCGCGTGTTCGAGAGCGTGCTGCGCCGCTGCATCGAGGAGCAACTGGTCGGCGGTGAGGGCTTCGCGGTTGATGCGAGTTTGATCAAGGCCGACGCAATCGGCAGAAGGGGATCGAAGGCGACAAGGGGCTTCCGCCGGCTACCGCCGGCCGTGCGGTCGACGAGTATCTGGCTGTCCTCGATGATGCCGCTTTCGGAGCAGCGACCGAGGTCACCCCGAAGTTCGTGTCGCCTTCCGACCCGGCGGCGCGCTGGACGGGGGCGCACGGCGGCCAAGCATTTTTCGCCTACTCCACGAACTACCTGGTCGACATCGAGAACGCGATCATCGTCGATGTTGAGGCGACGACGGCAATCCGGCAGGCGGAGGTGTTGGCCGCCAAGCGCATGATTGAGCGCTCGCTGGAGCGGTTTGATCTCTATCCGAGCCGGCTCCTTGGTGACAGCGGCTATGGCTCCGCCGAGATGCTCGCTTGGCTGGTCTATGAGCACGGCATCGAGCCGCACGTTACAGTCTTCGACAAGTCGGCCCGCACAGACGGGATCTTCTCGCGCGACGACTTCACCTATGACCATGCTGGGGACGCCTATCGTTGCCCTGGTGGCAAAGTTCTTACCATGACCGGAACGCTGGTGAATGATGGTGCCACCATGCTTTATCTTGCCAGCAAGCGCGATTGTGATCGCTGCGCATTGAAGTCCCGGTGCGGCCCCAAGCAGGCATCACGGAGGGTACCGCGCTCGATCTACGAGGGGGCTCGCGACATGGCGCGCCAGATCGCGAGATCGTGGGAGGGGCGCACTTCGCGTCGGCTCCGCAAGAAGATCGAGATGCTGTTCGCGCATCTCAAGCGCATTCTCAAACTCGACCGTTTGCGTTTACGAGGTCCAAACGGCGCGCGCGACGAGTTCATCCTCGCAGCCACCGCTCAGAACCTTCGCAAGATGGCCAAGCTGATCCCGATGCAAATCCCCAGGCCCGCATAGTGGCGGACCAAGCGCTCGGCTGCTTCGGCGCTGGCGCCAATACATCGGATTACTGCCGCCTTTTTCAACGAAATCGGCCTATCGCGTCATTTCGCGGCAATACAGCACTTCAGTCACTTTTGGGGTGAAGCGGACATTGAGCCGTTTCCGTTCACGGGCTGCCAGTTTCCTGAGGGTGTGCGCAGACTTACGACGAGGACGGCCCTACAGCTTTGGCCGTCTTCTGTTTTCCAGCGAATGAACATCGGATCAGATCCCGAAGTAGTGGGTTGGAAATTCTAAACATCGGTTTTCCAAATTTGCGAAGCCTGAGACCGATGCGCAGGATCACGCCGCAGTCGTTAGTTCAGTTCAATTCGCTTGATGATCCCCTGAATTTGATCTGCTCGATCTGCCATCGAAGTGGACTAGCGAATGGATGTCGCGAAGGTACGTCGATAGGCTTAAAACACTGAGGCTTATTCCCTTGAGAGGCGCGCGACGCGGTTTCACCAATGCATGGCCTGCGTATGCTTACGAGTTCGAAGACCTGATCGGCCAGGCGGAGCAGCGAGAGGCGCTAGAGCAAAATCGAGTTCGACTGCATCCGTCTTATCGGCAAGTAACCATGTGCGAGGCGGTGATTTCATGGCCGCTCTATCTCACCGATCGCGAGCCGGTCCTGCTCGCGTTCAATCGCGTCGGCTGGACTTGCGAGGAGATCGGCGAGTTTACCTACCAAGAGTGTGGCGGACCAGGCGCTCGAGCTGATCGGTAAGGAAATGGGCATGTTCATTGACCGGCAAGCCCGGGGACCTTGCTGGCGGACGCCCCAGCGACTGGCCCAGAACCGAGCTCTCACATGCCGTGGCTGGCGAATACTTTTTGACAGCTTTTGCTCAGTCTGCTCCTGTTCTGCTGCAAGCATTGTTGTACCGCAAAATCATTGTCCAATTGCCTTCGGCAAAAGCGCTGCGCATCTCGCCTGCAGGCCTGCTGCTCTTGTGGGGTGCCCATGTGACCCTGTGCAAAAGAAAGCGAAGTCTCACTCAGCAAAATGACCAGAATTAGAACAACAGAGCGCATAACGATCTCCGTATGTTGACAAGCAGGAGACCGCGTCCCGCGATTCTCGGCTTTTCGGCAAAATGGTGACGCTCAATCATACGAACGAAAGAAGTAGTTATCGTTCCATCGTGGCTAAGGGGCGTCGCGCTTCCGCAGCGCTACGGAGACCCCATTTCGATTGCAATGACCAAACAATTACATCCTGTTACTCGCCGCGGGAAGCGGCCTGATCGCGCACAATCACGATTGGGAAGCATCGGCCGCAACAAAAGGAGCTGTACGACGTCTAGGGATCAGAGATGCCTTCACCATCCGATCTTGGAGGTTGATGGTCCTGGCCATCGAGCCTCAATACTCACCTCGTCGTCGCGCCCGCCCGATATTCTATACATTCGTGGGCTCGCTCGGGTGCAGGGATCGGAGCGCGGTGTGGCTGGATCGGGCGCCGGCGGACATCAACAACATGGCGGGAGCGGCGACCAAGAGGTAGCAGGCGGCTCCGATCCTAAGTGTCGTATCGATACTGCAGGCAATGCTGGTGGCAACGGCGACGCTTGCCGCGAGCACGCCTGCGGCACCGTTGATGCCCCAGAACCATGGCGTGGGACCCGTGCTGATTGCGGAGACCAATCGCATGCCGGTGGGAAATCCGAAGCCCATCAGCAAGCCCGCCGGCGCCAGAACAAGCACACAGAGGCCGGCGCGAACGAGAAGGCCCGCGCCATCAAGATCGACCAAGAGCGGAGGCAGCCAGAGCGGCAACGCAAACAAGTAAGCGGCACTCGCCACGCTCCAGGCTAAGAGCTTGCCTGTTCCGGCAAGGCGCATGCGCTCGGATGCCAGGCTGCCGAAGCCTGTCCAGAGGATCAGGCTGAACAGAACGACACTCAACGCGTAGACCGGATGACCGAGGAAGACGCTCATCCGTTGCAGCAGAGCGATCTCGACCATCATGAACCCGATCCCGATCAGAACAAAATAAACGGTGCCGCCCACGGCCAGCTGCCAACCGGCTTCTCTCACCGTCGGCTGCAGCGGTACGATGATTGTAGCGGCGACCAGCGCGGCCGAAATCAGAACGAGCATGGCAAGGGTCAGCGTCGCGACGAGGTTGCCCGCGAACACGCCGGTGTGGGTGAAATGCGAGAACACGTCTGGGTCCAACAGCGTGGCAAACCACAACTGGTTGAAGAAGAAAGGGCGCGCATCGGTCGGCGGCGTGAGGTCGAGATAGAAGCCGGCCGTCGCCCGGTCGAGCGTGCGACGGTCCGTCGCACTGACGATCTTCTCGAGCACGGCGGATGGCGCGGACGTATTCGGGCTTAACAGCACCGTGAATTCGTTGGCTTTGGCAGCGTCCTCGAGCGCCGTGAGCGCCGCCGGCGAGAGCGGCGACTTCGTCACGATCAGTGTTGCTACCTTCCCCGCTGCGGCGAGGAACAGGTGGCGGCGGGGCTCGACGGCGCCGCTCGCAAGAAGTGTCGCGACGGCAAGGCTAACCAATCGCCCGGTCTCGTTCACTTCTCCGGGCGCGTACCAGCGACTCACCGTGAACAGGCCACTTGGGTTAAGCCGATCGAGAAAGCGTTGCCAGGCCTCGACGGTGTAGAGACCATTTTCTGTGAGCGTGAAGGCGCCAGCGCCCGTCGCCGCCCAGGTATCGATCAGGCTCATCTGGATGACATCGAAGGAGCGCGGTGTGCGCGCAAACCAGCTGCGCGCCTCGTCGACCTCGAACCTCACCCCCTCCAACGCCGCGATCGCCGTGTAGCCGGAAAAGTGGCGCTCCAGGACGTCGATGATGATGGGATTGATCTCGACGCCCGTCACGTCCCTCAGGCCGAAGAGGCGTTGCGACAGGACGTCCCGACCGCCGCCGACGCCGATCACGGCACCCGTTTTCAGGTCCGGAATGGCGTAGGCAAGGTTGGTCACGTCATAGCGCAGGAACCCCAGACTCGCGAGGTCTCCATCGAAGCGGTACAGGGCGGTGCCGGCGCCGCCGTCGATATTCAGCGCTCGCTGCTCAATGGTCGAATGCGGCAAGCGTGGCGAAGCGCCGAACATCGCCGGCGGGACCGTTTCGCTCCCACTGACGGTGATGCGGGAAAACGAGTTCCAGCGATCGTAGGCAAGATCCGCTGACGCCTCCAAGTGATCCTTGATGATCGTCGGTCGAACGCCATAGGTCGTAAACGTGTTTGCAATCGCAAAGAGTAGGCAGCCTGTGACAATGCTTCGGCGGTAGCGAAAGAGCTTGGACCCGAGCGACGTGGCTTCGGGCAGGGTGCCGAGTCCGGAGCCGGCGAAGCCGAGTGCGGCGAGCCCGATGAGCGCACTGACCCACAACACCGCTGATGGCCCGTTCATCACATTTAAGAGCACGAGCACACCGATGCACCCAACAGCCGCACCGATCAGATCCGCTCCGTAGACCTTTCCGATTGCATAAGGACTGCGCGTCAGGGCCAGGCTCAACGCCCGAGAAGAAAAATGGAACGGCAAGACAGAGCGCGAATTCCGCCCAAGCGACCAAGGAGGTTAGCGACGGTGAGGCACCTGTCACCAACGTCAATTGCACGAGCAGGGCAAGATCGGTCGTTAAGGCGAAGGCCAGCGCCCCCACGGCCAGGTCGTAGGCCAGTTGCTCCGATCTGAACCTCTCCTTGCGCAAATAGACAGCAACCGCGCCGGCGGTCAGGCCGAACATGGCAATACTGATGACGAAGAAGGCCAGGTGGTACCATGAGATAACGGAAACGATTCTGGTCTCGGTGATCTGCAGCATCAGCGTCGCTGCCGTTACCGAGCCAAGAGCCAGATAGAATCGGACCCTTCGGCCGGCTTCGTCCCGCGATTTCGCTTTCGGTAGATGCACGTGGCCCTCCCCGCCGCTATGCGGCTGCCGAGCTGGGCTCCAGGGTGATCTGGGTTAGCAATCTTTCCGTTCATTATAGCAAAAGTGCGCCTGAAAAGCCTCAGGCGCAGAGGGCGCGGCCCCAAGTCGCTGATGGCCCGAATCGACCTCGACAGGATCGGTCCCGCTCGCCGCCGGCGCTGATCAAATCTCAGGCGCGCGAGGTCGCGACCGGTGCGCCTTGCAAGACAAGAGGGCGCCACGAGCATCGGGTACCGAGGAGGCGATGAGACTTCTCCCAATCACCGCTCTCACCCCGATTAGCGGATATGTTCAGGGTTGGTAGACATGTTCAGGGTTGGTTGGCCTGTCTCAAAGTTGCCAATAGCTTCCATGAACCGAGTTGCCGATCCGCAGCGTAAAGTCACGGCTCGCAAATGTAAGGTTTGCCGTGAGCCGATGCGGCATTCGGGTGATTTGCCGGATACTACGCGATTTTGGCCGTGAGCGTATTCTCGCTGCTACAAGTGCAAGTGCGTCGCGCGGGAGTCGTGGCGCTGAACGCTCTTGTGGATGATGGGTTTGCGAAAGCGTTAGAAAAATGATTTGACCGTCAGCCCTGCTGCGCGGGCATCCTGTATGAATGAATGCGCTTCTTCATTGGAAATAGTTAGGTCAACGCCGCCGAGGAATTCCTCTCCTTTGGGGGTGTCCGCACGGAACATCGTCTCGTGTCTGCCGATATCGACCGTATAATCAATGTCGTTTTGTGCTTCGGGCATGGCATCCTCCTCGGTCCCGAAGACGAATATACTGTGCCCATTTCAACCGGTCATAAAAGGCTGCAATTGCGAGATAACGCGCGGTCGCGGTCGATCGCAATTAGGAGCGACCTCAACAATATTAGTGGCCGATCACTGAAGTCCGAAAATCCTTCGGTCGTCATGGCGGTTGCCGAAGAATAGAATCAGCTTGTTCCGCAATTTCGTGCACGATATCAGCGGCAGACTGCGGCCTCGACACGAGACCAACGCTCTGTCCGGCCCACAGCGACATGGCATCAATGTCGCCTTCAGCATCAATACCAGGCGTGTAGGATTGATAACGAACAATGGGGCCAATGGATCGCGATTTGTCGATCACTTCCGCCTCTCCCGGCGGTTTACCCACTAGCGTTAGCGGCGGCGAAGCGGTCGAGCACCCGCGATGACGGGGCTTTTCTCGTGCCGATCGAGCGTCAAATAGGCAGATTGTCAGTCATACCGGGCGGCAAGTCGCCCTGTTTTTGTCGCTCGGCAAGGAGTTCTTTTTCGGCTTGGTACCAGCAACGATCCGCCTGGCATTCAGGTTCGCCGGCTGCCTGCCAAAGCCGATAGGCGCGATTCCGGATTTCCTGCTCAGGTAGATCATTCATGGGTGTTCACCGGTGGTTAGAGGACTGTTTCAACCGACAGGTGCCCAATGCTCATGGGCAGGCGACCAAGCGGACCATCCAGGTCAAGTCGCCCAGACCGGTCAGGCCGCCGGTTCAAGCGGCTGCCCGGGAGCTTCGACGACCTCTTCCGTCACAACATAAAACCGCGCGAGTTGGCTGGGACCAAAAGAGGTTGAAATCGCAACGTCGGCGGCATCCCGCCCGCGGCCTATCGCAATCCGCCCAACGCGCGGATGATTGTGCCGCGCATCAAAGGTAAACCATCGGCCATCGAGGAAGACCTCGAACCAGGCGCTGAAGTCCATGGGTGCAGGATCCCGTGGCACTCCGATATCGCCCAGGTAGCCCGTGCAGTAGCGAGCTGGGATATTCATGCAGCGGCATAGAGTAACGGCGAGATGCGCGAAGTCCCGACAGACGCCGCGTCCTTCCTCATGACCTTCTGAGGCCGTCCTGTCCGACCGCGCGTGGTGATAGCCGAACTCGAGCTGACCATGCACATAATCGCAAATGGCTTGAACGCGCTGCCAGCCGTCGACGATATGGCCGAATTGCTGCCAAGCGAGCTGACTGAGCTTTTCCGTATCGCAGTAGCGGCTGCCGAGCAGGTAAACGAGCACGTCATCCGGCAGTTCGTCGATCGGCCATTGTTCGGCTTGGGGACACGCCTCGTCTGGCAGGCCACTATCGGCAATAACGAAGTTGTTGCGAACTTCCAGGAGACCTGGCGGCGCCACGAGCCGCGTGCAGACGTTTCCGAAGACGTCGAGATAGTCGCGCGAGCGAATGTTGCCGGATAATCGGATACGGTTGTCCGTGAGCAGATCGGTTTGGCGCTCCGGTCGCACGCTCAACATCAGCAGGATCGGCGTTTCCTGGCAGCACTGGAAGGCGATGTCGTAGCCGGCCCGGATTTCCACATGTCGCTCCGTTGGGATGATGAGACCTTCTTAAGCCGCGGGCGGTCAAGTGGTTCCAAGCTCGGAGCTTGGCAATAAAGATAACCTGTCTCGGAGTGATGTTGAATCGCTCGCTCTGGGATGAACGGTGCTCCCGGGAAGTCCTGGCTCGGCGTAACGCGAGCCTGTTCTCCCAGCCGGGAATGCCGTTCAAGCATGGCGAGCATACGCCGCGGCGGGCGGTCAGGACGCCGCTTTGCGGAAGCTGGCGAGATGGAGGCCGAGGAGCGCGTCAAGGGCGAAAGGACGATCGGCCGGCACCGATACTTTTCGGATTCAATACACAGACGTACCCTGGGCGCTTTCCGATCGTCCCTCGCCAAGCGTTCACTCAAGCACCCGGAACGCCATAGGTATTCGTTCACCGAGCGCCCAACGGTCGGATCGCTCCAATTCCAAGCGCTATCACCGCGATACTTGGGTGCGGCGCGGAGCTGGCTCTCAGTAATACCTGTTACATAGCCACCAAGGCTCGTATCATATTTCAATGATTGCCAGGGCAGCGGATAATGATCGTCGCCAACGCCGAGGAAACCGCCGAAACTTAGTACAGCATAAGCCACCTTGGCGCCTACTTTGTCGATCATGACGCGTTCGATACTTCCAATCTTCTGACTAGCTGCGCCGTAAACGGCGGTACCTTCAACTTTGTCGCTTCCAATCAGATTTGCGGTTTCGCGTGCCTCGACTGCCATGGGATCCTCCTGTCTAAAGTCATTGGTCAATCAATCGGGTGGGACGCGCATGTTCCTGCGAAGCTGAACTACACGATGATGTTTAAGTGGCTGCCGGATGTCTCTATCGCCTGGCGGGACGTCTGGCTGGGAGCATTCCTGACCGCCCTGTTTTTCGAGGAGGGAAAGGCGTCGATCGGCTTCTACATCGGCAAGCAGGGCCTGGAATCGACCTACGGTGCGGCCGCCTCGATCGTCGTCGTGCTCATCTGGGTTTACTACACCTCGCAGATCATCCTGATGGGCGCGGAAATCACCCACGCCTATGCCAAGCAGGGAGGCTCGCTCAAGCAGCAAGGATCGCAACGCGGCCGCGCGAACGTACGGTCCGTGGCGCAGGTGGACGGGGCGTCAGGAAAGCGGGCGAACCGGGCCTTCTAGAGGCTCGCCAACTTACGAGCCCATCGACCCTGCAGGCTGTCGCGGCTATTCGTAGACTTGCACTGAGTACCCTTCCACTGAGTACCCTTCTTATGAGTCGGCCACGCGCCTGAAAAATTTAAATGGGGCGCCAGTAGGTGGCTGCGTGGTGATCGAACAGCCGTCCTACGATGCGAACTGCGTCGGCCGGATGTCCAAGGTGGCCATGGTGGTGATGGAAGGCCGCTGATTCGCTCCGCGCCGGGTGGTAAATTGAACGCCTGAGGGCGAGCCCGCTGGGTCGACTCGAGTAGCCGCTCCTGGAGTGACGTGCTCTGCTTGGCTCGATTGCGTTTGCGTTTGCCTTCTATGTCCCACAGGCCAGCTGCCGAGGGGCAGAGGCCACATTAAACTAGGTAAAGACCTAGCGAGCGCCATCGCGCTTCAGTGGTGGAGCTGAGCGGTACAGCGGGAGCGTGTCGTTGGCTTAGATCCGACCCCTGCAACCACATTCCGAAAATGAGGAAAGCAACTGGCGACGGGGCATTCGGTCGGCCGGTGCGCAGGGCGGCTTACAGAAGTTATCGTGCGGCCCCTCGGCTGGAAACAGGGCCCGCGCATCAATTCGACTGAGAGAGAGTGAGCCTATCGACCCGGCGGAGTGGCGTGCGCTGTTCATTGAGAATATGCAGCGGCTCGGCAACTTCGTGGGGCAGAACCACATGCTCACGCCGGGGGGCTGAAGGCGCTGCATCCATCTGGATCGCTCCAGTTGGTCGTCTCAAATCGGGTGGCGCAATCTCTCCCCAGCGCCAGCTTCTTGCACTTCGTCAGCGCGTGGGTGAGGGCGGTCTATTGATCCTTATCGCAGGACGGTGCGGGGAAGTGCCGTCAACGGATAGCGCCCGCCGGGATGCCCGAGCGGGCTTTTTGCTTTGGAACGATGGAGCGCAATTCACGTTCGGCCTGACGGTGCTGTTTGCACATCGACAATCTCCATCCCAAACGAGACGGGAGAGGAACTGCCGATGACGCCAAGGTCCGAAACCGACGCGGAGAGGTTTCGAAAGGAAGCTCAGGAGTGTCGAGAGCTGGCCGACAAGGCCGAAAACGCTCTGGACAAAGAGGCCTGGCTGCTTCTCGCCGAAGATTGGCTGAAGCTTGCGCGAGAGGCGGAACGAGGCACGGTATATCGTCGGTGACAACCTGTGGCTAAACATTTGTTTAGGTGAACGATGTTGCATGGTCGATAACATGAAAACGAGGCGACGCTTCTTTCGACCAGGTTCTGAGGACCGGTCGCAAGCGGAGATCGCTATGAATGTTCGGGAGTTGATCGCTCGCCTGCAGGCGCTTACGAACCAGGACGCGCTTGTGATCATCGCAAGTGGCCATGCAAATGAGTGGCTAATAGCGACCGGCATCGTCGAGCGCGGTATTTCGCAATCACCTGCAAACCCTGATTTCGTCGTACCAGGAAACGATCCGGGGGTGGAAATCATTTAGTGCAAAGCCCGCGCTTGCCGCGGGGCGGCTAGTTCTGATGACGGAGCTTCTTCGAGGGATGTGAGCGACCGCAGGTAGCCGTCGAGGAGGCTAAGCGCTGGTCCGGGACGCACCACCCGACCTAACATGAGATCGTCGGGGTGTCGGGGCAGCGCTGGTTCCTCAATTCGTAATCGTACGTCCGCGCGCTCCGAAATCCCACGCGGCATGGAAGGCAAGATTAGCGTTTGAAGTTACGCAGATCTTGTTAGAGGAATTGCCGCAAGGACGATTGTGCAGGCCGAAGCGCAAAGACCATTAATGATCACTGGCTGGCCTGAGGCTCGCACTAGATCGTATCGATCTGCGTAACGACCGATTTGTCCGCCACATTGGAACCTTCCGGAGTGTGAGGAGTCGAATCTTTACCTCCGACAACTCCACCTCCTGAGTTCAGCCGGATAAACCTGCTAAGGCATAAATGGAGGAGAAAATGGCTTATACCCACGAATCGAAGAAACCAACTGCGGCTCAAAGAGAGGCTCAAAAGGCCTTCAGGGAAGCGGATGGTAAGGTCGCGATGTCCGAGTATGAACGTGCGCAAAAGGCGTTTCATGCAAACCGAGAACGCCTGAAGACTGAGCGATTGGCTCGTGAATCAGCAGCAACCCGTAAAGTCGCACACAAACAAAAGCCCTGAGTGCGGCGTCGGGCGCGCTTTGCTGGATAGATTCGAGGCTCAACGGCTAAAGATGCGCCTCTCAGGACGGAGCCCATCCATCCGCTCAAGCAATTCCTCGCCTCATTCCTGATTTGCGGACGAGAGGGGAGCGACCTATGTCCGAGAGAAGAGAACTGTATCGCAGTCCGAACGGAGATGCGTGGTTCCTAGAGCGCGAACCGACGACCGGGAATGCGTTCATCATCCATCAGCCGAATGCGCCTTCTGGTGGTCGGCTGTCGCACATCGAGTTAGGCGAGTTCTTGCGGAGCGGCGTGAATGGACCCGAGCACCAAGCCCTGTTACGTTTGATTGGTACACTGGTCGAGGTGCCCCCCTACGCCTAAGATACCGCAGGCGCTCTTCAGGGTGAATCCGGCTATTTTGGCGCGTTTTGTTGCCGCTCCTTCTCGGCCATGTTTGCGGCATCGAGCTTGCTGCGGATGTATTCAGTCAGGTCGCCGATCTCATCGCGGATAGACTGCTCCGAAATTCCTTCATGCTTAGCCATTTCCCGGCATCGCGTCGTCAATTCCTCTACATCTTGGGAGGCGCCAACGGTTCCGGGCTGTTCAGAAGCGTGAACGCTATTCTCGATCCAAAAGTCAATAAATGCTCGCGCTTTCGTGCTCATCGATCTCCGTAATCCATCGTGCTTGATCTCGTGTAGCCAGTCCTTCCCCGACGGCACTGACGTCGCCCGCGTCGGCAGGCATGGCGCGTAGGGCGACCTCGGCACTTCAGCAGCTCGCCTTGCCCTTCTTCGCTTGAGTCTTCTTTGCTGAAGCCTTTGTGCTCTTGGGGGCGGCCTCAGCCTTGGCAGATGACGCCAGGCTTTGGCGAAGCGCGTCCATAAGATTGATCACGTTGCCGGGCTGCGGCTTCTTCGCCTCGGCGATCGGCAGCCCCTTTTGTTTCTGCGCGAGAAGTTCGGTGAGGGCCGTCTCGTAGTGGTCTTCGAACTTCTGTGGTTCGAAGTGGCCGCTCTTCTGCTCGACGATATGCTTGGCGAGGTCGAGCATATCCTTGGTGATCTTGACGTCCTGGATGTCGTCGAAATACTCGTCGGCGTCCCGCACCTCATACGGATAGCGCAGCAGCAGGCCCATCAGGCCTTTGTCACGGGCCTCCAACGCGATGACGTGCTCTCGATTGGTCAGCACGACCCGCGCCAGCGCGACCTTATCAAGCGATCGGATTGTTTCTCGGATCACGGCATACGCGTCGTGGCCGACTTTTCCGTCGGGGACAATGTAGTAAGGCCGGACAAGATAAAGATCATCGATCTCGCTGCGGGGCACAAATTCGTCGATTTCGATGGTGCGCGCGGATTCGAGTGCGATGTTCTCAAGCTCGTCCTTGGTAACTTCCAAGTATTGGTCTTTATCGACCTGATAGCCTTTAATGATGTCCTCGTTGGACACTTCCTCACCGGTCTCGCCATCGACCTTGAGGTAGCGGATGCGATGGCCGGTTTTCTTATTGATCTGGTTGAAACTGATTTTTTCGGACTCCGAGGTGGCCGGGAACAATGCGATCGGGCACGTCACCAGCGACAGCCTCAAGAACCCCTTCCAATTGGCGCGCGGGGCCATACTCAGAAACTCCAGCTGTACTGAATACAGGCAAGATAGGCGGATCAGAAGGGAAGGGGAGTCCGGGAAAGGAGGGGTTTTAGCAATCCGGGCAGGTATCTCCGATGCCGCGCATTGTCTTTTCCAGCGCCTCGATGCAGGCTTCCGGCGCGGAGCCGGGGAACGGATTCCGCCAAGCCTCCTCGCGAGCGCGGTTCCAAGCGTCCGGATCACCGCGGTCCACGCGATGGCCATGGTGCGCACATTCGACGACCGCACCTTGCTCGATGAGCGTGCCAAGGGCCCAGCCTTGCAACGTCTGATAGGCGGGGCGGGTGGACTGCAGTGGCAGTTTGCGTTGCGGACTGGACATCATGGCAGGGTCCCGAATCAACTTGACCGCTCAATCTTATCACCCTCGTCCACCTCGCCGGGCGATTTGATCAGTTATCCCGTGGGTCCAATGTTGTACGGCACCATAAGTAAACCGCGACCTTGTTGCGGGAGATTAACGCCGCGGCCGTGCCGATCGTGAAGTTGAGACCTGCACCATGCTGCGGCGGCTTGAAGGATAGTTGGGTTGAATTTGGTCGGGGGGCTGAGCCGGCTGTGTGGTGTTACCGGAGTGCTTTTGGCGCAGATTGCCCATGGACGATACCGCCGCCAGTCGCGCCGACGCGCGTGAGCCGCTCGCGAACGGCTACTGAGTTCGCCGAGATTGGAAGCCGCCCTCTCTCTCCTTCCGCCGGTGACGGGCAGAGTTGTGTTCCCGTCCCACCTGAATTGAACAATCCGGAGCTTAAGCCGTCTTACTTGGACGGAGGGCGGCCCATGGATCGCAATGAGGATTCGCGCGAACTGGAACGCGAAATCGAACGAGCCACACGACTCGCTTCCGGCGTCACGGATCAGACGACCTACCAGCGGTTGATACAGTTCATCGAAGAACTGAGGCAGGGACTGCGGCAGCGCTTGGCCGCGAGACGATCCAGGGATGCGACCAGAGCGCGGGCCCACGAACTGTGGGAACAGCACGGCCGGCCCGTAGGCCGGGATCTGGAGTTCTGGCTACAGGCGGAGCGGGAACTTCGGGGCGATGAGAATGATTGAGCACGCGCCGCCCGAGGTAGATTCTGGCCGCGTGTTAGAACGCGTGTATCTCGTCGACGCACAGGAGGAAGACGCGATGTCCACTTCAAAGAAGCCATTGAAGCCCGATGATTTTCCGGTGAGCGCCGAAGACAAGAAAATCAAGAAGCACGACGGCACGACAATCGCGAACACTGACGATTCAGATGTCGCTGATGACGTCTCCGAGCGGCTCAATGAGAGCGAGGACCGCCGCGAACAGGACAAGTGGTCGGCCTGATTTACCGATCCGACACGACGGGTATTTTGGACGGCGGATCAGCCATGAAGCCGACTCCACCTGTCCACGGGTGCGCTGCGCATCCTGGCGGCGACCGCTACATCTTACAGATTGTTCAACGCAAGAGTGCAGCAGAGCGTAAGTGTGCTGCCCCGAAAAGAAAAGCAGGGCGTCCTCGGCTTGTCGGCCTAGTGCCTAAAGCTCACAGTCGAGTCATAGACCGTGACAACTTCTGGACGCGTGGAGAGCCGTCGATTGGCGGCTCTACAACGCGGCTGCTAAGAGACCCACGCATGCGATGAGCGTTGCCGCGCTAAGGGTCGATACGACAAGGGCTTGTTCAGTACGAGCCTGCAGATCGGGTTTCTTCCATTGCGGACTAATGGCGGGACAGCCAAAGTCTTCACCTTGAATTCCTACTTGTCTGTGAAAAAGGTCAGCAGAACTTTGCCCTTCTCTCCGATCAAACAAAGGAAAGTTCGGCGAGTGTCCTTTTTTCCTTGTTCGAGATAGGCATCGCCTATGACGACTGTTCGAATGGGAGTGTCTTCGACCTTGGCGTTTGCCTTTGCTACCGTCATACTATCCATATCGAGCGAGACATTGCTGATTGATGGATTGCGCTCTTTCAGCGCAACCAATCCGGATGAGCGGCAAGCCTCCAGCTCTGGTTCAGCACAGGCAGGGCCAAACGAAAGTTGCAGGAACAAGGCTGCGACGACAGACAAACGAAATGACATGATTCCTCCACTGCGGCCTAGGGGAAGCTCCCTAAGCCACCATTTGGGCCAACAAATCCTTCCCAAAATCCAAGAGTTGCTCGCCCCATATGGGCTATCAGCTTTCTGCCAGCGCGCTTAACAGCGTCTCGACGGCGCTCGCGCCACAGATCAAACCGACGGCCAGCGGCGCACCCAGCCAAAGCGTCTTCATGTGCTCCTCCAAGGTTGGTTGGTGACCAAAAATCGGTGGAGATGTTCCTCGATCATAGTAACACCTGTGAACCGTACCGAATGTTCAAAAAGACACATTTGAGGGCGGTTTGGTCTGAGTGCTAACTCAAAAGTTATGGGCCTCTCTGCGGGACTGAGAGCTATGCGGGAAAGTGGGTGATGACGGACTGAGATAGGCGGCGTATCGAGGCGGGTGTCGA
>NZ_PSRR01000144.1 GCF_004296405.1 Bradyrhizobium sp. Leo170
GCACCGCTCACCTCCGCGCTCGGCCGCGACGCCACGCAATATGGCGTCCGCCCCGGCAGTGCCGACGACCAGACCAAGGCCCTGCAGCGCGCGATCGATGAGGCCGCACGCGCGCAAGCGCCGCTGGCGCTGCCGCCGGGCGTCTATCGCACCGGCCTGCTCCGCCTGCAGCGCGGCTCGCAACTCGTCGGCGTGCGCGGCGCGACCAAACTCGTCTTCAACGGCGGGCTGTCGATGTTTCTTGGTGAAGGCGCCGACAACATCGGCCTCTCCGACCTCACGCTGGACGGCGGCAATGTGCCGCTGCCGACACGTCGCGGCCTCGTGCATTGCCTCACCGCGCGCGATGTCCGCATCACCGGATGCGAGATCAAAGGCAGCGGCGGCAACGGCATCTGGTTCGAGCAGGTGTCGGGCGACGTCAGCGGCAACATCTTCACCAACATTGCAACCACCGCCATCGTCTCGTTCGACGCGCTGGGCCTGATGGTCTCGCGCAACACGATCTCAGGCACCAACGACAACGGCATCGAGATCCTGCGCACCGCCATCGGCGACGACGGCACGATCGTTGCCGACAACCGCATCGAGGACATCAAGGCCGGGCCCGGCGGCTCCGGCCAGTACGGCAACGCCATCAACGTCTTCCGGGCCGGCAATGTGATCGTGCGCGGCAACCGCATTCGCAATTGCGATTATTCGGCCGTGCGCGGCAATTCGGCGTCGAACATCCATATATCAGACAACAGCGTCAGCGATGTCCGCGAGGTCGCGCTCTATTCGGAGTTCGCCTTCGAGGGCGCCGTCATCGCCAACAACACGGTCGACGGCGCCGCCGTTGGCGTCTCCGTCTGCAATTTCAACGAGGGTGGCCGCATCGCGGCGGTCCAGGGCAACATCATCCGCAACCTGATCCCGAAGCGACCGATCGGGACCGCGCCGGACGATGACGCCGGCATCGGCATCTATATCGAGGCGGACACCGCCGTCACGGGCAACGTGATCGAGAATGCGCCCTCCTTCGGCATCGTTGCCGGCTGGGGCAAATATCTGCGCGACGTCGCTATCACGGGCAATGTGATCCGCAAGGCGTTTGTCGGCATCGGCGTCTCGGTGGCGCCGGGCGCCGGGATCGCGCTGGTCAACAACAACATGATCTCGGAAGCGCCGCGCGGCGCCGTGGTCGGGCTCGACCATGCGCGGGTCATCACGGCGGACCTGTCAGTCGCCGGCGCCCAGCAATACGCGCAACTCGTGCTCGGCGGCAACGCGGTGCGAAGATAACTTTCAGAGCGTTTTCAAGCGAAGTGGGGACCGGTTCGCGTAAAGAAAACGCGTCAACGAAAAGCTTTCTAGAGCGTGTTGCGCAGCAGCGGATAGCGCGCCTGCATGGCGGCGAGGTCGAGCAGCGGCAGCGGCGCCTCTTCCGGCACCGGCGCCTCCTCTTCCACAGCCTGCACGAGCGCGACAACCTCGACCGGCGGCTCCGGCGGCGCCACTGGTGCCGGCCGCTCGACCGGTCGCTGCTGCAGCCGTACCGGAGCCGGCAGCGGCGTCACGCGGCCGCGGCCGAGCCAGGAGATGTCGATCGGCGAATTGTCCAGCGAGGCCTCGCGACGCAACAGGTCGCGCCAGGTCTCGACCGCCTGCTTGGCCTCCTGGACGTTCTCGAGGAAGGACACATCGCTGTGATAGCGGCGCCAGCGCCCGGATTCGAACAGTTCGGTGAGGTGTTCCAGCCGTGCTTCCGCCAGCGCGCACCAGCGCGCCACGATCTCGCGGCCTCTGGCCGCGTCAGTTCGATTTGTCATTAAGACAGCCCGTAAAGAGAGAAACGGACGCAGGACGCAACCGAACCGAATCAAAATATGACGGGGATATTCTGTGGAAAAGGTTAAAAAAGTCTAACACCTTTTCGTAAACGACTCGGGGCACGCAGAGAAGTCCGCAGGAATACTGGATTATTGGGTTTGCGGCTCTTAGACGGTCGACGCGACACCTGCATGACCGTGCGTGCGACAAGGAAGCGCTGTCCCCAAAAATGAAGACCCGTCCGGGGGGACAACCGGACGGGTCAAGCCATATGGGCGCTTGGGGTGGATGGGCGCTCGCGCCTGATATAGCTAATGGGGAGGAATGGATCGCTCCCACATTTATTGGTCGCGACACCCAGCGCCACGTTCAAAATCCTCGTTCGATTTTTTTAACCTTCCGCGGCGACGGTCCGCGGCCCGAAAGCGCGGAAAACTCACTGCGCGGCGGGGCTTTTCGCGTCATTTTCGGCCGATTTGTCCGCGGCCATGGCCGGTGCCGACTGTTCCATCGCCCGGCTCACAGAAGTGTTATCCTGTGCGGGCGCAGCCGGTGCGTGCTTGCCGGAGGCGAGCGGAACTGCCGCAACGGCGGATACCGCTGCGAACGCATCGGCCTGCCCCGCCCCAAACAAATCATCACGTCCGGGGGCACCGAGATCGCGCGCCGTGCCGGTCAGGATCGAACGCACCTCGTTCGGTTTCAGCGACGGATTGCGCTCCAGCACCAGGGCCGCAATGCCGCTGACGAAGGCGGCGGAAAACGACGTGCCCGAGGTGATCTGGTATTTGCCGTCCGGCGCCGGCAGGAAGATATCGGCGCCGGGCGCGGCGAGCGCGATGTAGTTGCCCCGATTCGAGGCGGAGAACAGTTTCTCCTGCGCATCGGTGCCGCTGACCGCGATCACATTCGGGTTCGCGGCGGGATAGAGCGGCGCCGATTTCGCCCCGGCATTACCGGCGGCGGCGACCAGCAAGATGCCGCGCGCCGCACTCGCAGCGACCGCCCGCTCGATCAGCGGATCCTTAGGGCCGGCAAAGCTCATATTGATGATCTGCGCGCCGTGCAGCGCCGCATAATCCAGTCCCTTCAGGATCACATAGGACGAGCTCTGCGCCCCGTTCGCGGTCGCGCCGAACGCGCGGATCGCGAGAATGCGCACCTCCGGCGCGCTCCCCATCAGCCTGGCATGGGCGGCGATCGTCCCGGCGATGCCGGTGCCGTGCGCGTGCGGCCCTTCATTGCTGCCGATCGCATCGAATGTGTCGGCAATCGTATTCGCCAGCTCGGGATGGCTGGCATCGATGCCGGAATCGATCACGGCAATGGTCACGTTCATGCCGCGGACTAGCGTGTGCGCCTGCGGCAGGCGAAGCTGCGCCAGCGCGTATTGCGCCGGATCGCCCTCAGTCGGTGCCGTCTTCTGGTCCTGCAACAGGTAGCGGAAGTTGAGCTGCACGGACCGCACGCGGCCGTCGCCGGCAAGCGCCCGGCGCACCACGTCCACCGGGCGGCGGTCGGTGATGCGGAACAGGCCGATGGTGGAGCCGAGCAGCGGGACGTTCCGTATCTCCACCCGCGCCAGGCCATGACGCCGCGTCAGCTCCTCGATCTGCGCGTCGGTCAGCGCACCATCGATCTCGGCCACGAGTTCGTTGGGCACCGCGCGGAGATCAACCGCAGTTTGCGGCGCGTTGTTGCGCGATCCGCCCTTGGCTTTCCTGCCGGCCGCCTTGCCGCCACTGCCGCCATCCGAGGTGGAGACGACGGGACGGTCGAGGCACTCGCCGTCGCTGCCGCGATAGGCAGCGTCGCAGGCGCGATGGAGGTTGGGCGAATAGCGCGCGGAGGGCAGCGTCGAGTGCACGCCAATGCGGGGCATGGTGGTGACGCTGATCCGCGAGGGGGTCCGCGCAACCGCCGCCCCGCCGATATTGGTATTGACCCGCGGCCCGACATTCGTGCTGACGCTCGGCACCCGCGGCGCGACGCGGATTTCCGGCGTGCGCATGATGCTCTGCGCCGCGGCCGGACCTGTGGAACCGATAAACAGCGCCGCAATCAGCGCCAACGACGTCTCGATCCGCCATTTCGAGCGTTCACAGGCCATGGCGTCTCGCGCTAGCGCGTCATGGGGAGGTTTATGACGGGTTGCGTCTTACGGCGTTTCCACCGCGAGGCTGACGACCTTTTCCTTCTGCAGCCTGCCGAGCAGCGCGGCAACGTCGTTCTTGCTCATCGCGCTATTGCCGAACTGGATGCGGAACATGCCCTCGCGGGCCCCGCCAATGATCGAGGCCTGGTAATTGTCGAGCAGCGCCGTGATGTCGGAGATGCGGGCGTCCGGCGCGAATCGCACCAGCGCGCGCGGCGGGCTGGCCGCCGCACCAAGGTCGCGGGTGATCGGGGCCGCGGATCGCAACTCCAGTGCAGCCGCCCGCGGCTCCAGCGTTAGCGACGCCGTCTGGAACGAACTGCCCTGGCTCTTCATCATCAGCACCGCGCCGATCACGCCGGCCTGCAGAAGCAGCACGATCGCGCCGACGCCTGCCGACCACGCCAGCGTCCGCGGCGACAGGCTTGCGAAGAATTGCGAGATTCGCCTCGAAAGGCTCACCGAAGCCGGCCGTGTGCGCACCGGCTCCTGGTCGATCTCGGCGAACAGCTTCTGCATCGCGCGCATGGACGGCGCGCCCAGGCTCTCGTTGAGGCGGATGGTCTCGGCATATTCCTCGCGGATCACGGCGTATTGCCCGGCGAGTTCCGCATCGCTGGCCAGCGCCTCCTCGACACGCCGCGCATCGCGCGCGTTCAACGTGCCCGTGGCATGCCAAGGCAGCAGCAGTTCGACGTCGCTGGGCTCCTCCAGCATCTTCCTTCTCGCCGCCATCATGGCCAACCTCGCTCTATGCCGGCTGCCTTGAGCAGTTCGGCCAATTTCTTGCGCGCATAGAACAGGCGCGTCTTCACGGTGTTCTCCGGAATACCAACGATCTCGGCCACTTCCTCCACGGACTTCTCGTGGTAGTAGACCAGATCGACAATCTCCCGGTGCTCCAGCGAAAGTGCCGTCAGACACTTGCGCAACGCTTCACCCGTATCCTTCTTCTGCACCGCCACTTCCGGATCGTCGGACGCATCCTCGATCGCGTTCGCGGCGTCCTCGTCCAGTTCAGCGTCCTTCCTGCGCCGCAGCGCAGACAGGGCCTTGAACCGGGTGATCGCCAACAGCCAAGTTGAGACGGCAGATCGTCCTTCGAATTTGCCGGCCTGGCGCCAGACATCGAGAAACACCTCGCTGATGAGGTCTTCCGCGACCTGTTCGTCCCGCACAAGCCGGAGTCCGAAACGGTACACTCTGACGTGGTGCCGCCCGTACAGCACCTGCATGGCGAGCCGGTCGCCTTGAGCGATCCGGGCGATCAGAACGTCGTCTGAAGCCGCCTGTGTCGCGCTCAATGGCCGTCTCGCAAGATTGGTCGAGAGGGGGTGGGGGCTGGTTCGATGGCGAGAGCAGAATTCTTCACATTACCGCAATGTGCAGAACGCATGTGTGAGCCATCCCACAAACTCCGAATTCCGTGTGAACTCCGCACTCCCGCCCCCAAATTAGGTATTATGGTAGGGGCAAGCTTCCCCAAGACCATGCCGCCTGCTCGCGACCTTAGCAAGAGTCGGCGCATAAGGCAGTCCTCCCGCCAACTCCCACCCGTCGCGCCCGGCACTCGTCCGCCGCGATTGCCTTGTCAGGGTTCGCCCGATTTTCACCTGCGAAAACAAGGGAGATGGCAGGGTTCTACGGACCAGATTCGGGGCCGAAAGATACCAAACCTAAAGGCTTTTCCCCGTAGATTTTGCGAGTTTTCCTCTCGATGGCGAGCGCATGGGCATCGCGGCGTCCTCATTTCTGAACCCGGTTGCGGGCGGATTGAATGGCCGCGGCTCACGGCTGGCTGCCACGAAGCCGTTGCGCCGCGCGAGGCGTCGGCGCCAGATCCAGGCGATGGTCGGCGTCTGCTACGTTTTCGACGCCCTCGTGCTCCTGGTCTATGCGAGCGCCGGCACAATCCCGATGGCGATGGGCATGGCCTACGCGCTTTGCGGGTTGGGCCTGTGCGCCGTCTACGTGCTGCTTTCCGAGCTCGGCTTCCACGATCGCTTCAGGGATCACTATCTGGTCGCGCCGCAGTCGGCCCTCCACATGGCGAACCAGCTCGCATTCACCTACATCGCGCCGCAAGTCGGCGTGCTGTTCCTGTGCAATCTGTTCGTGGTGTTCGGCTTCGGCGCGCTCAGGACCTCGGCGCGACAGACCGCCCTGATCTGGACGGTGATGGTGCTCGGCCTCGCCGCACTGTTCCTCCTGACCGACAAGCCGATCTCGATGCCGCATGGCAACACCCTGGAGCGGCTCGCCACGATGCTGGTCTTTGCGCTCACCATCGGGCGCTGCATGTTCTTAGGGATCCTCTCCAGTTCGATGCAGCAATCGCTGTACCAGAACGGGCAGAAGCTGAAGGAAGCCTACAAGCGCATCGAGGAGCTCGCCGAGCTTGACGAGCTGACCGGCGCATTCAACCGGCGCAGCATCATGCGGACGCTGGACGAGGAGATCGTCCGCTCCGAGCGCACCGGCGCGCCCTGCTCGGTCGCACTGATCGACCTCGACTGGTTCAAGCGCGTCAACGACGTCTATGGCCATCCGACCGGCGACGAGGTGCTCAGGACCTTCGCGATCTCCATGTTCGCCAACATCCGCAGCATCGACCGCTTCGGCCGCTACGGCGGCGAAGAGTTCCTGCTGATATTGCCCGAGTTGAACGAAGATGGCGCCACGCGCGCGCTGGACCGGCTGCGGGTCATCATCGCCGAGCTCGACTGGAGCGCGTTCTCGCCGGGCATGAAGGTGACGATTTCCGCCGGCATCGCAACGCTGCGGCCCAACGAGGGCCCGGACACGCTTCTCGCGCGCGCCGACAGCGCGCTTTATGCGGCCAAGGCACGGGGACGCAATCGCATCGTCAGTGCATGAGCAAACGAATTCGCTTCCACCGTCGGAGAATCCGGCGCGGTGGCATCGCCAATACTCCAGGACAGAGTCACAGTCATGAATTTGAAACCCGCAATTGCCCCCGAGAACTTGCTTGACGAGTTGCAGGCAACGCTCGCGCATGGAACGGTGGCGCGCCGGGTCGAGACCCTGCGCCGCGTGACCGATCTTTTCGTCAACGGCGCGGTGGACTATTCGGACCAGCAGATCGCGCTGTTCGACGATGTCTTCCAGTGCCTGCTGCTTCACATCGAAGCCTCGGCGAAGGCGCTATTGTCCAACCGGCTGGCGCCGATCGACACCGCTCCGCCGTTGACCGTCCGGACGCTTGCCTTCGACGACATGATCGAGGTCGCCGGCCCCGTGCTGACGCAATCGAGCCGGCTCGACGATGACACCCTGATCGAGACCGCACGCAACAAGAGCCAGGCGCATCTGATGGCGATCTCGGCGCGCAAGACGCTGAGCGGCGCCGTCACCGACGTGCTGGTGCTGCGCGGCAACGACGAGGTGATCCAGAGCACCGTCAACAATCCCGGCGCCGAGTTCACCGAACGCGGCTTCACACGGCTGATCAGCCGCGCCGAAGGCGACGAAAACCTTGCGACCTGCATCGGGTTGCGCCCGAGCATGCCGCGGCATCTCTATCTGAAACTGCTGGCGAAGGCATCGGACACGGTGCGGCACCGGCTCGAAACCGCCAACCCGCAGCAGGCCAAGGAGGTGCCGAGCGCGGTGCGCGAGGCGACGCGGCGCGCTCGCTCCTCGCCCTCTGCGGTCACGCGCGACACGACGATCGCCCATGCGCTGGTGAAGTCGCTGTATGAGGATGGCCGGCTCGACGAATTCCAGGTGGCGGCGTTTGCCGACGCCGGCAAGTTCGACGAGACCAATGCCTCGATTGCAGCTCTTGCCAATGTGAGTCTGGCCGTTGCCGAGAACATGATGATCGAAACCCGTGCCGAAGGCGTGATGATCCTGGCCAAGGTCGCAGGCTTCTCGTGGTCGACCGTGCGCTCGATCATCAACCTGCGCGACGAATTGTCAGGCGGCGAGCCGACCGATCTCCTGGCCTGCATGGAGACCTACGAACGGCTCCGGCCATCGACCGCGCAGCAGGTCTTGCGTTTCCACCGCATGCAGCAGACCGCGCCCGCCGCGTAGCCTCCCACTCGTCATTGTGAGCTACCGGGTCGGCGCGAAGCGCCGCCCGATGACAGGCTCAGCGAAGCAATCCATCGCGCCGCAAGTGGAGGCATGGATTGCTTCGTCGCTGTCGCTCCTCGCAATGACGACGCAGTAGGTACCGCAATCAATATCGAAGCACCTTCGAGCCGATCAGCGCGCCGATCGCGGCAACCAGCGCGGTCCCGATCGTGTACCAGGTCGCCACGAACAGCGGTGAATCATCGGTGCAATGCGATGCGTAGAGCGTTGCCGCCAGCCCCGCCGCCGCCAGGCCTGCGATGGCGCCTGCGACCGCCGGGCGCGCCGGCGCGCCATGACGCAGGCCGAACAAGGCGGCCGCGAGCAACGGCAGCGACATCAAGGGAATCGAGATCAGGCAGGCCCGCGAATTGTTGCCGACCAGCCGCGTCATCATCGGCGCGCGTTGCGGCATCATCATCTCGCCGCTGATACCGGCCATGAGCAGACCGGCCGGAACAAGCAGCCACCAGACAAAGCCGCGCAGCGAAGCCTCGGGCCGCGATAGATGCAGGCTGACGGCGATCGCGGAAGCGGCGAGCGCCAGCGTCACCGCGAACTTCAGACCGAAGAACGGGTTGTGCATCGCGGTCATGACATCGGGCCTGACGCCGAGCTCGGTGAAGAACATCAGCAGCGAGACCGGTGCGGCGGCGAGCAACGCCAGCATCAGGACAAAACCCACCGGCTGTGCGCGCTGAGTGTTGTCGGCGGCGAGCGTGCGAATGAGCTGATCGGTATCCATGCTCAACTCTCCCGCAGTTTCGCCGTCAAGTTGGCGAGCCCGCGATGCAACGCCACCCGCACGGCGCCCTCGCTCATCGAGAATTTTGCCGCCGTATCCTGGATCGAGGCGCTGTCGACGGCGATCGACTGCAGGACCTCGCGCTGCCGCGCCGGCAATGTGTTCAGATGCGCAGCGATTTCGCTCGCGGAGGCCCTCTCCTCCTGCGCCTCGCCGGGCAGGGTCTCGGCAAAATCGTCGATGTTGACGAACACCCGCTTGCCCCGGCGTCGCAGCGCATCGATCAGCTTGTTGCGGGCAATTGCGAACAGCCAGGGCGCGAACGGAGCGTTTACGTCCCATGTGTGTCGCTTCGAATGCACCGCCAGCAGAATGTCTTGCACGATATCCTCGGATTGATCGATCGGTTGGCCCGCGCGCGCCAAACCGCGGCGCGCGACCGCCCGCAGGACCGGCGTGATCGCCTTCAGCAGGCGATGATACGCCGTGCTGTCGCCTGAAATGGCCGACCGCATCAGGCCGGTCCATTCGTCCTCACGTTCGCGCACGTGCGCTCCCACAACGCAATTCGGCCTATCCTTCAATTTGTTACACCGGGAGCGAATTGATCACAAAATCGTGAAATGGCGCCCGGGCGACAGAATCTCAAATCCGGACCAGCGCAAATCGAGCGGCCTTTAGAGATCCGCAGCGCTCTTAACATCGATTGCCGGCGCTCGCACCGGCCGCCAGCACAGATTTTTGCCTGGAGGAAATCGACGCTGTGCCCGAAAGCAGCCGTTTTGGCGCAACAGTGCCGCCCCGTTTTGGCCCGGCAAAACCCGAAGATTCCCTTTTTCTGCCCCGCTGTGGACACGCCTCGGGGGCTCATTTCGCCCCTCAGGGGCGGGCAAATGGGGAGATTGTCAGATGATCACCAAAGCCAGCGGGCTTCTGGCGGTGCTTGTGGCCGCAGGGCTGTTTGCATGCGTCGCCGCGCCGTCCCCGGTCGAGGCGGCAGGTTCGGGCGGCACGACCGCCTCGGACTCTGATAGTGCGGCAAGTGTTAAGAAACAGAGTACGCGTCACGCAAAGCGCGACAAGTCGGCCAAGACCGATTCCAAATCCTCCGAATCCAAGTCCTCCGAATCCAAGTCCTCCGAATCCAAGTCGTCCGAGGCCAAGAAGCCGGATAGCGCCGAGACCGCCGACGCCGCAGCCGTGTCGCTTCCGGCATTGGTCGCCAATGCCAAGGCCGAACTGACCCCCAACGTCCCTGCCGACAATGCGAGCGCGATGTCGGCGAAGGCCAACACGCTGCTCGCCGAATCCGACAAGCCCGACGAGACAAAGGCGCCCGGTGATGCCGACGTCGTCGCCTCGGACCAGCTCAACGAAGTCGATCGCGCGCTGCACGACAGCCAGCAGCAGAATCAGCCCGACGCAAAGCCGCAGCCGCAGCAGCCTGCTCCGGCAGTCGCGATGACGACCGCCCAGGCGCCGACGGCGGCGCCGGTCGCCAGCGCCGACGACTCGACCTGGGACCGGACTTCCCTGATCGGCAAGATGTTCATCGCCGCGGGCGCGTTGCTGACCATGGCGTCTGCTGCCCGCATGTTCGTGGCCTGACGTCCCTCTTGTGCCCGGACGCGCGGCGCAAATAGCGCTCCGCCGCGTCCGGGAGCCCACTTGAAGCCTACCCCGTCAGCGGGCACATTGCCGCCAGATCAGGAAAACGGGGTGGATCATGTCGACGTTTGAACACATCATTGTCGAGAGCAAGGGCGCGGTCGGCATCATCAAGCTGAACCGTCCCAAGATGCTCAATGCGCTCTCCTTCGGCGTCTTCCGCGAAATCGCAGCCGCAGTCGACGACCTCGAGGCGGACGACGCAGTCGGATGCATCGTGCTGACCGGCAGCGAAAAGGCCTTTGCCGCCGGCGCCGACATCAAGGAGATGCAGCCGAAAGGCTTCATCGACATGTTCACCAGCGACTTCTCCGCGATCGGCGGCGACCGCGTCGCCAGATGCCGCAAGCCGACGATTGCGGCGGTGGCGGGATATGCCCTTGGCGGCGGCTGCGAGCTTGCCATGATGTGCGACATCATCATCGCTGCCGACACCGCGAAGTTCGGTCAGCCCGAGATCACGCTCGGCACGATCCCCGGAATCGGCGGCACGCAGCGGCTGACGCGTGCGATCGGCAAGTCGAAGGCGATGGATCTCTGCCTCACCGGACGGATGATGGATGCCGCCGAGGCCGAACGCTCCGGCCTCGTCAGCCGCATCGTGCCCGCTGACAAGCTGATGGACGAAGCACTCACCGCCGCTGAAAAGATCGCGTCGATGTCGCGCCCGGCGGTCGCGATGGCCAAGGAAGCCGTCAACCGCGCCTTCGAGACCACGCTGTCGGAAGGTCTCAACGTCGAGCGCAACCTGTTCCACTCGACCTTCTCGCTCGAAGACCGTTCCGAAGGCATGGCCGCCTTCATTGAGAAGCGACAGCCTGTGAATAAGAACAGGTGAACAAACCACCGCCATCATTCCGGGGCGCGCGCAGCGCGAGCCCGGAACCCATTGGGCCACATGGGCTGGTGGCGAGATGGATTCCGGCTCATCGCGATGCCCCGGAATGACGGCGTCGGCGCGCGCGCAGCGCAATCCTTCACGACCGTCACTCGTCTGTGACGAACCGGCAACAGACAAGCATTGATTTGATGTGCAGATGTCGCGCGACCGTTTGTCAGTAGCGATACCATCCCCTAAACGGTAGATGTGACCCAGTCGACGGGGGCGGACAGTCGGGGTGGTTTGCGGGTTATTATGGTCGGACGTACCGCTAGAGTTAGCGACGTGAGAAGGCGTTTGCTTCAGACGGGCATTTGCCTTGGCGTTATGCTTTGTGTCGATTTCGCCGCCTCGGCGGTCCATGCGGAGAGCCTCCCTGAAGCGCTCGCCAAAGCCTACCAAACCAATCCGGCACTGAATGCCGAGCGGGCGCGGCAGCGTGCGACCGACGAGAACGTGCCGCAGGCGCTGACCGGCTATCGTCCGCAGATCGCCGCAACCCTCTCCGCCGGTTTGCAGGCGGTGCGCGACCTCTTGCCAAATAACGTCGTTCAGACCGCGAACCTGAAGCCGTGGCAGATCGGCCTGACGGTGACGCAGACGCTGTTCAACGGTTTCAAGACCGCCAACAGCGTGCGGGTGGCGGAACTGCAGGTGCAATCCGGCCGCGAGGCGCTGCGCAATGTCGGCCAGGGCGTGCTGCTGGACGCGGTGACCGCTTATACCAATGTGCTCGCCAACCAGTCCTTGGTCGAGGCGCAGCGCGCCAACGTCGCGTTTCTGCGCGAAACGCAAGCCATCACGCAGAAGCGCCTCAATGCCGGCGATGTCACGCCGACCGACACGGCGCAGGCCGAAGCGCGACTGAACCGCGGGCTTGCCGATCTCAACGCCGCCGAGATCAATCTCGCGATCAGCCAGGCGACTTACGCACAGATCATCGGCAATGCGCCCGGGCAATTGCGGCCTGCCGAGACCACCGACCGCCTGCTGCCGCGCAACCGCGAGGACGCGATCGGGCTCGCCTTCAAAGAGCACCCGGCGGTGATGGCGGCAAGCTACGACGTCGACGTCGCCTCGACCACGATCCGCGTCGCCGAGAGCAGCCTGATGCCGAACGTCACGGTGCAGGGCAGCGTGAGCCGCAGCCGCGACTCCGACCCGACGCTCGGCACATTCGGAACCGACCAGGCTTCCATCATCGGCCAGTTGAACCAGCCGATCTATGACGGCGGCATGGCGGCGTCCCAGACCCGGCAGGCCAAGGAAGTGGCGGCGCAGAGCCGGCTGGTGCTCGACCAGGTTCGTAACCAGGCGCGCACTGCTGCGGTCAGCGCCTGGGTGGCCAACGAAGGCGCCAAGACGGCGGTCTCCGCTTCGGAGTCCGAAGTCCGCGCCGCGAACGTTGCGCTGCAGGGCGTGCAGCGCGAGGCGGCCGGCGGCCAGCGCACCACCGTCGACGTGCTCAACGCACAACAGGATTTGATCTCGGCCAGGGCCCGCCTGATCGGAGCGCTGCGCGACCGCGTGATCGCCTCCTACAGCCTGCTCAGCGCCATCGGCCGGCTCGACGTCAAGACGCTCAATCTCAATACGCCGGATTACCTGCCGGAGGTGCACTACCATCAGGTGCGCGACGCCTGGCACGGGCTACGCACGCCGTCCGGACAATGATCCCGGTATAGGCACCGCCGCCTTCCCGCCCGCACATTCGCCCTGTAACCTCGCTCAACCGGCGGCTGATAACGCTGGGGCGCAGCAAGCGCCGATCAAATGAGGAAACGCAGGGAGAAGACCAATGCTGACGCGACGCAGTATGATGCTTGCCTCCATCGCGGCCGGAGTGATGATGAACAACAGAGACGTCCACGCCAAGGCAGCGCAGCCATCGACGCCGGTGAATTTCGACGTGCCGGCCGGCGCCTGCGACTGCCACACCCACATCCATGGCGATCCCCAGAAATTCCCGTTCTTCACTGGTCGCGTCTACACGCCGGAGCCGGCCTCGCCGGAGGAGATGAGCGCGCTGCACAAGGCGCTCGGGATCGAGCGCGTGGTGATCGTGACGCCGAGCGTCTACGGCACCGACAATTCCGCGACCCGCTTCGGCATGATGGCGCGCGGCGCGACCGCGCGGGGGGTGGCTGTCATCGACGACAAGACGCCGGAAAGCGATCTCGATGCGATGCAGAAGGACGGTTTTCGCGGCATCCGCCTCAATCTCGCAACCGGCGGCATCAACGATCCCAATGTCGCCCGTGCCCGCCTGACCTCCGGAATCGACCGCGTCAAGGCGCGGGGCTGGCATGTGCAGGTGTACACGAACTTGCCCCTGATCCCTGCGGTCAAGGACCTCGTCGCGGCATCGCCCGTGCCTGTTGTCTTCGACCATTTCGGCGGCGCGCAGGCCGCGCTCGGCGTGGAACAACCGGGTTTTCCGGACCTTGTCGAACTGGTGAAGTCCGGCAAGGCCTATGTGAAGATCTCCGGCGCCTACCGCGCCTCCAAGCTCGCGCCCGACTATCAGGACGCAATTCCGCTCGCCAAGGCCCTGATCGCGGCAAATCCCGACCGCATCGTCTGGGGCACCGACTGGCCGCATCCCGATACGGTCGTCCCACCCGGAAAGCAGGTCACGGATGTTGTTCCGCTGTACCAGATCGACGACGGGCGGCTCCTCAACCAGCTCGCGGTGTGGGCGCCGGACACAGCGATGCGCAAGAAGATCCTGGTCGACAACCCGGCTCGGCTCTACGGCTTCACCTCCTAGAGTCGCGCCGCGAGAAATAGGAGATCAGCACCGGCAGCGTCACGAGGATGACGAGCGGCGCCAGCATCATGCCGGTCACGACCACGACTGCCAGCGGCTTCTGCACCTGCGAGCCGATCCCTTCCGACAGCGCCGCCGGCAATAGCCCGACGCCGGCGACGACGCAGGTCATCAACACCGGACGCAGTTGCAATTCACCGGTGCGGACCACGGCCCGCATCCGGTCGTAACCTTCATCGATGAGCTGGTTGAACTGCGACAGGATGATGATGCCGTCCATCACGGCAATGCCGAACAGCGCGATGAAGCCGATCGCGGCCGAGACGCTGAAGGGAATGCCGGAGACCAGCAGCCCGAGCACGCCGCCGAAGATCGCCATCGGGATCACGCTCATGGCGAGCAGCGTGTCGACCATCGAGCCGAAATTGAGGAACAGCAGGATCGCGATCAAAGCGAGGCTGATCGGCACCACGATCGACAGCCGCTTGATCGCGTCCTGCAGATTGCCGAACTCGCCGACCCATTCGATATGCGATCCCGGCGGGAGCTTGACCTGGTCCGCGACCTTCTGCTGCGCCTCCTGGATCGCGCTGCCGAGGTCGCGCTCGCGCACCGAGAATTTGATCGGCAGATAGCGTTCCTGCTGCTCGCGATAGATATAGGCGGCGCCCGAGATCAGCTTGATCGAGGCCACTTCGCTCAGCGGGATCTGCGTGATCCCGCCGTTCGGGTTGGCGACGCCGATGCGTAGGTTCTGGATCGCTTCGGCGCTCTTGCGGTATTCCGGGGCGAGCCGCACGATGATCGGAAAATGCCGGTCACTGCCGGGCTCATAGAGATCGCCGGCGCTGTCGCCGCCGACCGCGACCTTGATCGTGGCATTGATGTCGCCTGGCGACAGGCCGTAGCGCGCGGCGCGGGCGCGGTCGACGTCGATCTGGATCGTCGGCTGGCCGAGCGAGGTGAACACGGCAAGGTCGGTGATCCCCTGCACCGTCGAGAGCACCGACTTGATCTGATTGGCCGTGTCGGTCAACGCCTGCAGATCGCTGCCGTAAAGCTTGATCGAGTTCTCGCCCTTCACGCCCGAGACCGCTTCGGAGACATTGTCCTGCAGATATTGCGAGAAGTTGAATTCGACGCCGGGGAACTTGTCCTGCAACTGCGCCAATAGCTGTGCGGTGAGCTCATCCTTGTCGTGCGTGCCGGGCCATTCGCTTGCCGGTTTCAACGGCGCGAAGAACTCGGCGTTGAAGAGACCGGCGGCGTCGGTTCCGTCGTCGGGGCGGCCGTGCTGTGACACCACCGATTCCACCTCGGGACGGGCGCGGATCATCCGGCGCATCTCGTTGACGTAGGCGTTACCCTCCTGCAGCGAGATTGTGGGCGGCAGGGTGGCACGGATCCACAGATTGCCCTCTTCCAGCTTGGGCAGGAATTCGAGCCCGAGCAAGCGCACCGACAGCGCGGTCAAGAACACGAGGGCGACAGCGCCGGCCATCACCACTCGCCGGTTGGCGATCGCCCAGTTCAGGACGGGCAGATAGATGCGATTGAGCTGCCTGACGATCCAGGTCTCGGTTTCCTCGATATGCGCGGGCAGGATGATCGCGCTCAGCGCCGGCGTGATCGTGAAGGTCGCAAGCAGACCGCCGGCCAGCGCGTAGGCATAGGTCCGCGCCATCGGCCCGAAGATGTTGCCCTCGACGCCGCTCAGCGTGAACAGCGGCAGGAAGGCGGCAACGATGATGGTGGCGGCAAAGAAGATCGAGCGCGATACGTCGGCAGACGCCGACAGGATCGCGTGGCTCTTGATGCCCATCATGGTTTCGGCGGAGATATGGCTCTGCTCGGCTTCAGAAAGCGGAGTGGTCTGTGACAGGCGGCGGAAGATCGCCTCCACCATGATGACGGTGGCATCCACGATCAGCCCGAAGTCGATCGCGCCGACCGACAACAGATTGGCGGATTCGCCGCGCAGCACCAGGATGATCACGGCGAAGAACAGCGCGAAGGGAATGGTTGCGCCGACGATCAGCGCGCTGCGGAGGTCGCCGAGGAATATCCATTGCAGCAGCACGATCAGGAGGATGCCGACCACCATGTTGTGCAGCACGGTGTGAGTGGTGAGATCGATCAGGTCCTTGCGGTCATAGACACGCTCGATCCGCACCCCCGGCGGCAGGATCGAGGAATTGTTGATGGATTTGACCAGTTGCTCGACACGGGCGATCGTCGGCGAGCTCTGCTCGCCGCGGCGCATCAGCACGATGCCCTGTACGATGTCGTCGTCATTGTCGATGCCGGCAATCCCGAGCCGCGGCTTCTCGCCGATGGTGACCGTCGCAATATCCCTGACCAGCACAGGGTTGCCGCCGGACTGCGACACCATGGTGTTGTTGAGATCGTCGACCGAACGGATCAGGCCGACGCCACGCACCACCGCGGACTGGCTGCCGATATCGACCGTGTTGCCGCCGACATTGATGTTGGCGTTGCTCACCGCCTGCAACACCTGCGGCAAGGTCAGGCCGTTGGCGACGAGCTTGTTGAAATCGACCTGCACTTCATAGGTCTTGGTCTTGCCGCCCCAGCCGGTGACGTCGATCACGCCGGGCACGGCGCGGAAGCGGCGTTGCAGCACCCAATCCTGCAATGTCTTCAAATCGAGGACGCTGTAGTTGGGCGGGCCGACCAGGCGGTAACGAAAAATCTCGCCGATCGGGCTGAGCGGCGAGATCGTCGGCTGCACATTGCCCGGCAAAGGCGGCAGTTGCGCGAGGCGGTTCAGGACCTGCTGCAGCGCCTCGTCATAGGTGTAGTCGAAGGAGAACTGCAGCTTGACGTCGGAGAGGCCGTAGAGCGAGATCGTGCGGATCGTGCGCAGGTTCTTCAGCCCGGCGACCTGGGTCTCGATCGGAATCGTGATGTAGCGCTCGATCTCCTCCGCCGACAGGCCCGGGCTTTGCGTCACGATGTCGACCATCGGCGGCGTCGGATCGGGATAGGCCTCGATGTTGAGGTGCTGGAAGGCGATCAGGCCACCGATCATGACGGCGGCGAAGATGCCGACCATCAGATAGCGGCGGCTGACTGCGAGAGCGACGAGGCGATCCATTTCAGATCGAAGCTTTCAATAATCCGGGAATGTCAGGTACCGGAGGCGGCGCGGTCGATGAACAGGCTGCCCTTGGTGACGATCTGCTCGCCTGGCCGTAGATTGCCGACGATCTCAACGAGATCGCCATTGGTGATCCCCGGCTTGACCTGGCGCAGTTCGATCGTTTTGTCCGGATGCGCGACCCAGACGCGCACCTGGTCGCCTTCATAGATCAGCGCCTGCTTGGGCACGCCGACTGCGGGATGGTCGCCCGGCGAATAGAGCGTGACATTGGCGAACATCTCCGGCTTCAGCGCGCCATCCGCGTTGTCGATGGTGGCGCGGACCAGGAGCCGGCGCGTCGTCGGATCGATCGCTGCGGCGACATAATTAATGCGCGCGGTCAGCGAGCGGCCCGGCAGCGCCATCACGCTGAAGGTGACGTCCTGCCCGACCGCGACCTTGGCGGCGTCGCTCTCGCGGACGAAGGCGAGCAGCCAGACGGTCGAGAGATCGCCGATGACATAGACGGGATCGCTGGCGCCGGAGGAGACATATTGCCCGGGGCCGGCCTTGCGCTGCACCACCGTGCCGCCGATCGGCGCGAAGATCGTGATCTCCGGATTGATGCCGCCCTTCTGGCGCAGCGCATCGATGTCTCCGTCGCCGAAGCCCAGGATGCGCAGCTTGTTGCGCGCGGCCTCCAGCGTCGTCTGAGCCGAGCGCAGATCGTTCTGCGCCTGGACCAGCGTGGCCTGGCTCTGCTGATAGTCCTTCAGCGGCACGGCCTTGCCTTCGAACAGGCTCTTGGCGCGGTCGTCCTGGATCTGGGCGAGATCGACCGCGGACTTGGCCTTGTTCACGCTGGTCATCGCAGAGATGTAGTCGTTCTGCGCCTGCACGGTGTCGGCGGCCTCGATCACGAACAGCGGCTGGCCCTTGACGACGCTGTCGCCGGGCCGCGCCAGGAGCTTGGTGATGCGGCCGGTATAGGGCGAGAACACCGGGGTGGAGCGATCCTCGTCGATGCCGATCTTGCCCTCGGTCACGTATTCGGCACGGAAGGCACGCTCGGAGACCGGCTGCAGACTCAGGCTTGCCCATTCGGCAGGGGACGGCGTGTAGCGTTGCAGCCCTTTGCGGGATTGGCTCGAAATCTCCGAATGGCCGCCATTTGCCCCCTTGGTGTGCAGGGATGCGTAAGCCATGCCGCCAGCAACCGCCAGCACGGCCACGACCAGCGCCACGTGCTGACGGCTAAGGGTCTGCAATCGCTTGGTAATGTCTTTGACCATGGGCCGTGGCTGATGTCGGAGGTTCCGCTGCGCGCTAATAGTGCCCAATTACCGGTTCAGACAACCAAAAAAGCGACAATTGGACGCAGGTTTCCGGTTTATCTTTGGACAGTGAGGCATGAACGCCGGGTGAATGCCAAGCCCCGGGCAATTCCGGGGTGGCGGCCGGCGAAACTAAAGCGGGCCGTGTGACAGGCCCTGCCGTGCGCAGGCAGATCCTGCCTGACGATCCCTCCTGTTTTGACGATGCCGACCGCCCGCCTTTTTCGGCATGGTTGAACCGGTCGCGCTTCGGCGTTCCCTCAATCTTGTGCCCAAGAGCAGTGCCCGAACTGGGAAGGAGTTGCAATGGCCATCGATCCCTTGACCGCCGCCGCCGTGGTGCTGGCAACGGCCGCAACGGATGCGGTCTACGTCATGTTCACGTCCGCCGTGGTTGCGCGCAAACGCGTGCCGGCGGCAACCTGGAGCAGCGTCTGGTACGTGCTCTCGTCCTATGCGGTCATCAGCTATACCGAAAACTCGATCTACGTGTTGTTCGCCGCGATCGGCTCCTGGATCGGCGCCTACGTAACGATGACGTTCCTGCATCGGCCTCCCGGCGGCCCACCGGTCGGAGCGGCGGTGGAATAGATTGCGATGGTGCGTAGGGTGGGCAAAGGCGCACTTCGCGCCGTGCCCACCATCCGCGCCGTGCTCGCGATGGTGGGCACGCTTCGCTTTGCCCACCCTACGGCGTCGCCGCGACTTATGATTCAAATTTCAAACAGCGGAGGGGATGTGAGTCCGTATTCTCGCGGCGTGATGCGCCCGAGGTTTGCTTCACTTTCCACCCTCCTCGATA
>NZ_PSRR01000145.1 GCF_004296405.1 Bradyrhizobium sp. Leo170
CCGGCTGTCACCGCCGACGGCGGCCACGTCCTCGATCTCGGCCTTGACGCGACCCGGATGCGGCGAGAGCAGGAGGATGCGGCTGCCGATCCGGATCGCCTCCGCGATCGAATGGGTCACGAACAGCACAGTGAAGTGCGTATCGGCCCACAATTGCAGGAGTTCATCCTGCATGCGCCGCCGGGTCAGCGCGTCCAGCGCGGCGAAAGGCTCGTCCATCAGGAGGATGTCCGGCTCCATCGCCATGCCGCGCGCGATCGCGACGCGCTGCTTCATGCCGCCCGAAAGCGTGTGCGTGTAGCTGTCGGCGAATTTGGTCAGGTTGACCTTGTCGATATAGGCACGGGCGCGCTCATTGGCCTCGGCCTTGGAGAGCTTGCGCGCGACGCGGAGCGGAAACGCGACGTTCTCGGCGACCGTCTTCCATGGCAGGAGCTGGTCGAACTCCTGGAACACCATCATGCGGTCGGCGCCGGGGCCGTCGACCTTGCGGCCGTTGATGCGGATGGCGCCTTCGCTCGGAAACAGATAGCCGCCGACCGCCTTGAGCAGGGTCGACTTGCCGCAGCCAGAGGGGCCGAGCAGCACGTAGCGGTCGCCGCGCTCGACACGGAATTTGACGCGATGGGTGGCGGTCACCAGCGATTGCGGCGTCTTGTAGCGCAGCGTGACGCGGTCGACATCGAGAAGCGGCTCAGCCATATCCTTGCCGATGCTGGAACCAGCAATGCCTGCGCTCAATCATGGAGACCTCCCAAACGACGGATCACGAACCCTGCAGGTGATGGACAGCCGGCGCGTAATAGTCCTTCCAGCTCGCAGGCTTGGTCTTGATCAAGCCGATCCTGTTCTGGAATTCGGCGAACTTCATGCTGTTGCGCGGCGCCAGCTCGAAGATGTTCTGGGGATCGCGCAGCATGCTCTCGACGAACTCGGGCGGGAATTTGAGATTGTCGGCCTTGATATAGGTCTGCGCCATGCCGCGCGGATCGTTCTTGACGAGATCCATGACTTCAGACAGCGCTGCGAGCAGCGCCTTCGTCGTCACCGGGTTCTTCTCGAAATAGGCCGCCGAGCCCCAGATCGTGCCGAACACATGCGGGCCGCCGAGCACGTCATAGGAATCGAGGATCTTGCGCGCCTTGCCGCCCTCGCGCTCCTGATACATGAACGGCGCCGAGGTGAAATGCGCTGAAATCTGCGACTTGCCTGATAGCATCGCGATCACGCCATCCGGCGGTGAGATGAACACGGTCAAATGATCGAGCCGCGCATATTGGTCGATGCCCCAGAGCCGCGCCGTCTCCATCTGCAGCACGATCGCGTGATAGGACGTCTTCACGCCCGGCAGGCCGATGCGGTCGTTATCAGTGAAATCGGCGACCGATTTCACCGCGGGGTTGATGGTGTCGAGCTGCATCGGCTGCGTGGTGATGGCGCAGAGCGCCTGGTACTTGCCCTTCGTCTTGTCCCACAGCGTGAGCAGCGAGGTCAGCGCGCCGCTGGTCATGTCGGCGTTGCCCGAGATCACCGCGTCCGAGGTCGCGGTGCTGCCGCTGACGACACGCATGCTGACAGCGGGCTTGTCGATGCCGGCCGCCTTCAGATGCTTTTCCAGCAGGTTCAATTCCATCATCAGGGTCAGCGGCAGATGACCCATGCCGGGCTGCCGGACGATCCTGATCTGTCCTTCCTCCGCGCGCGCGGGCGTCGACGTCTTCACGATGAGCGCCGGAGCTGCGAGCAATGCAGCGCTTCCCATAAGGGCGTGTCGTCGCGTGATGATCAACTGCCCCTCCCTCGATTTCTGTTGTCGTCCGTTGGCGGTCAACATCAGACTGGTCATGACAGATGTCAACGCTTCGCCGGCGCGGGAAGCGGCGCAAAGCGAAATTCTCCTCGCTTGGATTTGCGAAAGATATCGGAGTGCTAGCTTTTCGATATCACACGATGCACGGAGGCGATCAGTCGGCTTCGCGGCTGCGGACACTTAGCGCAACGGGACGATCTTCGCCTGCGCCTTGGCGCGTTCGTTGACCGTCTTCGACGGCACCAGATGCGGTGCATCCGCGCCGCCGAGGTTGCAGGCGACGTCGATGAAGCGCTGCATCAGCGGTTGCATGTTGCGATCGCGCATCGCGATCATGAGCCAGCTCTCGGCGTCGATGCCTGCGATAGGACGGCTGGAGACACCCGGTATCGCCATGCAGGTATAGCATTCCGGCAGCACGGCGATGCCGAGCCCCGCCGAGACGAGGCCGAGCACGGTGTTGAGCTCACGCGCTTCCTGCTCGATGCGCGGCGTGAAGCCGGCCGCGCCGCACAGCGTCATCAGATGTTCATGCATGCCGCAATTGACGATCGGTTCGACGCCGACAAACGGCTGATCGACCAGCTCGGTCATCTCGACCGGGGCGGTGGAGGCGGCGAGGCGATGGGTCGACGGAAAGAACAGCCGCGACCGGTCGCGCCATAACGGCATCAGCTTGATATTGCGGTTCTTTTGCAGCACGGCCGGCGGCCGCAGGATGCCGAAATCGATCTGATCGTCGGCGAGCGCTGCGAATTGCGAGCCGGTGCCCATGTGCTGCAATTCGATCTGCACGTCGGGATAGCGGCTGCGGAAGGCGCGCAGCATCTGCGCGAAGGCTTCCCGCATCGGAACCGAGCTGGTGAAGGCGAGCCGGATGGTACCGGCCTCGCCTCGGCTGGCGCGGCGCACCGCCTCGGTGGTCTGCTCGAGCTGCTTCACCGCGCGCCGCGCATTGTCCAGCAGCACCTCGCCAGCAGGCGTCAGTTCGACCTTACGCCGATTGCGGCTGAACAGGGTCGTCCCGACCTCGGCCTCGATCGCCTTGATCTGGATGCTGAGCGGCGGCTGGCTGATGTTCAGGCGTCGGGCGGCGCGGCTGAAGCTGAGCTCTTCGGCCACGGCAATGAAATAGCGAAGCTGGCGATAATCCATCTTCTTATAGTCAAAACGTATAGCCGGGCTGTCAATATCATATTGGACGGAATGGGCCGGCTGCGCCTACACCGGCGGAAACCAGAGATAACCCGAGGAACGCCCTGCTAGAGGCCCTTGTCCCATGATCATCGACACGCATCTGCACTACTGGGAACGATCCACCCCCGCGCGGCCGCACGATCCCAACGGGATCCATTGGGGCGAGGAGATGCTGGCGGAGGATCTCCTGAAGGAGGCCGACAAGGCCGGCGTCACCCATATCGTCCAGGTCACGGCGTCGTTGATGGGCTACGACAACCGCTATTCGCTGGAAGCGGCGGCCAAACACAGGGATCGGGTGGTGGGGGTGTTCGGTCGGTTCGATCCGCTGCTGCCAGACAATGAGGGCCGGCTGAAGCAGTTCATGGCGCAGGAGGGCATGCTGGGCGTGCGCATCACGCTGCACCAGCCGCCCTACAATAGCTGGCTGCGGCAGGGCCTGCTGAATGATTTCCTCGCCGCGATAGAAAAGCTCCAGATCCCGCTCGAACTGTTCGCGCCGTACCAGACCGAAGAGCTGCACGACGTGGTGAAGCGCTATCCGGGCATCCTGATCATGCTCGACCATATGGGGCTGCGCCGCATGCCGCCCTACACCGACCGCTACTGGAACTGGCCCGAAATCCTCAAGCTCGGCGAACAGCCAAACATCTGGATGAAGGTGTCGTATTTTCCAGAGGCCGCGCCGGACGACGAGAAATATCCGTATCCGACTTCGAAGCAGCGCTTCCGCGAACTCTACGAGCATATCGGTCCGGACAAGATGATCTGGGGATCGAACTATCCGCCGGTGCTGCGCGCCTGCACCTATCCGCAGTCAGTGACCTTCATCAGTGAGGAATGCGATTTCCTTAACCAGGCCGATCGCAAGGCGATCTTCGCCGGCAACTTCATCAAATACATCAAGCAGGCCGGCGGCCGCGATCTCTTCAAATGACAACTGGAGTGGCAAGGGAGGCGAGGCGATGATTGGATTCCAGATTTGCAAACGCGTGCGCCAAGTCGATGCGGATACCGTCGCAAAATTCCGCGAGCTGCCGGTCGCCAATGTCAGTGACTCCATGTCGCGGATGACCGCGGGCGGCGCGGCGCTTCGGCCGATCCACAAGGAGGGCGTGCTCGCAGGTCCGGCCTTCACGGTAAAGACGCGCCCCGGCGACAATCTGATGGTACACAAGGCGATCGACATCGCCGAGCCCGGTGATGTGATCGTGGTCGACGGCGGCGGCGACCTCACCAATTCCCTGATCGGCGAGATGATGGCGGCGCAGGCCGAGCGTCGCGGGATCGCCGGTATCGTCATCTACGGTTCGATCCGCGATTACGACACCCTCCATGCCGGCACGTTCCCGGTCTATGCCGCCGGCGTCACCCATCGCGGCCCCTACAAGGACGGCCCCGGCGAGATCAACGTGCCGGTCGCGATCGACGGCATGGTGATCGCGCCTGGTGATCTGATCGTTGGCGACGGCGACGGCATCGTCTGTGTGCCCTTCGATGTCACGGCCGAAGTGCTGAAGGCGACCGAGGCCAAGCACCAGGCCGAGATCAAGCAGCTCGCTTTGATCAAGGAGGGCAAGCTCGATCGCTCCTGGGTCGACGCCACGCTGACCCGGCTCGGTTGCAAGATTGACGATTGACGTTTGACAGCGACGTCGCACGCGACGTTCGCAAGGGAGCATGCCGTGTTTGCTTTTTCCGGATCGATCCACCCGAACGGCTGTTCGTGTTGCGGCAGCCCGCCTGTGTTCCAGGCCATGATGGCTTCGGGCAGGTCTTTTTCGCCTCCAACTAATATCGAGGCTACGGAAGGATTGCGGCGCGCACAGGCCGCCGGCGGACCGATCATCGACTGCCACGGCCATTACACCACGGAGCCGCAGGCGCTGCTCGATTGGCGCAAGCGTCAGATCGCGGCGATCGGCGATCGCTCGCAGATGCCTTCGATTGACGAGCTCAAGGTCAGCGACGACGAGTTGCGGCAATCGGTCGAAGGCGCACAACTGCGGCTGCAACGCGAGCGCGGCACGTCGGTGACGCTGTTCTCCCCGCGCGCCTCGGGTATGAGCCATCATATCGGGGACGCGGCGGTCAGCGAGGCCTGGTCGCGAGTCTCGAACGACCTGATCTATCGGCTGACAAAACTCTATCCGAAGAATTTCATCGGCGTCTGCCAGTTGCCGCAGTCGCCCGGCGTTGCGCCGAAGAACTGCATCACTGAGCTGACCCGCTGCGTCGAGGAGCTCGGCTTCGTCGGCTGCAACCTCAATCCGGACCCGAGCGGCGGCTACTGGAAGGATCCGCCGCTGACCGACCGCTGGTGGTACCCGCTCTATGAGAAGATGGTCGAGCTCGACATGCCCGCGATGATCCATGTCAGCGCCGCCGCCAATCCGGTCTTCCACACCACCGGCAGCCACTATATCAACGGCGACACCACCGCCTTCATGCAGTTCCTGATGTCGGACCTGTTCAAGGATTTTCCGACGCTGAAGCTGATCATCCCGCATGGCGGCGGCGCCATTCCTTATCACTGGGGCCGCTACCTCGGCATCGCGCAGGACCAGAAGCGGCCGCCATTGTCCGAAAGTATGCTCAGGAATGTGTTCTTCGACACCTGTGTCTACCATCAGCCCGGCATCGACCTGCTGACGAAGGTGATCCCGGCCGAGAACATTCTGTTTGCCTCGGAGATGCTGGGTGCGGTGAAGGGCATCGATCCCGAGACCGGTTTCAACTACGACCATACGCGGCGTTACATCGATGACTCGACGCTGCTGAGCGCGGATGAGAAGCGCGCGATCCTCGCCGGCAATGCGCGGCGCGTGTTCAGCCGCATTCCCGCTGACATCTTTAATTGAGACGGGAGCGCGCATTGATCACGGACTCGCAGGTTCATCTCTGGGAAGCGCATCGGCCCGATCGGCCGTGGCCGGCCGAGCAGATCGGCAAACCGTCCTTTGTTGCGGTCCCCGGCGCGCGGCCGCATCGCCCCGAGCCGCTGGGCGCGGATGAAGTGATCGGGATGATGGACCGCACCGGCGTCGACCGCGCGGTGATCGTGCCGCCGTCCCCGGTCGGCGATTCCAACGATACGGCGCTCGAAGCAGCTCAACGGTTTCCCGAGCGGTTCGCGGTGATGGGCCGCTTCAACCCGGATGCAGCTGGCGCGCGCGAGCGGCTGCAGACCTGGCTCGACCAGCCGGGGATGCTCGGCATCCGCATGACCTTCTACAAGCCGCAATGGGCGCGGTGGCTCGTGCCCGGCAGCATCGAATGGTTCTGGTCGGACTGCCAGCGCCTGGGCATTCCGCTGATGGCGCTCGCGCCTGGCCTGCTCAAGGAGATCGCCGCGCTTGCGGAGCGCTATCCAGGCCTCACCATCATCCTTGATCACATGGCGCGGCAGAGCGCGCTGCGCGATCAGCCCTGTTTCGCCGATCTCGACGAATTGCTCGCACTGGCGCAGTTTCCGAACATCGCGATCAAGGCGAGCTCGCTGCCTTGCTACACGGACAGCGCCTATCCGTTCGCCAGCCTGGAGCCTTATCTGCGGCGAACCTTCGAGGCGTTCGGCGCCGATCGCATCATGTGGGGATCCGATCTCACGCGCCTGCCGTGCTCCTATCTCGAATGCCTCGATCACATGCGGCGCGAACTTCCGTTCCTGACCGAAGACGATCGTCGGCAGGTTCTCGGCGGCACCGCCGCGGCGCTGCTGCGCTGGCCCGAAACAGGCGGTGCCGTCAAACCAGCAACATCGAACGAGGCCCGCTTGTGACCGACCAGATCAACCGACGCACCATCCTGTCGCTGCTTGCCGGCGTTACGCTATTGCCCGGCATGCCCAGAATGGCGCGTGCCGCCGGTTATCCCGAGCGCCCGATCCATGTCGCGGTGCCGTTCTCGGCGGGCGGCGCGGTCGATATCGTCGCGCGCACCGTGATGCAGCAGGCCGGTCCGCAGCTCGGCCAGCCGGTCGTGATCGAGAACCGGCCCGGCGCCAGCGGCAACATCGCGACCGCCTTCGTCGCCAAGTCCGATCCCGACGGCTACAATGTGCTGATCGCCGCCAACAATCTGGCGACCAATGAGGCATTGTTCGACAGCCTGCCCTTCAACGCGGAGAAGGACCTCGAGCCGGTCGCCCTTGTCGGCTACTCGCCCCTGATCCTGGTGGTGCAGCCGCAATTCGAGGCCAAGACCGTCAAGGACCTGGTCGATATGGCCAAGGCGGCGCCGGACAAGCTCACCTTTGCCTCCGCCGGCACCGGCACGTCGGGCCATCTTGCGGCGGAGATCTTCAAGCAGGTGACCGGCATCCAGGCGCTGCATGTGCCGTACAAGGGCGGCGCGCAGGCGATGGTCGATATCATCGCCGGCCGCGTCTCCTTCATGTTCGTCGATCCCGTGCAGGGCATGCCGCAGATCCGCGCCAACCAGCTACGGCCGGTCGCCGTCAGCTCGCGCGAGCGGCTGGTGCTGCTGCCGGATGTCCCGACTGTCACCGAGGCTGGTTTCCCCGGCGTCGAGGCCACCGTCTGGTGGGGCTTCCTGGTTCCGGCCGGCACGCCCAAGGAGATCGTGTCGCGGCTGAACAAGGAGATCGACCTCGCGCTCGGCGATCAGAAGGTAAAGGACAGCCTTCGCGAGATGGGCGCCGTGGTCAAAGGCGGTTCGCCCGAGGATTTCCGCGCCTTCATCAAGTCCGAGACCGAACGCTGGGGCAACATCATCCGCACCGCCAAGATCAAGGCCGAGTGATCTTTCGCGCCGCTCAGCAGCCGCGGCAGATGCTGCGCAAGCTCTTGTAGACCTCTTCGTCATCCCGCCGCATCTGCTGCAGCGATTCCATCGGCTTGCTGTCGTAGACCGGCTCCGGCTTGCGCTTGGCATCGAGCGCCACGGCCTGCCGCTCGTAGCAGGCTTCCCGCTCGGCCTTCGCCTGGATGAACCGGCATTGCTCCACCGCCGCCGAAGCGGGGACGACGCCGGCCATGAGGCCGAGGGTTATGAGGCTCAAAAGTTTCATGTCGCCCGTCCTTTACCGGCCCGTTGTCTCAGTTCCGTGAAACGGGAGCAACATCAACTTTGCGCGCGAGCCATTTCCCGGCGCCGCATTCTTTGCTAGCCCGTTGTTGCGATAACAAAATCCTCTGGCCGGCCATGAGGGCGGGTCACTTCCGGGAAGCAAACGTGCCAAAGACCATCGAAGAACCCGCACGGCGCGTGCCGATTTATGGCGAATATGAAGTCGCGGTGCTCGGTGGCGGGCCCGCCGGGATTGCGGCCGCGGTTGCCGCGGCGCGTGCGGGGCGGCGCACGCTCCTGATCGAACGCTACGGCTTCCTCGGCGGCATGGGCACGGCCGCGGGCGTGACCAATTTTTGCGGGCTGCACGCCAACGTCCACGGCCAAGCGCATCGGGTGGTCCAGGGCATCGCCTCCGATCTGCTGGATCGAATCGACCGGCTGAACGGGCTGAACAAGCCGCATCTGATCCTCGGCAAGATCCTGGCGCAGGCCTATGACACCGCTGCCTACAAGATCGCGGCCGATGATCTCCTGGCGAGCCACAAGGTCGATATCCTCTTCCATGCGCTCGGCGCCGGCGTGGTGATGGATGACGAGCAGCGCGTCGGCGCGCTGATGGTCGAGACCAAGGCCGGCCGCCAGGCGGTATTGGCAAGCATCTTCATCGATTGCTCCGGTGATGGCGATCTCGCCGCCTGGGCCGGCGCGCCGTACGAGGTTGGCGATGTCAAGGGCAGCATGCTCTATCCATCCATGATGTTCCGTCTCAACGGCATCGATCCCGAGAAAGCCGGTGACGCGTGGCGGACGATACCGGCGCTGATGGAAAAGGCCGAAGCCGCCGGCACCCACAAGTTTCCGCGCAAGGCCGCGATCGTGCGACCGCAGCGCTCGCCGATCGAGTGGCGGGTGAACTTCACCCAGCTCGCACGCGAGGACGGCACCGCCGTCAATGGCCTGGAGCCCAATGACCTCACCCGCGGCGAGATCGAGGGCCGGCGCCAGGCGATCCAGGCGTTCGAATTCCTGCGCACGGTGCCGGGCTTCGAGAACTCCTACATCGTTGACCTGCCGCCGCAGCTCGGCATCCGCGAAACAAGACGCGTGGTCGGTGGTTACCAGCTCAGCGGCGAGGACGTGCTGGGCTGCGCCTCATTCGACGATTCCATCGGCGTCAATGGCTGGCCGATCGAGGCTCATGTCGCCGGTGACGTCATCTTCAAGTTCCCGCCGATCCCGGAATCGCGCGGCTTCAACGAACTGCCCTATCGCATGCTGGTGCCTGAGCGCGTTGACAATCTCCTCGTCGCCGGGCGCTGCGCCTCGATGACCCACGAGGGACAGTCGGCGGCGCGGGTCTCCGGCGCCTGCTTTGCGATGGGAGAGGCGGCAGGCTCGGCCGCCGCGCTCGCGCTGTCGGGCAATACCATGCCACGCGACATCGCGGTAGACAGACTGCAACAGGGGCTGAAACAGCAGGGCGCCTTCATCGGGTGCGACCAGCAAGTACCTGCCGGATTGTGAGGAGGACGCGGATGAAGTATTTTGTGCGGCTCGCGCTTGCGGGCCTGCTGGCACTGACGGCGAGCGGGATCGCACGGGCCGATGAGCTCTCGAAAGCCAAGATCGGCGTGCTCCGCCTGTCGTCCTCGGCGCCGGTGTTCATCGCGCAGGACAAGGGCTATTTCCGTGAGGCCGGACTCGATGTCGAACTGAAATTCTTCGACGCGGCGCAGCCAATCGCGGTCGCCACCACCTCGGGTGATGTCGATTTCGGCGTCACCGCCTTCACGGCCGGGCTCTACAATCTCGCCGGCAAGGGCACGCTGAAAGTGATCGGCGGCATGAGCCGCGAGAAGGCCGGCTATCCCCTGATCGGCTATTTCGCCAGCAATAATGCCTATGCGGCTGGCCTGAAGACGCCGAAGGATCTTGCGGGCAAGCGCGTAGCGGTGACGCAGGTCGGCTCGAGCTTTCACTATTCGCTCGGCCTGCTCGCCGATAAATACGGCTTCAAGCTTTCGGACGTGAAGGTGGTGCCGCTGCAATCGCTCTCGAACGCGGCCGCCGCGCTGAAGGGCGAGACCGTCGATGCCGCGCTGCTGCCGGTCTCGACTGCACGCCCGCTGATGGAGACTGGCGGTGCCAAGCTCCTCGGCTGGGTCGGCGACGAGACGCCGTGGCAGCTTGGCGCCGTCTTCGCCTCGCCCAAGACGCTGGCGAACAAGCCGCTGGTGACGAAATTGCTTGCAGCTTTGGTGAAGGCCGATCGCGAATATCACGACGTGATTCTCGCCGCGATGAAGGATGGTAAGGCGCCGATCAACGAAAAGACAAAACCGCTGCTCGACATCATCGCCAAATACACCCACCTGCCGGTCGAGCAGGTGGTCGGCAATTGCGCCTATATCGATCCGGACGGCAAGCTCGACGTCAAGAATGTTGCCAACCAGATTTCCTGGCTGCAGGAGCAGGGCTTCGTCGACAAGGGTTTTGACGCGGATAGCATCATCGCAAAGGAATATGTGAAGCCGGATTGATACCGTAGTCGCCGTCATGGCCGGGCTTGTCCCGGCCATCCACGCACTTTGTAACCAGGGAAAGAAAGACGCGGATGCCCGGGACAAGCCCCGGGGCATGACGAGCGAGAACGAAATGCGGAGCCAAGCAAGAGCCAGATGGACCTGATCGCCGACCATATTAGCCACCGCTTCGACACGCTCGACGTGCTCGACGACGTCTCGTTCACGGTTCGCGCGGGCGAGGTGGTCGCGATCGTCGGGCCCTCTGGCTGCGGCAAGAGCACGCTGCTGTCGATCCTCGGTGGCCTGTTGCGGCCGACCGGCGGCGCGGCCAAGTTGCGCGGCGCGCCGCCGAAAGACAGCCTCAATCCTCTGACCTTCGTGTTCCAGGATTTCGCGCTGCTGCCCTGGTGCACGGTGGAGGAAAACGTCGCGTTCCCACTGCAGCATACTGCGCTCGACGTAGCGGAGCGCCGCGCCGTCGTCGAGGACGCGCTGCGCCGTACCGGGCTCTCGGATTTTCGTGGCACCTATCCGAAGCAACTCTCCGGCGGCATGCGCCAGCGCGTCGGCATTGCGCGGGCGCTGGCCGTGAAGCCGGCGATCCTGTTGATGGACGAGCCGCTGTCGGCGCTGGATTCGCAGACGCGCGAACTGCTGATGGAGGATTTCGTCCGCTTGCTTGCCGACGGCGCGATGGGCGCGGTCTATGTCACGCATAATCTGGAAGAAGCGGTGCGGCTTGCGGACCGCATCCTGGTGCTGTCGCGCCGGCCCGGGCGCATCCGCAAAGTCGTGCAGGTAGCGATGACGCGCAGCGAGCGCGGCGACAGGAACGTGCGCGAAAAACTGCTGGCGCTGCAGGAGGAGCTGTGGTCGCTGATCCGCGAGGAGGCGATCGATGCCGAGCGCGAGGTCCAGCATGCTTGACCGCGCGCCATCGGAGACGCCGTCCGACATGGACGCCAAACCGCGGCCGGTCGAATTTCGCGGCGCCGGTTTTATGCCGAGCACGGGCCGCGCCTCCGGCTGGATCGCGCTCGCGCTCGTCATCGCGCTGTGGCAATTGGCGGGCAGCGCCGGATGGGTCAATCCGCTGTTCCTGCCCCCGCCGTCGGCGATCGCGGTCGCGACCTACAAGCTCGCGATGTCAGGCGCGCTCTGGCAGCATCTCGGCTGGTCGGTGATGCGGATCGGCGTTGGCTGGCTGCTCGGCACGGTGGCCGGCGTCATCGTCGGCTTCGCGATCGGCCTGTCGACGCTGGCGCGCGGCGTCGGCATCACTTTCATCTCGGCGTTGTTTCCGATTCCGAAGATCGCGCTGCTGCCGCTGCTGATCCTCTGGCTCGGGATCGGCGAAGAGCCCAAGATCGCGACCATTGCGCTGGGGGTGTTCTTCTCCACCGCGATCTCGGTCTATAGCGGCGTCGATGCGGTGCCGCGCAATCTGATCCGGATGGCGCAGAGCTTCAACGTGCCGTTCCATGCCATCGTGCGCCGCGTGATCTGGCCGGGCGCGCTGCCCTCGATCCTGGCTGGCTTCCGCATCACCGCCTCGGTCGCGTTGCTATTGGTGGTGAGCGCGGAGATGATCGGCGCGCAGTATGGCATCGGCGCCTTCGTGCTGCAGGCCGGCAATCTGATGCAGACCGATCAGTTGCTCGCCGGCGTCGTGATCCTGTCGCTGTTCGGGCTCGCGGTCGGGAAGCTGATCAATTTGCTTGAGGCGAGGCTGCTCCACTGGCGGTGACCAGGATTTGTAGGGTGGGCAAAAGCGCAGCGTGCCCACCATCACGAGCGGAGTGCTTGAAGGTGGGCACGCTGCGCTTTGCCCACCCTACAATTCTCGGGCGGTGACACGCTCCGCCGTCATTGCGAGGAGCAAAGCGACGAAGCAATCCATGCCTCCGCAAGCGGGAAGATGGATTGCTTCGCTTCGCTCGCAATGACGAGGAGAGAGCAGTTCACGCATTCCCGCGGTCTTCGCGGAACAGGTCGAGCTTCTGCTGCACCGGACGGTCCGAGAAGCTGAACAGCACCGAATCCACATCCGCCTCATGCGTGACCCAGTGCCAGCTCGGCACCACGAACAGGTCGCGCGGGCCCCATTCGAAGGTCTGCTCGCCGACCCTGGTGCGGCCCTTGCCCTCGATTGCGGCGAATACGGTGGCGTCGGTTGAGCGATAGCGCGCGGTCTTGAAGCCCTTGGGGACGAGCTGGATGAAGGTGCCGATGGTCGGCATCGCGTAATCGCCGGTCTCGGGATTGGAGAATTTCAGCTTCAGGCCGTGGCAGGCGTCCCATTCGTCGCGGGCCTTGGCCTGCTCCAGCGCTTCGCGGGTGTAGCTGTAGGGATAGTTGAAGATCGGCGACGTCTTCGAGGCGCGCTTCTGATCGACCGGAAGCAGATTGTGACCATAGCGCGCAAAACTGTCGCCGGCGGGTTTTGTGATCTGCTGCTGGTCCTCCTTCGCGCCCTCGGCGAAAGAGGCATCGAAGAACTGCACCATGGGGATGTCGAGGCCATCGAGCCAGAACATCGGCTCGCTGGTCTCGTTGGAATGGTCGTGCCAGGTCATCGACGGCGTGATCACGAAATCGCCGGGTGACATCGCGGTGCGCTCGCCGTCGACGGACGTATAAGCGCCCTTGCCCTCGAGCACGAAGCGCAGCGCCGATTGGCTGTGGCGGTGGGCCGGGGCGATATCGCCGGGCACCACCATCTGCACGCCGGCAAACAGCGACGTGGTGATCTTGGATTGTCCGCGCAGGCCGGGGTTTTCCAGGACCAGCACCCGCCGCTCGGCTTCCTTGGCCGTGATCAGCTTGCCCGCCTCGTTCATGTAGTCGCGGATCTGGTCGAACTTCCAGAGGTGCGGTCGGCAGGCGCTCCTCGGCTCCGGCGTGATAAGATCGTTCATCACGTTCCAGAGCGCCGAAAGGCTTTCGCCGTCGATCTTCTTGTAGAACGCCTCGCGCTCCGGCGTCTTCTGCACCGCTTCCATGGCTGGCCTCCCGTCCATTTCTATGTTGTTCGCTGATTGACAGCATACTGACAATATGGCTAGCGTCAACTTGAAGAAAAATCAGAAGACACCAGGGAGGTTCCGATGAAGCTGCACGGCTATTTCCGCAGCAGCGCCGCGTATCGCGTGCGAATCGCGCTGAACCTGAAGGGGCTCACCGTTGAGCACCTGCCGCATCATCTTCGCAAAGGCGAGCAATGCGCTCCGGCCTATCTCGCCATCAACCCGCAAGGGCTGGTGCCGACATTGGAAAGCGACGCGGGCGCGATCCTGACCCAGTCGCTCGCCATCATCGAATGGCTCGATGAGGTCAATCCCGAACCGCCGCTAATGCCGGAGGATTCGCTGCAGCGCGCAAAAGTCCGCGCTTTCGCGCAGGCCATCGCCTGCGACACCCATCCGGTGCAGAACCTGAAAGTGCTGGCGCGGCTGCGGCAGCTCGGCCTGCCGGAAGAAAAGGTGACGGAGTGGGCGGCTTGGGCGAACCGCGAGGGGCTTTCGGCCTGCGAGACATTGGCGGCGGGCGAAGCCGGGCCGTTCTGCTTTGGTGCTGTGCCGACGCTGGCCGATCTTTGCCTAGTGCCGCAGCTTGCCAATGCGCGGCGCTTCGGCGTCGATGTCACCGCTTTTCCGCGGCTGCTCAAGGCGGAAGCCGCGGCCAAGGCAATGAAGGCGTTTGCCGACGCCGCCCCGGATAAGCAAGTCGATGCCGAATAACAACAAGCAAACCCCTGTTACCATGGACGCGGTCTATACCGCGCCCGGCTATCTATTCCGGCGGATGCAGCAGATCGCGGTCTCGATTTTCGTCGAGGAGTGCAGGGCGTTCGACCTGACGCCGGTGCAATATGCCGCGCTGATCGCAATCCACACCCATCCCGGCATCGATGCGACGCGACTGTCCGCGGTGATCGCGTTCGACCGCTCCACGCTCGGCAATGTGATCGAGCGGCTGCAGGGCAAGGGCCTGATCGAGCGCAAGTCCGATTCCGATGACAAGCGCGTCAAGCTGCTCACCATCACCCGGCAGGGCGCTTCGCTGCTGCGCGAGATCATGCCCGTGGTTGACCGCGCACAGGCGCGGATGCTGCAGCCCCTCAAGCCCGCCGATCGCAAGACGCTGATGGCACTGCTCGCGCAGCTCGTCGATCTCAACAACGAGGCCTCGCGCGTGCCGCTGCGCGCCGAGGACGCCCTCGAACATCTCGGGAAGTCGGGCTGATGGCAAAGGATAGCCAACCCGTTTTGATCGCAGGTGGCGGCATCGGCGGCCTTGCCGCGGCGCTCGGGCTTGCTCAGAAAGGCATCCGCTCGATCCTGTTGGAGAAGGCCGCCACGCTCGGTGAGATCGGCGCTGGCATCCAGCTCGGCCCGAACGCATTCCATGCCTTCGACTATCTCGGCGTCGGCGAGGCCGCGCGGCGGATGGCCGTCTATATCGACCAGCTCCGCCTGATGGATGCGCTCACCGCCGAAGAGATCACCCATGTCGACCTGCGCGAGCCGTTCCGTGTCAGGTTCGGCAATCCCTATGCCGTGGTGCATCGCGGCGATCTCCACGGCGTGTTCCTGCGCGCCTGCCGCGAGCATGGACTGATCGAGCTGCGCGTCAGCAGCGAGGTGACCGGCTACGAGCAGGATGGCGCCTCGGTCACCGCGCAGCTCGCCACTGGCGAGTGCGTCACCGGCCGGCTCCTGATCGGCGCCGATGGCCTATGGTCGAACATCCGCAAGCAGGTCACATCGGATGGGCCGCCACGCGTGTCCGGTCATACCACTTACCGTTCGGTGATTCCGACCGAAGAGATGCCGGAGGATCTGCGCTGGAACGCGGCGACCTTGTGGGCCGGGCCGAAGTGCCACATCGTGCACTATCCGCTCTCGGACTGGAAAGTGTTCAACCTCGTCGTCACCTACCACAACGACGCGCCGGAGCCGGTCGCGGGAAAGCCGGTTGGCGATGAGGAGGTGATGCAGGGCTTTCGGCACGTCCATGAGCGTGCGCAAAGCATCATTCGTCACGGCAAGAATTGGCGGCTCTGGGTGTTGTGCGACCGCGATCCGAACGAGCGCTGGATCGACGGCCGCGTCGCCCTACTCGGCGACGCCGCCCATCCGATGCTGCAATATTTCGCGCAAGGCGCCTGCCAGGCGATGGAGGATGCCGTGTGCCTGTCGCACATGCTGTCGCATCATGACGACCACGCAGTGGCGCTCGAGCATTACCGCGCACAACGTTTCCCACGCACTGCGCAGGTGCAATTGTGGTCGCGCGCGATCGGCGAGCACATCTACCATCCCGCCGGCGACCACGCCCGCCTCCGCAACGCCATCATGGGCGCGAAGACCTCCGAGGATTACTATCAGGATCTCGCCTGGCTCTACGGCGGCACGGGGTTGAACGCGTGATCACCAACTCACACCCCGCCGTCGTCCCGGGCTTGACCCGGGACCCATAACCCCCGGCGGTTATTGTTGTGCGAGATTGTCGTTCCGGCGTTCTCTCAAACCCACATTTGTGGTTATGGGTCCCGGGTCAAGCCCGGGACGACAGTGAGTTTGCTGAAGCGGTATGCATCACATCTTCATCACCGCCTGCCGGTCGATCTTGCCTGTTCCTGTCTTCGGCAGTTCGTCAATGAACTTGATCTCGCGCGGATACTTATAGGGCAAGAGCCTTGCCTTCACGTAATCCTGCAGCCGCTTCGCCGTCTCCTCCGCCTCGAACGCGCGGTCGTTCATCACCACGACGGCCTTCAGCGTCATGCGTCTATCGGGCAGTTCGGCGGCGAAGACGGCGCATTCGCGGACATCAGGATGATCGGCGAGGCAGAGCTCGACCTCGAGCGGGTAGACCCATTGGCCTGATATCTTGATCAGGTCGTCGGCGCGGCCACGGAAAAAGTGGAAGCCATCGCTGTCGCGGACGAAACGGTCGCCGGTGTAAATCCAGCCGCCCTCGCGCACGGTCTCGGCGGTCTTGTCGGGGCGGTTCCAGTAGAGCGGCGTGTTGGAATCGCCGCGCACCCACAATATCCCTTCCTCATTGTCAGCGACCTCGCGGCCGTCCTTGTCGCGCAGCAGGATCTCGTAGCCGGGGACGCGCACGCCCGCAGCACCCAGCTTCTTTCTGTCCGCGCGGTTGCAGAGATAGATGTGCAGCACCTCGGTCGAGCCGAGGCCTTCGATGATCTCGAGCCCGGTCAGCGCTTTCCAGCCGTTGAAGACGTCGGCCGAGAGCACCTCCGCGGCCGAGATCGCCATGCGCAGCGAGGAGAAATCGACTCTCGCCGCGCCGTCGGCCTTGGTCAGCGAGGTGTAGAGCGTCGGCAGGCCGAAGAACACGGTCGGACGATACTGCTCGATCGCCGCGAAGATCGATGCCGGCTTCGGCTGGTCGGGCAGGAGCAGCGTGGCGGCGCCGACCGAGAACGGGAAGGTGATGGAATTGCCGAAGCCATAGGCGAAGAAGATCTTCGGCACCGAGAAGCAGATGTCGCCGGGTGCCAGCTTCAGCACGTTGCGGGAAAACGCCTGCTCGCTATAGGCCATATCGTGGTGCAGATGCACGATGCCTTTGGGCCGGCCGGTCGAGCCGGACGAGTACATCCAGAACGCCATCTCGTTGCGGTGGGTGTCGGCTTCAGTGAGCTCGGCCGAAAAACGCGGCAGCCATTCATCGGCCAGGAGCGCCTGCGGCACCGCATGCTCGCCGGCCGCGCCATTGACCACGAGCGTTTTCAGCGGCGTATCCTTGCAAGCCTCAGTGTTGAAGCGCGAGCAGAACTCGGCATCAGTGACCGCGACTGTCGCACTCGCATCCGAAAGATAGAACTGCAGGAGGTCCGGCGGCGTCAGCGTGTTGATAAGAAGCGGCACGAAGCCGGCGCTGATAGCGCCGAAGAACGCGGCCGGATAGGCGGGCGTATCGTCGAGGAACAGCAGGATGCGGTCGCCGCGCTTCAGGCCCAGTGAAGCGAAGCCGTGGCCCCAGCTCGCGGCCTCAGCGCAAAGTTCGCGATAGGTGCGCTTTCCCGCCGGACCTGTCAGGGCCAATCGTTCGCCGCGGCCCTGCGCGAGATTGTCGAACAGGATGCGGCTTGCGTTGTAGCGCTCGGGCAGCGCAAAGCCGATCTCGCGCGCGCCCGGACTGTCCGATGGTACCTGGTCGGCGATCTCGTTCATGACTTGCTCCTCGAGGCCTCGTAGCCTGCCATGAAATTCGGCGACATCGCGCGCAGCCGCGCGTCGTCGATCCGTCCCGAACGGGTGATGTAGCTGAAGGCGAAATCCATCAGGTCGAGCTTCATGTGCTCGGGGAATTTCTCGTACCAGTCCGCACTGGTGCGCGCCGCGGTAACCAGCTTCTTCACGATCGGCTTGCGTTCGGCCTCATAGCGGTGGAGGGCGGTGGAGACATGCGCTTCGGCTTCGAGCGCCCTCGTCAGCGCAATCGCATCCTCGATCGCAAGGCGGGTGCCGGAGCCGATCGAGAAATGCGCCGAGTGCAGGGCGTCGCCGATCAGCACCATGTTCTTGAACGACCAGTGCTCGTTCCAGATCCACGGGAAATTGCGCCACAGCGATTTGTTCGAGATCAGCGGCTGCCCGCCGAGCGCCTCGGCAAACACCTCCTCGCACACGGCCTTGGAGTGATCGGCGTCCTTGTTCGCGAAGCCATAGGCGTGCCAGGTGGCGCGGTCGCACTCGACCAGGAACGTGCTCATGGTCGGTGAATAACGGTAGTGATGGGCGTTGAAGGCGCCGCGTTCGGTCTTGACGAAGGTCTGCGACAGCGTCTCGAACCGCCTCTGTGTGCCGTACCAGGCGAACTTGTTGGACGAGTAGGACAGCGAGGTGCCGAAATCGCCCTCAAAGCTCCGGCGCACCAGCGAATTCAGCCCGTCCGCGGCGACGATCAGGTCATAGCCTTGTTGGACCCCTTGCAGCGCGTCGACCGACTGGATCGCTTTGTCGAATTGAACCGTGACGCCGACCGCGCGGACGCGCTCCTGCAACAACGAGAGCAGCGCAAGCCGGCCGATCGAGGAGAAGCCGATGCCGTCGATCTCGACGCTCTCCCCGCGCAGGTTGAGCGTAATGTTCTTCCAGCTTTCCATGTTCGGCGCGATGGCGTCGACTGTCTCGGGATCGTCGGCGCGCAGGAATTCCAGCGCCTGGTCCGAGAACACGACGCCGAAGCCCCAGGTCGCATCGGCCGGGTTCTGCTCGAACAGTTCGACGACCGCGTCCGGGTGTCGCCGCTTCCAGAGATAGGCGAAATAGAGGCCGCCGGGACCTCCGCCGATCACGGCGATACGCACGATATTCCTCCCAATTGACAGTGTACTTACGAGTTTGCGCCCAGACTATCCGCGGGACGCGCGCAGCGCCACCGGAAAATTTGCGCGAGCGGCGACCGCCGTGGCCGGAACCCGCCCGGGCTCACCAAGCTCGCCAAGTTGAATTGGCATGTCGCGTATCAGGTCGCGATGTCGATTGCCTAGATCGCGCTTTCGGTCAGGCTTATTCAGCTCATTCTCGCGTTCCGCGGCGAGTAGCTGGCTGGTCGCCGCGGCTCACCGCGCCGCGAACTGTCCCAGCACTTCCTTGCAGGCGGGCGACAGCGAGGCGGCATTGGAGGCCAGGCACTGCGCGATCCGGCCGCCTCCCGGCGCAACGCCGCCGCACAGCGAGCGTACGTCGGCGCCGCAGGCCGACCGCACGACGAGCAGTTCTTCGCGCGGACGCAAGGGCCGCAGCACGATCCCCGCCGCAGG